>JASMLX010000193.1 GCA_030748495.1 Candidatus Poribacteria bacterium | reverse complement strand
ATTTCAACATATCTGAACCGATAATTTTCAAATTATTCAACCCAAGTTTTCGGCTTCCTATTTGAATTGAGTATAGTATATGAAACTATCCGATAGTTGTTCCGGGTATACTGTTGCACCTTCTCAATTTATTCGTGGAAAGTATGCCAACAACTTCGATTTATAATTGCGTCCTATGCGGAATGTGGTGCATAGCCCATCCCATTTTGTTCTGTTACCATCCTTGCCCCAAAGGGGTCAGGATGATTTCGTCCACATTGACACCGGTAGGTTGCAAAAGCATGAACAAGACGGCTGAGGTAACTTCGGATCGACTCAACCGGTAGCGTTTGCCCTCCTGATGCAAAACAGACGGTTCTGGGGTTGCGGGTTCAGTGTTGGCTACGGAACCCAATGTGATGAGTCCAACATGAACCCCGTAGGAGGCGGCTTCCCAACGCAAGCTCTCACAGAGCCCACGCACGGCAGACTCGACCGCGGCATACAATACCGGTGGACGCTGGCGGATGAAGCCTTGTAACCCGTTGATGTGAATGATTCGACCCCTAGCACCTTTTTGGAGTGCAGGCAAGATTGCCCTTGAGATTTGGGCCGCACCTGTGACATCGGTCTGGATGAAGTCTTGAATCTCATCCGGCTCAACCTCAATAAATGGAGCATCTACCCAGGTTCCAGCAGAATTTACCAGAGCATCCAGTTGTCCAAACGATTGCAAGCCACTATCAACCGCTCTCGCACAATCAGCCCAAATGCTAACATCTCCCGGCACAGCTTGGGCACACACTGCTCCTTCTCCGTTTAATTCTTTTGCTAAAGAAACAATCCGGTCGGCACACCGGGCCATCAGCACGACCTGATGTCCTGCCTCGACCAGCGTTCTAGCAATCGTTTCCCCAATCCCCGAACTGCTACCAGTGACTAGGACATTCATACATAACACCTCTCTCTGTGAAGTAACTGATATGATTTATCGAACAAAAACAGTGTAAGAGGATTCATTCCTTAGATTCAGGTGTTAAGACACCCGTGATCCCATCAAGGACGTGCTTTTAGATTTCATACGGTTTTAACTGTTTTTAACTTTCGCTAAGTAACGGGTTCGTTATTAGCTCAATAAGCCGTTAAGTCGATCAATAACATGATACGGTAATTCGCCCGCCGACAGTAGCCAATCTCATTTCATTTACCTCTTAAGTCGCTACATCCTCCGGCTGATCGGTTCCAACTCTTGATCTGGGATTCGATTCCAAAACGGATCAAACCACTATCAGAGTGGCGGGGTTAAAAAGTTGCCGTTTATCCAAAATTACCAGCGGGATTAAAGTGAAACGGGCTTTTGGCAGGTAGGAGACTTACCGAAAGCTAGCTGTTAGCGACAATCAGGGTAAGAGAACCGGATCGGTGCCGTTACTTAGCACACGCGATGATTACTCTGGAGTGTTTTTCAATCAGCGAATTTTGACTCCACCTTGACCATAATTGGCTGAGCCTGCATCCATTGGGTAACGATGAGGGAAGTCAGCGCAAAAGCTGCTCCACCGATAAAGACCAGTCGATAATCAAATTTCATCCATACTAGTCCTCCAACTAACGGTGAAGTCACCGCAGCAATATGGTTCATGGTAACCCCCATTGCAAGGGTCGGTTTAATATCTCTGGTGGGGGCAATTTTGTTCAGATAGGTCGTCAGCGCAATGCCCCCAACAAACAGGAAGTTATCGATACAGTAGAGAACATACAGATGTGTGGCATTTTTTAGCACAGCATAGCCAATGAACACAAAAAATAACCCTATATAACTAGCGCTTAACATAATCCGCTCGCCGAGCCTATCTACAAGCCATCCCATCATTGGCGAAAAGATAAAAACGATCACTTGATTGATCAGAACAAGTTTGATGATCATATTTCTGTCTGTGTCGTACACTTTAACAAGGGCAAAGATTGCGAATGTGACAAAGATCTGTTTGCGCCACCCTT
This sequence comes from Candidatus Poribacteria bacterium, assembly GCA_030748495.1. GTDB lineage: Bacteria > Poribacteria > WGA-4E > WGA-4E > UBA9662. The sequence goes on along the minus strand of JASMLX010000193.1, from coordinate 7,326 downwards.
GAAGAAACGAGAGCAGGTAGAACAACCAGTAGCGTTTCCGTAACACAAACCGATCCTCTTTCCCCGCCTGCAACTGAGGCGAGGCAAACATCACCGCCACACCGCCAAGAGCCGCAATCAGACCACCAATCTGAAAAAGTCCTTTAAATTCCAGTAGATCCACAGTAAACATGCACAAGATAATTGTTGCTAACATTGCGAGACTTCCAAGGCTCCTGAGCTGTCCAAGCGGCTTTCCCTTCTGTTCCCCCTCTGAATAAGCCAGCGCCATCGCCCCGCGCAATGGAGTCCAAGCATGAAAACCGATACTCCATACAAACGAAAAAATCAGGATGCCCAAGAAGCTATCTGTTTGAGAATAGGCTGCCATACCAGCCCCCATTACAATCAAGGAAAGTCCACCGACAATCGGTGGTGCAAAGCGGATCATGATTGCGATAAACAAAGCGTTGAGGAATCCGGGGACTTCTCGCAGTGCTTCCATGTAGCCTAACTCGTGGGCTTCTATTCCGATTCGGTCAACGATAAAGTTATTGAAAAGTGCGAAATGAACTCCAAAAAATGCCCCTACACCACAAACTGCAAATGCTAACAAACGAAAGTCACGATTCCAGGACTTGAAGAATATATAATCATTCATGTTGATAATAGGTATAAAATGCACATCTATGTATACCTAAGAGATGGAATTTGGGGGCTTAAGAACAAATTTACTTCACTATTAAAATACCGGAACTGACATACTTCCCACGGATAGTCTGGGGGATGAAAGCAAGCACGACATTTATAGAACCTGTTTAAAAGAAATTGGAAACGCTTAAGCAAAAGCTGAGTCGTAGCAAGATAAATGCATCGAGTTTTCCGAATGTAGGGGACGGTAAGTTTGTAGACATTGTCACTATTGCACGGTTAATCTATAATTCTTTCGTTCTATCTCAGATTGATTCCTATTTGGAGCTTGGATCAGTTTGCCATGCAACCCCTACTTATTTCAACCCTTATTTAGATTTCCCGGTGGCAATATGTCAAATGGCATCTGCGTACCTTATTGTCAAAAAGATAGAGAATCCACGTCGGAGCAATCTGGTATTTCATTCATTATTATAACAACATTGGCGACCTCAGGTTGCTTTGTCATGAAATACTTAAGCAGATATTACGTTAATTCTAGATAAATTATTTCATCCTTACATCTGGGGCACTGCTATTACCCCAACCCAGCCGGATTACAATCGAATCAGGTCTCAGCGCTATTAGAGACCGACGACACGCCCCATCACTCCGTCACCGAATAGATAGCATGGTTGTCGGTGGTCCTACCATAACCGTCGTATCGCCCATGGATATATCCCCGACTGGCCAGATAAGGTGGCAATTCCGCCAGCTGGTTTTGCAGGGCGGCTTCAACGGCTAGTATTGCCAGCGGATCTACCTCATTGAAACTGGCGTGAATCCGTTTTCCTGAAGGCAGGAAGAACCCCTGGTGAAATCGCTGTTGAATGATATTATCAGCTAGTTGACGGGCCAAGTCTAGATAGAGTGGGTGAGGAATCGCCCGATAGATTTCCAACACCGCAAATATGGCGAGGGGATTGGCCTCAGTGCTGTCCAGATTCAAGGACGGTTCATTCATCGGCTTTTCACCGATATCGCCCAGATCATAGCCCTTAGCTATTGACCGTACCATTTGCCATATCTCTGGGTCGCTGGTCAGGCGAAAAGCACGGGCGTAGGAGAGCCAAATTGATAGGCTGGCCGGGGAAGGACTCAGCGTTTTTCCGGCCGGGCCGTAATAGCCGAAGCGAGGGAAGATAAAGCCGGTCAGATCCGTACCGTCGGCCCACATCGGTCGAAATTGGTTAGTTTGGGGCATATAACCATATTTCATGTAGGCCTTTAAGCCATCAATCGTCCACTCTAAAAAATTTGCCCCCTTGGTACCCAGATATTCGGCCAGGTGGAGCTGGACCAAAGCATTTGTGCCGTAGATGCTCTCGCCGCTAAAAATGGCATAGCCTTCCCGAGCCACTTCGCCGAACTCCTGGCTGAACTGGTTTCCCGCTCGGTCACCATAGCTGGAATTGGTGTGTCGGCTTTCGGTCATGACGGCTGGGGGTTGCTGTTGACGACGAGGTTTGCTGTACTGGTATACTCCCAGACCGGTTTCTGGATGGCGTGCCCGTACGTACTGATGGGCCAAGCGTTGGCTCCATTCCAAAGCGCCTTCCTCTCCACCTAGTTGGTGGAGCATGGCACCGGCGTAGATCAAGTCGGTGCCACAATTAATAAAGGTCAGACCTTGTCCTTCGAAAAAAGGCTCAGGATTCTGATAGGTGCTGGCCCAGAGTTTGCCCATAGGCTGGTCATAGGCACCGTGACGGTTCATGTCCAGGTTGCCCCAGTTGAGGACGTGCGCATTCCAGAATGCCCGGATGAATTTCTTGGTGGCCTCGGGGTTTACCTTCCACATTAGCTCATAATAGGGAAAACTGAATTTGAATTCGTGGCGGTCAGCATCGAAGCGGCCCACCGGCTGGAGAGTAATCAAATCGACAAACTGGTGCCCTCCCCACCTCAACAGCCCGCAATCGCTGGCCAGATGATCGAAATGGTAGCGGAAGGCCTCCTCGGCGGCTTGTCGGTATTTGTGCACACCGCAAAACCGTGTCAGTAGATCTAAGGTGCGAAACAGATTCTGCTGACTGGCCAAATTAGAGATGGTGAAGCGCTGATCTTGGAAGATCCACTGTACCGGGTCGGCACTATCCAGGTGGATGCCGTCGATAAAGAGCGGGGTGTTCTGTCCACTAAAATGGTCTTGTCCTTTGGTTAGCACGTTATCTGCAAAAGTACGCACAGCCTGAAGGCGTGCCTCGTCTGCGACTGTGCGTGTCAGAATACTTGACCTGTTGGATTCGGACGGGTTCATGGCAATGTCTCTCCTAATTCGGTTAGATGCTGAAAGCTAATGTCTCAACCCTCAGCAGAAAATAGTCACAGATTCAAGCTGACAATCCGATTGATAAGGAACAGTAGTAACCAATGATGGAATTGGGACTTTACTGATCGGAAAAATGGGACCTTTTTTACTTTAGCTCCGCTTATATAAATTCATTTGTGTTGATGATCAGCAACAAGACAGGCATTATACAAAAGAAAAAATAAATCTTCAAACGACAAATAAGGTTTTATGGTCATAAAAATAGAGATTGGAGTTAGAATTTGACCAATAATGGCCTGGTAGTGCTGATGTTATCCAACCCAAGTCGCATCAGGTGAAACTTTTGACACCTCATGGGCACTATGCTAAAATCAGCCTAAATCGCCTGAATTATAGTTGTAGTCGCTAATGAGGTCAGAGATGAGTTTTACCCTAGACCAGATTAAAACATTCCGCAAACTAGACTATCCACCTGATTTATACCAATTTGACACAATTGCCGCAGGCATTGAGGATGGGTTTGAGCATGTGAGCGATGAAGACATCGAATTCTTTCACCATCAAGGGTATCTGGTGGTCAAAGATGCTTTTAATACGGCGGAAATCGAAAGTGCGGTTGAAGGGATCCATAATCTGATAGAGAAAAAGTATTCTGACTTCCGCGGAGTACAAATTGAGCCAAAGTTGCTGAAACAAGTAGACGATTTAACACCCTCACAATACCGAAACGCGGTACGTAAGGTCTACAACTACCTCGATTATGAACCTTTGCTCAAAGAGATTTTTTACGCACCTAAACTACTGCAAATAGTCGCTCAAATGATTGATGCCCAGCCGGTTCATCTACAGGATATGGCCCTGCTCAAACCAGCCGGTTTCGGCACTGAAAAACCGTGGCATCAAGACTGTGCCTACTTCAACTTTTCGTTAGGTGAAACGGTAGTTGGCGTCTGGATTGCTCTAGATGAAGCAACTGCCAACAACGGATGCATGCACGTCATTCCTGGTTCCCACAAGGCGCCTCAACTGCATTTCAAGAAGCGGGATTGGCAAATCTGTGATACTGATATTGATAGGGACAAGGATGTGTTGGTACCGTTGAACCCAGGCAGTGTGCTATTTTTCGATGGGATGATCCATCATGGTACAGCAGCCAACCATTCGGATCAACAACGTTGGGCTTTGCAATTTCATTATCGTTCTATTAACGCGGTTAATATCACTGCTGAGGAGCGGCTTGAGATCTTCGGGGCTGAAGGCAAAGACGTCACCTGTTGAGATGGAAACCGGTATTCCCCATGTATCACAAGCACCTGCGGGTTGGAACTTAAATGTGCCTGACATCTTCCAGGCTTGATTCGGCTTTCAGCTCACCTGCTAAGAGGAGGAGCATCTGGTTAATCTCTTCCCGCCTTTTGGATAAAACGCAGCGGATGGATGGTAAGGGTAGCTAGAGAGACCACGTCTTGGTAGGACAGCTCTGGCGAGGCATCAAATATGAAAAGGCTAACCTCAAACTTACCAATCAGTAACCGCGGCTAAACAATCAATCAGCAATTAGAGCCACTTCCTACAATTGGAGACGGCTCGATTCCAGTTTTGACGGAGTGTCAGTTGGAAGGTTTTGCTATCACTCATGCCATCATCCATGGTAGGCTAAACTATACAGGATTCAGGATTCCACTTAATCAATTAGATTCATCTGTTCAGATAGATGGCGACCTCTGTCCTTCCAAAAAACGCAAAAACCGGGCGAATTTACAAGGACATGTATGTGAGTGTTATGGACTTTTACCTGCGTCTTACCCCTTGTCTCTGCTTTTTTGGCACACTTTTATCCTCCTTCCAACCTTTCTCTTTCAATTGCTTTTGATCCTCTAATTACCTCTGATTTGACCACCTTAATTGTTAGTCATGATCATTTTTGCTATTTGATAGTGTCTAATTTTAGCCACCAGCTATTTTCTATTTCCTAATCAGGTGATACCTCCACCTGACCTAACATTGTTTGCTCTGGTCAATTACAAAATCCACTAACTGTTGACACTGAAAAAATCCAGCCCACATATTGTGCCCCTGGTTCTGAGAGCTACCACCAATTCGGCCTCGCCCCCCAGTTTCCGGTAGCAATAGGCTAATCTATTTGAATTCTCTTCCAGGGGGACTACTTTATCATTATCGTCATGAATCAATAAAATCGGCACCTTTTCTGTTGCCAATCCTGTTGAACAGTCCACTGGATTATGTTGACTAAGTTCGGCTGTCAGTTGTTCCTGGCTTATCCCATAAGCCACAGAAACTTTGTCTAATCCGGGGTAACTGTTGAGATTACAGACCGGATAAATACCTGCTATGCAGGCTACTGCCGAAGGATGTTCAGCCGCCCAGTTGAAAAGCATCAACCCACCTCGGCTACGTGCTAGTAAGCAGGCTCGATGGAAAAGACCGTACGCCTGATTCCGCAGTTGATGAAAAGTAGTATATCGGGCTCGGCCGTGACAATTACCAAACGATTCACCCACATCAATACCGGCAATAGCCATACCCGCTTGTAGAAACTGGTTAAACATCCAGATCTCTTCAGTTCCAGGCAAACCGGGTAATGTCGGGGCGTACCAAACCCACGGCCGTTTATCGGCCGGCTGATCCGGTAGCATCAGAAAGGCTGCATTTCCCTCTACCAAAAAGGTGTGTCTGCTGACTGGCAGTTCCTTGACTGCCGTTTCTATTTTCTGCTGAGTTGAATTTATCATGATTCCCCGCTAGCGACTGCTTCAAAATTACCATTTTGCGCGTGTCGATAAAATCCGTAGTTTGAAATTGGGAGAAGCCGGTGTCTAAAGAGACCTTCTCCTCCAAACTGTTTTTGCCATTTTAGCGTATGCATATCGCTTGGCTTGATGATACGTACCAACCCGGTTCTCTTGCCCCAATTGATAGTAAGCGGATTAATTCTCCCCTAGAATCTCATACTTCTGTGTTCCTCAGGCCGGTTTGCTGAGCACTTCTGTTAAAGAATTATTCTCTAATGTCAGCTTACCAATCTTGACATAATGTACTCTTACATCTACTGGTGGATTACTAGACTGTTGGCCGCTCCAAAAACGGAACGAGTTCTCTCCATCAACTGATTCTTCATTGGATGATCTGACCAGAGTGTACATCAGATTGTTGCACGAGTTCTGCTGTGACATACTCTTATTTTCTTGTTTAACTGGTTATAAGTTAGACTGGAAATAATTTAGGGAGTATAACGATTGCCCGGATGAATCACGGTGTGCTATAATCAATTGGCTATGAAAAAATCGGGTAGTTCCACTACTGGTCAGAAAGTGATTACACAAAACCGAAAAGCTCGGTACGACTACCATTTAATGGATCGGTACGAGGCAGGGGTCGCTTTGACCGGTACGGAAGTCAAATCTATTCGGTCGGGTCACATGAATCTGGCTGATAGCTACGCACGAGTAGACGAAGGTGAGATTTTTCTGGTTGATGCCTACGTTTCTCCTTATGAATATGGGACACATGACAACCATGAACCTAAGCGACAACGCAAGTTGTTAATGCATCGAAAGGAAATTCGGCGGTTAGCCTCCAAAACCAATGCGGATGGCATTACGCTGATACCAACTCGCGCCTATTTTAGCCGAGGGAAAGTGAAGATTGAAATCGCTCTTGCTCGTGGCAAGCATGACTACGATAAACGGGAAGACCTGAAAAAGAAAACTGACCGGCGGACGATACAGCGCTATCTCCACCATTAAAGATGGGGGTGACATGGTTTCGACGGGAGTAGTTGAGATAAGGGTTGCATGCCGAGGATTCCGCAGGCCTCGTTAAATGGGCGGAAAACAATTTAATTGCCGATAACCAATTGGCTTTAGCCGCTTAAGCGGCTCGTTCCGCTAATTTGTTGCCTATCAAATTAGCCTGAGCGTAAAAATTATAGGCTGTGCTGGCTTGAGATGTTCGGGGGCGAGTCAGCCAGATAAACCTGAACTAGCTGGCCTTAAATCCTGCATCAGGGAGTTATTAACAGCGAACAAGGATGAAGAATCCAAGAAAGCTGATGACAAGCATGTAGTAGCTTCTATTGAGATGCTTTCGGACGCGGGTTCGATTCCCGCCACCTCCAATTTCCCTTTAGCCCTGAAACCCTTTCCAGTAAAGGGTTTGAAGGCAATTACTTCTACTCAACTGATACAATAAATCGAGTGCTTTCCTTTAAAAAGGACACACTCGTGGACACACTTTGTATTATGAGTAGCACCTACCTAGTCCACCGTCGACAAGGTCAAACCTTCCTTTTTCGCTCCGTCATACCCACTGATTTGCGTCCAAAACTGGGACGTCGTCAGTTTCAACTCTCACTTCGCTGTGGC
>JASMLX010000192.1 GCA_030748495.1 Candidatus Poribacteria bacterium | reverse complement strand
CCATTGTTACAGTTGAAAAGTTTGAACACGCTGAATTTAAAAAATAACCCTCTTAGCAATTACGACTATACTCAGAATATACCCGTCCTGTCTAAGAAGTTCAGCAGGGCGAATTTTCAGTATACGTCGGCTCTGCCGGATCTGATTCCAATCAAAAATTGGGATCTAGAGCGTCGCATCAGAGAACAGATGAATCTGCCGCTGCTCACTAAAGCCAGTGACTCTGAAGTTAGCGACACATCCTATCTGATCACCAAAAATAACGTCAAACAGACGACTAAACTGGATCTTTCTAATATAGGACACTTGGCTGACTTGGCTCTTTTGGACCATTTCACCGTCTTGAAAGAGCTGGATCTAACCGGTAACCCACTCAGTTCACTGGTCTTCGACGGCCAGATACCAAAGCTAAAAAGCCGAGGCGTTAAGGTCAAACTGAAATATGCTCGGGTCAATGTGCCGGATGCCAACCTTAAAAAAGGCCTGGAAACGGCGTTGAAAAAGACAGCTGGTAAATTAATCGTTAGCGTTGAGTTAGCGGCGCTAAAAGAACTCAATCTGCCAGCCAAGAGCATTAAAGATTTGACTGGTTTGGAGCACTGTACCTCGCTGGTTAAGCTGCATCTGTCTAACAATCAGGTCAGCGACCTGAAACCGTTGTCCAGTTTAACCCAATTGACGGAGTTGAAGCTGGATCAGAACCAGGTGAAGGACTTAAAACCCCTGCTAACCTTAACTGAGCTAAAAAATCTGGAATTGAATAATAACCAGATTGAGGACGTGTCGCCACTGGCCAATTTGCCACAGCTGAGTCTGCTAGCCTTAAACGGTAACCAGATCAGCCAACTGCAATCCTTGAGCAGTCTGCCGTTACAGACCTTGAAAGTCAGCGATAACCAACTGATCGATCTCTCGGCCTTGACCGGGTTGAAACAGCTGCAGACTCTGGAGTTGCTTAACAATCCAATTAGCAACGTCTCCTATGCCCGAGATTTACCGCTGATTAAGCAGCAGATTAAGGGCAACCAACTGAAGGTTAACGCTGCTCCTGGCGATTTGATTCCACTGAAAGAACAGCGACTGGAAACGGCGATGCGCAAAGTGTTGGACAAACCGATTCCAACCGGCCCCTTTAAGAAAGGGAATTATGGTTACCTGTTCAGGGGTAGCAACACTAACCAGGTAACGACTCTTGACCTGTCCAATATCGGTTTGTTGACCGACCTGAGCGGGTTGGAGGATCTGCCCCAACTGATCACTCTGGATCTGACTGGCAATCCGATTGGTGAAAACGCTTCTCAGGTTCAGATTCCAGCCTTAGAGGATATCGGTATCAACGTTAAGTACAGCGAACATCTGATCAACTTCCAGCCCATTAAGCTTACCTTCTCTGAGACGGCTCAAATCGAAGTTAGTCTGGGTAAGGATTTTAGTCAGCCGGTAATAATAGCCCCCTTCAAAGGGATGGCTGGTTGGGAGATGAAGGTAGAGTATAATCCACAGGTGCTGCAACTGCAATCGGTAGAAGAGGGAGACGCCTTCGCCAACGCCCTATTTTTGCCCGGCACCATTGATAATGAAAAGGGTGAGTTGGCTGACTTGGGCGCTGTCTATCAAGGTGATGCGGGTGCTGAAGGTTCCGGTGCTCTGGTCAATTTAACCTTTAAGGCGGTCAAAAGTGGGTCCAGCCATCTACGCATGAAAGCGGTGACTTTGGCCGATAGCAGCAGTGGCACCATTCCACATCAAGTAGTGGACAGCACCATCACCGTCTCCGATGCCTTACCGGGTGACGTCAACGGCGATGGAGCGGTTAATATCTTCGATCTGGTGATCGCGGCCGGCCAATTCGGTAAGACCGGCGCTGACCTGATGGGCGATGTCAACGGCGACCAGAGTGTCAACATCTTCGACTTAGTCATGGTGGCCAGTAACTTTGGTCAGGCTGCAGCACCGGCCATCCTCAGTCAGCCGGTGGCTACCTTCGCCCTGGTGGAGAGTTGGATCCAACAGGCGGCCAAGATGGATGACGGTTCGCTAGCCTTTGATCAAGGAATGGCCACCTTACAGGCCATCCTGGAGTCGCTCAAACCGGATCAGACCGTATTGATGGCCAACTATCCCAACCCCTTCAATCCGGAGACCTGGATTCCCTATCATCTGCGGCAGACAGCCCAGGTGGTGATTCGGATTTATGACAGCCGGGGACAGATAGTCAGAAGTCTGGATCTAGGCTTACAGTCGTTTGGCTACTATGCCGGCCGGGACAAAGCCGCCTATTGGGATGGCAGGACAGAGAGCGGGGAGCGGGTAGCCTCAGGCACCTACTTCTACCAGATTGAGGCTGGAGATTATACCGCAACCAAGAAAATGGTGATCCTGAAATAAGCCAAGCCGAGATGAAAACCGCCACCTGATTTTCATCTCGGCTTAATCGGCCACGAAGGCGGCCTTTAACCTGACATCAACGGTTTTGGCCGCGTCCATTCCTCTAGTTGTGGCCATTAGGCCTGGATTTGGTTGGATCAATTCTCCACCTCCCTTGGGCCGAAGGCCTTCTGGGGCGGTTCTTGCTCTAGTGCTTGTTGCAGTTTTTCTATCTGTTCAATTAATCGGTTAATTTCATCTGGTTGGATAAGTTAGTCTGCCAACAGTCACCGAATAAGAGGCGGTCAAAATGATCATTATCGAGCGACACGATGTCATCTCTAAACACAACCTGTTTTTACTGTGGCTGACGCTGAGTCTGTCCATTTGCCATCTAGTGGAGACCAAAAATAAGAGACCGGATTGGGTGCTCAACTACGGCCCAAACGACCATTTCCTCTTTGACGCCATCGACGAGATGTTAGAAGGCGTGGCCATCGAGTTCTATGATAAAATTTAAATGGGTTATGAGTTTCTGTCTGCTGTCAATCGAGAATGTGTTGGTATCTCTGATTAACAGTGGGATGGGATGTTCTCATGACCACCTGTTAACTCGCACCGAAGGTTAATAACTAATCAATTATTCATTTGAAAAAATAGTTAATCTTCTCACCAGAAATAATTTCTAAAGTTCTTTGTTCTCAAACCAGGAGATAGAAAATGGTTGAACAGATGAAAATCCTGATTACCGGTGCCGCTGGCGCCATCGGTTCTACACTCGTAAAAGGTCTGAAAGATAAATACCAACTCCGTGGACTGGACCTTACTCCTATGCCCGACCTGGATGACACAATCACCGGTGATATTGCCGACTTCGATACCGTATCTAACGCCACGAAGGGAATGGATGCGGTAATGCACTTAGCAGGCTGTGCCTCAGGGGGAACGCCGTGGGAGGAGATACTTTCATACAATATCGTCGGGACTTACAATGTACTTGAAGCGGCAAGACAGAACGGCGTGAAACGGGTCGCGTTTGCTAGCCGCGCCGGACTTCTGTCACCCTACCCAAAGGACATCAAGCGTACGGTGACGCTCCCACCTCGTCCACAGAGTTACTATTCGATCAGCAAAGTATTTGGAGAGAACCTTGGCTATATGTATGCCAGTCAATTCGAGATGGAATTTGTGGCGGTTCGTATCGGTAATTTTAAAAAGGATAGGCCCATCCCTGAACATCCCCATCAACTGAGCCATGCTGACACGGTAAGGGTATTCGAGCAAGCGGTTATTCATCCGGGGGTGAAGTTCGAGGTAGTATTTGGCGTGTCGGATAGTACGTGGGATCTCTACGATGTAGAACACGGACAGATTGTTCTCGACTACCACCCACAGGACAAATCGGATCTGCCACCTGAAATCTAAGGTGTAAAGGCGGTAACTTTTTGATGCTCTGCCTGTTCATAATCCTCTAAATTAAACCGTATCTCTCCCAAACTGGTTCGATTAAAAGTTTTGACACCTGGGCGATCTGTGTAATATCGCTGCCTTCGGTATGACAGTATCCTGTCAATGCTCGACCAGTCACAACAGTTTCAAGCATTAACGAAAAGCCGCTGCCAAGTAGAGCAATTAGCCGGGATCCGGGGTTGGTCGGTACTGCACGCCTGAAAGTTATCTTCATGACCGATCAACCAAAAGCAAGTTGCCGCCGATTTAGCCAATAAAACGACAATAAGACCCCCTTGGCAAACTAAATGACTTATGATACCCTCTCTGAAATTCAATCTTCGGTTTACTTAATCAGTTCCGGGGCATTGGAACTCGGGACATTGGAACTAAAGAACTGAAATGGGAAATTAATAGAGAGGGGAACCGGCAAAGGTAGAGGAGAACCTCGAATCTGCTGAAACGAGCAATTGTCAGCTACAACTCAAAATTTATATCTATAAATGAGCACTCTGGCCAAGGGTTTCTGGCACTCTTTTCAGCCCCCTTTTAATTTAGCCCATACTGTGGTAATTTTGCCGGCTACTTGAACTGATAAGCTGTTGGTCTTAATCTCAAAGTTCTGTTTCGCCTCTGCAGGTGTCAAGCCTCGCTTATAGATCCGAACCTCATCAATCAGACCGTTAAAATGACGTTGGTTGAGTGCGTCAGCAATATGTAGGGGTTCTTTATTTTGTGACAAGTCGCCTTTGACCGCTTGGTCTGCGATTGCTTCCCCGTCCAGGTAAAGTGTTCCTTTCTTGCCATTGAAACTCAATAATACATGATGCCAATCCTTGTCATCGTAACTGGGTAAGCCCTGAGCACGCGTGTCTTTTGGAGCCAAGGTTATCGACCGAAATCCGATGTCTGTTGGATTTCTAGTATCTCTCACCCACACACCATAACCAGAATTATCCCCTAGAGATTGCCCTTTACTCACTGGCCTGGGGTATTCATTATCACCACTTTGGCCTTTGAGCAGAAACCAAAATTCAATGGTCACCTCTTTCTTGAGGTCTAAACTGGCATGATGTGGGATTTCCACCAGATCCTTTTTACCGTCAAACGACAGCGCTTGGCCAAATTTACCTTTGACACTTTTCGGCGCCCCCTTAATGGTGCCATGATTCTTCGACCAGATATCGTTTGCAGTTTTACCCTTAATGGTTGTCTGGTCAAAAGACCAAAATCCAACCAGGTCTTTTGTCACCATTTCAGGCTCGAAAGCGAGACTTATAGCACTAACACTGACCAGTAGCAAGCTATAGATCAGTGCATTTTCGCATTTTTGCTTCACAGTTTTTCTCCTATTTTTTGAGTCTAAGGCAGTACCAATAGTACTTTTTAACCAGGCAATACGACTTGAAAAAACTTTGCCACCGTTGAGAGTGAACACCGGTGACAGGTCTGGGTTCTCACGACGAACATCGGCATTATAGCACTAAAAAAACCTTTTAATCAAACCGCCTTTTGGCGCAACTTGATAGAAACATCATGGTCTTTACAGGTAATAATGATAAATATAATCTATTTTTCATAACCTTATCCTCCACAATTCTAAATCCTTTTTAGAGGCCTTAGCTTGGCTGTCAGCACTGGTTATCCGCAGGTATCTTTGCTGTCTCACCACACAATTACAACAGCACAATCGTGGGGTTAACCGCAACGATACAGGCATGCACAGTGTAGGCCGAACTTCCTGATTACCATGGATTCCGTCAACTTTACCGAGTGCGGTGATGTGATCTCGATTTAACGCGCTGACGGTCGAAAAGGACTACATCTAACTACCGGCAGTGCCGGGGCCAAAATTGGCGTCGAAAGAAGAGCCAGTCGCTCAATATCCATATGGTGAGTTCCCTCAACGAAACCTGCCACAGTTCAACGAGGGAGTACCCGCAATATTGAGGTTGCCCCATATTTACTGGCTATATCATTTAGCGCTACGACCTCGCGGTGTTCATTAACACACAGTTCAGCTTCATTCCACAAGAGCAACGTGGATGGACACAGCCAATGTGGAAGGCGATCAAGGCTTCGTGTACAAAAAGGTTGTATGGTTTTCCCGGAGCCCTTGTCGTTTTTAGTCAACTATCAACTCTTTGGTGTTACAATTAGAAGATTGACGTAGCAACTTTCGTTATACCTTGCCGCTTCCAGACTGTAAAGGGAACCGATTCATGGCATAAATGCCTAACTTTAAAAGATTGATTTTCCTGTTGATATGTCGATCTTGATAGACGTAGTATCTAACAATCAACTCGTTTTTTAGGTTTGAACGGACAATGCGCACCGGCATAGTTATTTGCTGATGATATAATACTATGAGTAAATATTCGTTTTTTAGATTTTTGTTACGATTAAGGCATTTGTAAATACAGAGTATTTTAAGATAAGCATTTGAACTCAATTTAGGATTTATTTAGCTAAACAGACACTTCCACTGGAACACCGGCAGTTGGAGAAGACAACATGCGTACAATAGAAGGACAAGCAAACAGCAGGTAAAAAAGATGGATTCTATAGTTAAGCGATTGGTATTGGTGCTGCTGACATCGACAGTTTTGGCTAGTAATATACTGGCTATCACGATCTCAGCCGTAGCCCCAGCCACCGATGCCAAAGTAAACCACACCAAGGTCTCTTATACCCTATCGGAGTCCATAAGCGGAGGTACCATTACCTGGACCCGGACTAGCGGTTCCGCCGACTCCACCGTTCATAGTCAAAACTTAACCGGTTCGGAACTAGATACGGGTGCCCACACGAATATTGTTTTAAGCAACGCGCCTACTTTGGTCTCTGGCGCTGTCTACACGATCTCTTTCGATGCCACTGATGATGCGGGCAATGATGCAGTTCAGGTCAACCAAACAGGGGTAGTGTTTGATACAGTGGCCCCGACAGCCAGTTTAAGTTACAAGGAAAAGGTGACCAATACCGTAGTCACTCGGGTCAAACAGAACACAGTAGTCGTTATCACTGCTACCTTGAGCGAAGATATGATTGCCAGCTTGGACGTAAAGTTAACCGGTAGCGCTGACGGTACAGCAGTAGCGGTTTCATTGGATGCCATGATTCGGGGTAGTGCAACTTCATATAGTTATGAATGGACAGTGGGTTCAGGTGATGGGACAATAACTTTCGGGCTGTCCGTGGGCACCGATATCGCCGGCAACCTAATTACCACTAGCCCCACATCGGGATCGACCATCATTGTCGATAATACGGCGCCAGCTAACCAAAACTCAGTCTTTGCTAATGATCTGGCTGTCAATAGCTCAGCTACCACCAGCGTAACTATTGTCAGTTCCAGCGTGGCCAGTAATCAGGTCTGGCTGGCACCGGCCAATACCACTTCATTTGCGGTTTCTAATGACATGAAGATGGCGACCGATGGTGTAGCCACCAGCATTGATATCCCAACAGTGGAAGGCGATTACAAGCTGTTTATCATCGATGAAGCTGGCAATATTTCCAGTTCCTCTACTGCTACATTGACAGTGGATAACACCCCACCAACAGCCAGTTTAAGTTACAAGGAAAAGGTAACCAATACCGTAGTCACTCGGGTCAAACAGAACACAGTAGTCGTTATCACTGCTACCTTGAGCGAAGATATGGCTGATTCTCCGGCCCCAAAAATTGAGGCGAATGGAGCGAACACAATAAGTGCGACTGACATGACAAAAGTCAGTTCGACTGAGTATACCTATTCATGGACGGTGGGTACAGGCAATGGTACTACAACTTTCAGCCTATCCGTTGGAACCGACATGGCTGAAAATCTAATCGTAAGTACGCCCACATCATCAACAGATACTATTATAGTAGACAATACCGACCCGGCGTCTTTCACCACTGGGAGTGTAGAAGCGACCGGTGGTAGAGTGTTGACAGGATATTGGAACGACACCAATACGGCAATTAAAGTCACCGTTCCCATTGCCACTGAAACAGCACCATCCAGTTTGGAAGGTGGTACTGTTCAGATACAGGCTAAAGCTCTAGCCGCTAACCAAAATGACCTGAGTAGTGGAACTTTTACTGATATACCAGCTGCTACCGATGGAATTCTTATAACGGATATTGGAAATAATAAAGTCTTAACCATCAGTGAAAGTCTTTTAACTTCCTTAATTAGTAGTTCTGAAGATGACAAATTAGTCTTTCGGGCTGTGATAACTGATTATGCGGGTAATGAAACGCAAGGGGATGCAAATACGACAGACATATTCATAGTAGACACCACGGCTCCAACAAATGCAAATGTAGATAGTGTTTACAATCACACCACCCACAAAGCCAAAGTCAGCCAACCTGTAAGTTTGACCTTGACTATTTCCAGCTCAGGAGAAAGCACTAACCAGGTATGGTTAGCCCCACCGTCCACAACAGATTTCATCGCTGCTAGCAACATGAAGAAGGCTAGCGACGGGGTAGCCACCAGCATTGTTACCCCAACAATGGAAGGCGATTACAAGCTGTTTATCATCGATGAAGCTGGCAATATTTCCAGTTCCTCTACTGCTACATTGACAGTGGATAACACCCCACCAACAGCCAGTTTAAGTTACAAGGAAAAGGTAACCAATACCGTAGTCACTCGGGTCAAACAGAACACAGTAGTCGTTATCACTGCTACCTTGAGCGAAGATATGGCTGATTCTCCGGCCCCAAAAATTGAGGCGAATGGAGCGAACACAATAAGTGCGACTGACATGACAAAAGTCAGTTCGACTGAGTATACCTATTCATGGACGGTGGGTACAGGCAATGGTACTACAACTTTCAGCCTATCCGTTGGAACCGACATGGCTGAAAATCTAATCGTAAGTACGCCCACATCATCAACAGATACTATTATAGTAGACAATACCGACCCGGCGTCTTTCACCACTGGGAGTGTAGAAGCGACCGGTGGTAGAGTGTTGACAGGATATTGGAACGACACCAATACGGCAATTAAAGTCACCGTTCCCATTGCCACTGAAACAGCACCATCCAGTTTGGAAGGTGGTACTGTTCAGATACAGGCTAAAGCTCTAGCCGCTAACCAAAATGACCTGAGTAGTGGAACTTTTACTGATATACCAGCTGCTACCGATGGAATTCTTATAACGGATATTGGAAATAATAAAGTCTTAACCATCAGTGAAAGTCTTTTAACTTCCTTAATTAGTAGTTCTGAAGATGACAAATTAGTCTTTCGGGCTGTGATAACTGATTATGCGGGTAATGAAACGCAAGGGGATGCAAATACGACAGACATATTCATAGTAGACACCACGGCTCCAACAAATGCAAATGTAGATAGTGTTTACAATCACACCACCCACAAAGCCAAAGTCAGCCAACCTGTAAGTTTGACCTTGACTATTTCCAGCTCAGGAGAAAGCACTAACCAGGTATGGTTAGCCCCACCGTCCACAACAGATTTCATCGCTGCTAGCAACATGAAGAAGGCTAGCGACGGGGTAGCCACCAGCATTGTTACCCCAACAGTGGAAGGCGATTACAAGCTGTTTATCATCGATGAAGCTGGCAATATTTC
>JASMLX010000191.1 GCA_030748495.1 Candidatus Poribacteria bacterium | reverse complement strand
TGCGGGCATATTTTCAACAGTTGATTGATGGAGGCAATCGGTTTTTCTGGTCTACCAGCCCGGACCGGGAGTTGTTTGACCTCAGCCAAAATGGTCTCAAGTACGGGTGTTAAGCCATGCCCCCATTTACAAAGCCAACTTTGCTGTCCATCCTACTCAGGACCTTCTGGGACTGTTGTTCGCAAGACAGTCGATAAAATCTTCACACGCTCAACTGCTTGAGCCGCAGGTATGAATCATAACGGGAATGCCGTAGGCGTAGGCAAGATCACAGAATTTTTGATAACGAGCACGGATATGTTTACGGAATATCTGAATACTGATAAGTGGCGCAATTTGTGTTCCCAAATCTTCTCCCAACCAGAGGAAATCCACTCCTCCTTTCGCTGCTTCTAGGATACGTTTCGTCGCTTCTAGTTGTATGGCAAATCGCCGGTCCGCTAATAGTGAGCCGACCGGGTCATCAGTAATTAGATCCACCGGGGTTTGTTCCATACCGCGTAGCATACCGTTGCCATTTATGAGATCACCAAAGCCGGCAGCGCCATTTGTCGCATACGCCTTATACCGCTCGCACGCCTCCTGAACTCCAGAGTAATCGTAATCGTCCGGTGACGGCATTGGCCATGAAGCGACAGTTTCTTCATCTGCTTCACGAAGTGGGAAGTCGCAATAATCCCAATAACCGCCATTTTCATGCGCAATCCAACGGCGATGAATCCCCCAATTGTCAACTCTCCTGTCGGCAAAATCCTCGTGGAGTTTCGGCCCTTGGTATGGAGCACCAACCCCGCGAAAATCAACGCCAAGTACCTCGCGTAAACCCGCTAAATCATCTGCTTTCAGTCCGAAGTGCGCCTTTAACCGACGGTCAATACGGTCACCTGGGTTTGCACTGTAGTTAATTGGAACACGATCAGCCTCCTGATTCGAAAATGTAGTCAAAACTCTCTCTTTCGATGTCATCTTTCTCCTCCCTTCTTTCTGTTTTATTAGGAATCACCAGCACACTGCCTTGTACGTTTCCACCTGTATCTTTAATGGAAAGGATGTCCACGCCATCATATCATTATATGTATTCCCGGCACGGCTTGTCTGCAATGTTAAAGCCTCCACTGTTAATCCGCTGTCACGTCTTTGGCTTGCTCTTTCAAATATTACCTGCGAAGGTTTACCTCCGACCGGAACCCGAAACTGTCCTGGAGAATGATCGGGCAGCTAATCTTTGATCTCATCCGGAACCGGTATCTATCTATCATATTCTCTCTTGTTCTCTCTTGTTCTCTCTTGGCATTTCACCCACATGCAATAACGCCTGTCGATGCTTCCGGACCTCCACGAGAGGTATCAGTACGGGCTTGCCATTAATCCTCCAAAACCCTTTTGCCATATAAATCTTATCCTTAGCCTAGGACCAGACCTCTTTAGTTATCTGCCTTACGGGAGCAGCACTGCTTAGCTTGGCCATTCCATCCCGCGTAACCGTTGCGATTCTCGACATCCGTTTTTGGAGATGTCCTACATTTTACCCCTACCGAAGGCTACGGTCAACATTTCACTGGTTGACTTCAGCCAAGAAAATAGGGCAACAGTAGTTTAGCCGGCCTTTTCTCTTAAAAGTTTCAAACTCGCATCTGGAACATAAAAGTGAGTTTGTTAGAATCCAGCTTTAAAGTCCAATAAGAGGTCTTCTTCCTGGTCATACACCTCAGCAATATTCACGACAGTGGACACTTTTTTCTCCTGCAATCTATATCAAACTACGACAAAAACGGCATACTATCTTATTAACGTTATTAACGCTATCAGGAAAAGTGAGATAAAGGAGATATCGTCAGACATGATATTACGCCGCTCGTTACAAACTAGATTCTTGTCTTTAAACCCGGTTCCTGCTACAATGGTCTACCAGATGTGATTCGGAGCGATGAAAAGGAATTGGCGCATATTCGCCAGCTCGAACAGATACATGACCAGAGATACCCTTTTTGTTAATGCTAACGTCGTTTTGCCGGACCGCATTTTGTCCGATGCTTCAGTCCAGGTGCAAAATGGCCTGATTCACCAGATCGATTCCACCTCGAATCCTAGCGTTGCTGAAGATTCAACAGAAATCATCGATGTTAAAGGAGGCTATCTCTGCCCTGGCTTTATTGATATTCACGTTCACGGTGGTGGTGGTGCCGATTTCATGGACGGAAGCCGTAAGGCATTCGAGAAAGCCTTATGTTCCCACCGCGCACACGGCACAACCAGCCTTGTTTGTACCTCGACCGTGGCTCAACCAGAGCAGATTCGCGTCTTTCTGTCTCTGGTACGCGAGTTCAAAAATACACCGACTAATAGGGACTTACACTCTTCGGCCAGAGTTCTGGGAGCACACCTCTATGGCCCCTATTTTCGCTATGAAGCCATCGGTTGCCATCCAGCGGATCTATACCAGATCCCAGACACCGACACTTATAACAGTTACTTAGCCTTTTCGGAGGTGATTATCAAAGCCTCCATTGCGCCTGAATTACCGGAGAGTGAGGCCTTTGCCCAAGCCTGTGCTGATCGAGGTATTATACTTGGCGTTGGGCATTCATTAGCGACTTTCGACCAGATGGTGCAAGCATTGGATTGGGGGATTCAGTATGTAGATCATCTATTTTGCGCCATGTCGGATAAGTCAAAACTGCGGCAGACACAAACCTATCCGATGCGAGGGGGAGTTGTCGAAGCCACACTTTTTCTAGACCAACTGAGTACAGAGGTGATTGCCGACGGCAAACACCTGTCCGCTGAGCTTTTGCTACTGGCACATAAAACCAAGGGCGAAGATCGACTGGCTATTGTTACCGACTGCAACCGGGCTCTCGATATGCCCGATGGAGAATATATCTTTGGACCAGAAAAAAATGGCCAACCGTTCCTGCATCGAGATCAAGTGGGGCTGACGCTAGACGGTAGTAGCCTGGCTTCCAGCACTACTGGGATGGATCACCACGTAAAAACATTCTACCGATTGACGGCGCTGCCCCTTCACACGGTAGTAAAAATGGCCAGCCTGACCCCGGCTCGAATTATTGGCTATGCCGACCAATTAGGTAGTATCGAAATCGGTAAAATCGCAGATCTGGTGATACTGGACCAGGATTTGGTGATCAAATCAGTACATATCAGTGACAGGCAACCTGTTCAAGGTCGGATCGAATAGTTGTGGCAGTGCAATCAATCGTTGGAGTAGCCGATCTCGCGCTGGTTTCCCTTTGCAACCGACGCATTCGCTTTACCCTCTGAGTCGCGGTGTGCTAAAATAGCCTTATCAATTTGCAACCCATGATCCTGACCCAATACCCTATTTGTCTATTGAGACGATTCCTTTACTACTGTCCGGTATTCCTAATCTACCTGTTTTCTCCCGCCTTGGCCGAAAGCCAAGATGAGACCGATACCTTTACCCTTGGTGGCAATATCACCTATGAGAAAGGGTTTGCCGTCGATGCCGGGTTTACAGTCGTAGCAGAAAATCAGAGAGTAAAAGAGGGATGGTTCATGCCTCCCAAAGCCGAAACCCGTTCCGATGGGAGCTATACTCTCTCTTTTCTGGATATTTTTGGTCCTCACAGAACCCGTGTCGGCGATGAAATCGTCGTAACTGTAACTAACGCAACGTCAACTCAGCCTCTTGCTGAAACCCGTTACGTAGTTGCCCTGCAGGACATCTCTAACCTGGAGGCCAAGCTGGATCTACAACTCCCGGTTGAACTTACGCCTGTGATTCCACCCGAACAGGCAGAGACCGATACCTTTACTGTTACGGGCGTAATGAGAACTACAGACGGTCGTCCAGTAGGAAGCGGCTACGAAATCGTGGGCGAAAATCAGAGAGTAAAAGAGGGATGGTTCATGCCTCCCAAAGCCGAAACTCGTTCCGATGGCGGTTATGCACTCTCTTTTCTGGATATTTTCGGTTCCCGGCGGACGAAGATCGGCGATCGTATTATTCTTACCGCAACCGAAAAAAAGACGGGCAAAATGTTGGTTCAGACGGAATATATGGTGACACCAAAGGCTGTCGAGAATCTGGAAGCTAAAGTAGATCTAGATCTGCTCAGCCTTGATGCTGAAGCCGCTCAAAAAATGACCTTGACGCTCAAACACCAACAACTTCCATCTGACGGCACCTCACAAACAACGGTGACGGTCTCTTTTGGAGATCTGACTCAGAAATTTCAGGACGAGAATTTAACGGTTAAGGCCATTAATGGCGACCTCGGTCAACTGACCCGCAACTCACAGGGCGTCTACACTGCGATCTATACTGCTCCTAAACTGTCGAGCGACCAACCGCTAACCGAGACCATTACCGCTAGATCGGTGCGATTAGATCATCAAATTTCGCAAACCTTGACGTTGCAACCGCTACCATCTACTGTAGATTCAACCACATCTCCAGTTTCAGATGAAAAGACCACCGCTGATGAACCCACCCGTCTAAACTATATATCTTGGGACGTCGACCGCAACCAGCAAGTCGATATTTACGATCTGGTTCCGGTGATACAACAATGGGGGTTTAAGAAGGTTGGAGAGGGATTGAGCGGTGATATCAATCAGGATGGAATTGTCGAAGCTACAGATGCAACTATATTGGTTAGCCATTTTGGTGACTCTGTCGGTGAACCAAAGCCCATTACTGTAGCCGATTTTCGGGTGGACTTTCCAGTTAATGCCCATCTAGTACCGTCGACATTCGTCCCAGAAATCGGCGAATTAATGACCGTTCGGGTCGACCTTCATGTGCCACTGGCTGTTGCAGAATACGTTTCGGGATTTGAAGGAACCGTCAACTACGATCCAACAAAACTTCAATTGGTGGAGATGACGATGGGAACCGAATTTTTCCCTGCGGCATGGTATACGGGTAACAACAGTCAACATCCAATCCCTTTGTCTCCCGCCGAATTGGGTACGTTGTTCTCGCCAGGTCTCGTTACTTTGGCCGCCGCCGGTTTCCCTCGTGCCAAAACGGTCGCTTTGGGCAAAACGGTCGCGGTTCTAACCTTCAAAGCCTTAGAGCAGCGTCAATCCCAACTCTACTTATCCGACTTCAAACTGGCTGATCAGCTAGGTCGATCGATCGCGACGGAGGTCCACCCTCTATACCTGATGCCTTGGGATCTTAACGGTGACGGTCAGGTCAATCTATTTGACATTGCAACTATACGTAATGAGTGGGAACAAATCGGTAAAAACTTAGTCGCAGATCTCAACCAGGACGGTCAGATCGACAATTTTGATTATCACATACTCACTGGCTATTTGGGTCTCGGCGAGCCTGTGCATGCAAGCCCAAATATAGATTTAGTTGATAGCATGGCACTAACGATTCGAACACCGCAGACCGAGTTACCGAAAGTAGGCCAGAAATTAAAGGTACAAGTGGTAACGGATTCTGTAGTTAATCTAGCCAGTTATCAATGTACTCTCAACTACAATCCGGATCAGTTGCAGTTTGTCGAAGGGGAATTACACTTTTTAGGGGGCGACCCACTAGGTTTTCCAACCCAGGAGGAAACGGCCTTTTTCCGACCGTTACCATCAGATAGGGGTACCGCTCCGGATCTTGATGACAAACAGGCGCGATGGCTTCAACCCGGCGCGATTACTTTTTCTTCCACTACCATGGGAGAAGTGGTAGATCTGGATGAAACCGACAGCCGAGCTTCTAATCCCGTTTCTGAAAAAGGAATTTCAGCAGGTCGACTTCTAGCCAGTCTGGCTTTTATCGTACTAGATCGACAAGATACAACCTTGCACCTCTCTGACATGATAGCGATCAGCACTTCAGCCCAACCGATAGCAACAGTTGCTGTGCCCCTCAATCTACCGAGGCCGGTTACAACTGGACCTCCTGTCGATCAGGTCGCTCTTTCGGTTGATAATTCCTATCTATTGGTCGGCACAGAGGTCTCGATAGATCTACAGGTCCGGTTGGTGGATCGAGATGGTGCATTGCTAACTGGAGAAACTGTGACACTAACCGCTTCGGAAGGTCAAATCCAGACCATAGCCAGAGATAATGGTGACGGTACTTACTCAGCTGAGTATAAAGCTTTGCTGGATAAACCAGGAGTTGTTCAGGTGATAGCGACTACCCGTAACGGCAAAACTGGAGATCTAACGCTTCGCTTCTTTCAATCAGTTGAATTAACAACTACACGCCCCAGAATTTCAGCCCAAACATCGGCCAAAGCAGAGATTACCATCACCGTCCGGAATACAGAGGGGAATTTAATGCTGGGTCAAGTGGTCAATTTGAGTGCGAGCAATGGACAGATTCAAACCCCCGCAGACGACAATGGCGATGGTACCTACACCGCCCAATATACAGTAACCAAAAATCAAACCGGAACCGCCCATATTACTGCCACAGTGGGCGCTGATCGATTCAACAGCATAATCCTGCAACTGGTTCCCGTCACTACCTCGCCTAAATTATCAAAGATCAAATTGATTGGAGAAACCACTCTAACGCTGTCTCAACCGGCGATTGTTGAGGTCCAACTATTATCACTTGAAGGATTACCTATTACCGACCGGGCCGTGACCCTGGACATTGAACCAAGCCGTAAAATACGGGTCGACCTATCTCAAAAAACAGATCTGGAGGGGAAAACGCAGATTACCTTTACCGCCGGTCAGCCCGGGGTGAAGGTCGTCAAAGCTGTAGTAGGAAATCTGACACTCAATGATGGTGTAGCCGTAATCTTTACAGGCGAACCCAAGGTCGGTGATATCGACCTCGATGGTGAGGTGACGATTTTTGATTTGGTCTTTGCGGCCGGCCAATTTGGGCAATCCAGTCCTAACCTTACCGGTGATGTCAATCGGGATGGCGTGGTTGACATTTTTGACCTAGCTCTAATCGCAGTCGATTTCAAAAAACGTAGCGAACCCGAATTTGCGGCTCCCGCTTTATCCAAAGATCGAGGCTTGACGACAAATATTGACCTGTTAGCCGGGCAAAAACTGCGAATCCAGTCTGCTATTGATTATCTCATTCGTCGAGGCCAACGCTCATCAACAGAAGATCTGGCATTGCAGATCTTGCAGTCGGTCCTACCGCCTAAACAGACACAACTACTAGCTAACTATCCGAATCCATTCAACCCGGAAACTTGGATACCGTTTGAGTTATATCAGGGTGGAGAGGTGAAATTAACGATTTATGATTCGACCGGTTCGGTGGTTAGGCGAATTGACCGCGGCTATCTAATATCGGGCCGATATGTCGGTCCAGAAGATGCAGTTTACTGGAATGGTCAAACTGAAACGGGCGAGACCGTCTCCTCTGGCACCTATTTTTATCGTCTGGAAGTGAATTCTACCTCGCCTTTTTCAGAGACACGCAAAATGGCAATTTTGAAATAGACCTAAAAATAACCGTAACAACAACGCACTATAAGCTAATATGAAAGGCAACCTCCGTATTTTATGTGTCAAGTACTAGTAGAAATACTCCCCTTCGCTCAAGAAACTGCCCATCGAGCTGGCGGCATCCTAATGGACTACTATGGGCAGTCCCACCAAATTGAACACAAAAGTCCCGGTGATGTTGTTACTGAAGCTGACAAAGCATCCGAAAGGTTCGTTACACAACGGATTCAGGAGGCTTATCCAGACCATGCTGTTTTAGGCGAGGAATTCGGGTTGTCATCAGCTAATTCCTCCTATTGTTGGGCTATTGATCCGCTCGACGGCACTGCCAACTATGCCAAACACTTTCCCATTTTTGCGGTTTCAATTGCGCTGTTGCAAAATGGGGAACCAATTCTGGGTGTGGTCTACGAGCCGGTAACAAACCGTACGTTCAGTGCCGTTACCGGACACGGCGCAACTTTGAACGGAACTCCAATTAGTGTTAATTCTAATCATGAGATCTCACCTGATGGCCTATTCAGTTTTTCCTCCCGTAACATGAAGTCACGGTTGCCATTCATGCAGCACATCTCAAAAGGTCGAAATTTGGGATCCGCTGCCTTACATCTCTGTTCAGTAGCGGCAGGTTACATGGATGGGAGCCTGGATCTGGGCACCAAGCTATGGGATGTCGCCGCCGGCGCAGTTATTCTGCAGGAAGCCGGTGGAAAAGTGACACATCCGTCGGGAAACGCACTTTTCCCTTTACAGCCGAATGACCCAGCTTATGCCAGCGGAGTGGTTGCATTTCTGGCTACTAACGGTAAAATCCACCAGCAATGTGTTGGTCTGATTGATGGTAGTTCCTAATTTCTGACGTGGTCCCAGTCCTCTTCTGCCAATGGATCTAACACCGGTGCCCGGAGCCTGGCGGTGAGAAATAGCTGCTACAACCCAGCTGTGCTAAACTGTTCTCAAACACAGGCAACCGTTTGGGATCAACCCACCGATTGCACTAGCGAGTTGAATCTGCGCATCGTTGTCTGGTTGCCCTATACTGGTTATTATTTCTGGCACTATAAACCAAATACAACTGCCTGGATAAATCAGGCTGAACAAACATTGCAGAAAATGATGTCAGCTATGATATCATAGGTAATTTGACCTCAGGTGTATCTGAAGTCTCCAAAATTTCAGTCTAACCCAGTCTAATCCAAACATTTAGATTTCCCTTCTGGTGACATGCATTCCCTCGTCTTCTAGGGCGACGCCTTGGAGGGAGAACAGTAGTGCTAAAGTCACCACTTCAGGCGGATACAGCTTAGCTTGGGTCTGCTGTTGATTTTGGCCAGCCGCAGTCAGTTGATGATCGACAAGGTAGAACAGTTGGATGATAAAATCGAAGGTGGTCATGAGTTTCTGTCTGCTGTCAATCGAGAATGTGTTGCTATCTCGGATTAAGGGTGGGATGGGATGTTCTCATGACCAGCTGTTAACTCGCACCAATGGTTATCTAGTGTCGAATCATCAGCCACAAGATAAGCCGAATCGAGCTGAACCAGATTCTCCACTTCCAGCCACAACTCCTCAGGCTTGGGTTCAAGCCGTCCAAGCAGACGTGTGCAAGCGTCAGGCGCGGTCGGGCCTGTTGTGCACTTCGAGCAACTTCAGTAGATGAGGCTACTTTGGGTGAGGCGATCAGCCACTGAATGTAGTCTTCGGCTGGGCATTTTGGTGGATTGATTGGTGTCCCTATTCAATAATTAGCCTTGCCATCAGACATGATTTTACGCTCAACTGCGTTAGTCCTATCTATAAAACAAGGGGGTAAAAGATGTGTGCCTAATACATCTTTTTGAATCTGTAAGAAAAAACTTTAGAAGTAGCAGATAGGGAATCTAGAAATCAGAATGGTTTTTTAGTCTGAAAGAGATGATTGTGAGGATTCTTGACAGGTAATCAGATGTAAGAAATCAATCTATCACTTGCTTCAACTGTTCCATCAGTTCTTCTGCTTGAAACGGTTTACCCACATATCCATCCATCCCTACTGATTG
>JASMLX010000190.1 GCA_030748495.1 Candidatus Poribacteria bacterium | reverse complement strand
GGTTACTCTTTGGCCGGCCGGACTGGCTAAATATGATGAAATGGAGGCCATCTCCTGGAAATGGCCAAGCATCGACGGAGCCACTGCAAAAGCTACCCTGGCTCGAGAAACAGTCGGTCCGAATCCAACCGAAAGGAAAAAAAGGAAGCCGGCCAAATTTGTTAGTCGACGGCCGTGGAGTCGCTTGGTCACTGTTCGTAAGCGGAGCCAATCGGCCGGATGTTACCCAACTGGAAATCGTCTGGGATGAAATCGTCATTGAACGACCGGATGATATTGAACCGCAGCCATGTGCCGATAAAGGTTACAACGGTGACCCGGCTTGACAGATAATCATCTCCAAAGGCTAGACTCCTCAGGTGAAATCAAGGGGGGAGGAAATTGATAACAAAAAAGAAGCCGGGTTACAAATCCAGAAGATGGGTGGTCGAAGTCAGTCATTGCGGGTTCAAGCGGTTCAGGAAAATCCTGGTCGGCCATGAAAAACTCAACCTAACTTACCTGTCATTGCGACACCTGGCAGCGGCTATAATTACAGACCGCAAAGCAGGGTTTATTTACGGATAGGTTCTTAACCGATTAATCTATCGACTTCAGTGTCCCAAGTGCCTTCGATCCGTTGGCCGTATTCTCTTTCACCACCGGTAGCATCCGGCCCGGTGACGACCGGCAACCGATGCATCTGTTGCGCACCTTCCGGGATGTAGTCCTGTCGTAAGAAATGATAGGCACAACCACCTCGAGGCTTATCGGTATTATTTCCTTTTGTGCAATGTGGAATTCCGTAATTAAAGAAGGCGACTCCGCCTGCTTTCATCTCAACCGGTAAGGCTTGTGATTCATCTGATTGATAGCTAATGTGATGATCGCTGTAAGGGTCTCTAGTATGTTCGTGGGTCTGGTGGTGTCCACCAGGCACGAGATGTAGCGTACCGTTTTCCAACGATGCGTCGTGAAGGGCAATCCACATTCCTGTTCCTTTAGTCGGATCGCTTATACGAAAATATGCGTTGTCCGTATGCCAATTGGTACCGATACCCGTTTGGGGTGGTTTAAGGAAAATCTGATCCAGATGCCGAATGAAGGGATCTCCAATCAGTTGACTGACAACTGTTTTAACTTTAGGGCAGTAAGGTAAGGCTCGATACAGATCGCTAATGGTGTTGAGTGGTATTACCTGGTAATTGTGGCGTGTCGTTGAATGGGTTTTTCCATCACCATCCGTAGCCACATTGCGACCCAGATCTTGCTGGTAAAATCGCGTGAGTTCCTGCTGCATTGCCTCAACTTCACGCTGATTAAAAAAATTGGGTGAGATCATATATCCTTCTTGTTGGAATAGATCAACCTGTGTTGTTGTCAGTTGCATACGATTCTTCCAGAATTCCCCTTTCGAAGTTTATTTGGATATTGTTGAGTCTGAGATAACTTTCTGATTATTCCGTAAAAGTAGGATAGTAGGATACTGGCCACCGATCACTTCGCTGGTGTGTATCACTTCGCTTTTTGGTAACTTCATCTCGCGGTAGCGGTGGAGAGCCTCGCTCCCAGTTACCTGTCAGAACCAGACCGGATTGCCGTCTGAAGGAATAAACACATTAAAATCATGCGGAGTTCTACTTTTGCGTCCTGACTGGCTAATAGGCAGTTAGAATCCTATTCCCAAGAATTAGCTGATAACGTCATCCCGGTTGAACAACTTCTCTGGCCAGGTGAGGGAAAAGCTGATCGTGGATCTCGATCGGTTGACGCAGATGCATCAATCGCTCATCATCAGCCGTATCGATAATTGTGGGATAAAACATCCCGGCACCTGTCTTGTTATTGTAGCCACCGGGGGAGTGGATACTCAGATACTGGCGCGCGGTTTCCAGATCTTCAGGTGTTTTAGCATGACGGGTGCAGTTCATGGTAAACATCCGCCGTCGGCTTCCACCTCCGAAGGAGGCATGATAAAGATCGTGGTTGAAGATCGCTATATCCCCGGGATTACTTTCAATAACGATGCTCCCGGGAAACTCACTTGGCGGTAGCCCAAATAGAGCCATAGAATTATTGACATCAATCCGTTCTCGACGAATAAAATGATCTGGTCGATGACTACCTGGAATTACGTGAAGCGCGCCCGCTTTATGGGTCAGTGGATCTAAATAAAAGGCGATTTTGGCAGCAAAAAGTTGTCCCCAATTACCGTCGGGATGCCAGTTTGTATCACCTGTGTAGTAGTTGCCATCACCGCTGCAGTAATTAAAATCTTCACCCAAGACGCCGCCAATTAACCCTTTTATAGAGGGGTGGTCGAGGAGGGCACACATCTCTGGACTGTGTTCAATTGGTCCACCAAACATCGTTCGACTAGTCCCATCATGCTCTTTACCGCCCCCACAGTTTTGAATCGACCACTCGAATCCATCGATAATCTGTTCGGTTTCCGCTTCAGAAAACAGTTGGGGAATCGCTAAATAGCCAAAGGTTTGAAAGAATTTTTTTTGTTCTTCACTCAATTGCATCGTCTTTCCTCCCTACTCACATTTAGAATTCATATTTAGAGGCACAAAGCAGATGTATACGCTCGTAACTTAGAAGTTCTGGTTCTCACGAGTTGGTCGGGTGATCGTCAAAATCCAGACTCAAGTTTTGACTGACAACTGATGGTTGGTAAAGGGGGGCATCGGCTTCAACCAATCGACCATCCTTCAAACAGATCTGGTTTGGTGTTTTAGGGGTAACGCGCCTGGGATACTTTTGCCGAAGTTGCTCAGTGTCTCTCAGACAGGCTTGCGCCACATCATCAAAGTTGAAATCGTCCAAGATGGCCGATTTCAAGGTGGTCAGTTCAGGTGAAATCTCACCAGTTGCCAGCAGGTTGCGTTGCTCACCCGGCTCTTCTTGCAAATCGAAAGCCAAATCGTTGCAACCACGAAAAGCAACGTATTTGTATCGTTCAGACCGAATCATGCGAAATTCAGTACCTTTCCCCCATCTAGGAGTTAGTGATTCGGTGATTACGCCGAGTCGTTGATCTAGTGGATTATCCCCTTTGTTTCCTCTCAAAACAGAAGATAGGTCGATACCATCGAGCCCTTCTGGTGGGGCTAAGTTCGATAAGCCGCAGATAGTGGGGAACAGGTCCGCCAGTGAAACGGGCTCCACAATTTCGGTTGGAGGTAGTATTCCATCCCGGTGTTCGGGTAAAGAGGCGATCAAGGGAATTCTTGTAGAGGCTTCATGCCAGGTGTTTTTCCACCACAGTCCGTGTTCTCCACAGAGTTCACCGTGATCCGAAGTGTAAATGATCACCGTATTCTCCAAGAACTTACCGTGTTGTAACAAAGCTAAAAAGTCACCCAACATTTCGTCCAGAAAGTCGACAGAGGCAAAGTAAGCGGCTCGTGCTTTCATAGTCTCGTGTGGACTTATTGATTCGGTCTGAAACCCCTTGATTGCGCCTAGCGTCATCGGATGATCGACCGTATCGCCTGTCCGTCCGACCCTTGGTGGTGTTGCGCCTGTTGGCTCGTTTGTGTCCAGAGAATAATAACGATCCAAATATCGACGAGGGGCCGTTAGTGGAAAATGCGGACGACTAAAGGAGGTATACAATAGCCACGGTTGATCCGGGTTAGCATGTTGATTTTCCCTTAACCAGGCCAGCGATTCACGTGCGATCATATTCTCCTGCAACAGTGATTCTGGGATCTCGCTCAAACCTGCATCTACAGTACGAGAACGCATATTCATCCCCGCTTCATTTTGGTCATTGTGTCGGCTGAGTGGATCGTACTGGTGGGAACACATGCCGCCGAAGTCGCCGTACGGTCGCGCACCAAATCCCGCATATTGCAAAGATCCACCCAGGTGCATTTTGCCCACGGTGGCTGTACGGTAACCGTTGGCTTGAAAGTGTGATCCCCAGGTCGGTAGGTCAGGTGATAGTATTGAACCGTTTGCCCAAGCCCCGCATCGGTGAGCATGGCGACCTGTCAGCATAGCAATTCGGGAAGGAGTACAGAGTGGAAATTGACAATAGGCCTTGTCGAAATTCACCCCTTGTGCGACGAGGCGATCCAGTGTTGGGGTCTGGCAGGGCTCTCCACCTTTTTCCGTACTTCGGCTCGACAGGAAACGATAAGAGTGCTCATCACTGTGCAAAACGAGGATGTTGGGTTGGCGGGGCATTAGGCAATCAATTTAAGGGCTCGCATAGACTCTAGCATGTTTTTAGTTGTCGATCAAGCCAATCTTTTACTTGTTGCGAATTGGGGCAGTATCTACTTGGAAGGAGGTTGCCACTACCAATCGCCCTCCTTTTCGTTTCACCTACCAAGATAATGGGTGGCCAGCGTATTCTCCCAACCCTATTTTACCGGGGAGTTATTCTTGGATACCGACTAGTGGACAGGGCGTCATCCAGAGAGAACAATTTAGAGAGACTTGAGCTCGCCCCATCTTAAGCTGAGTTTACCTCTGACCTCCACGGCAAAAGCACGGTAACCATTTTGGAACTCCTGTTTGATCTCTTCTTCGGTTAAGGCCACATTCAAAATCCTGGCTTCATCTAAGAAACCGGTAAAGAAATTACTCCCCCAAGTACCAATAAAAACGGAGCCTTCAGATGTTCTGGCCGATTTAGCAGGTGCCGATTTGTCTGCCATTACACCATCGATGTAGCACTTGACATCCTTACCGTCGTATGTACCTACCAAAAAGTGCCACTCATTGTTTTCCCAGTCACCATTTTTACTGATCCATCTCACCTGATCATTCGGTTCCACCAAATACATCGACACAGATTTGCTCCCGCCTGTCAGGTAGATACCCCACTCATAGTTTCTGCCGCCTCCTAGATGAACCTTATAGATCAGAAACCGGCCTTTTTGTGGCAATTTTGTTCGGAACCAGATTTGAAGGGTCATGGCCTGTTTTAGATCCAAACTCTTGGCGTGTGGGACTTCGATCTTAGAAGCCCCATCAAACTCCATAGCACCACCGAATTTACCATTCTTGGTCCACTTTGCCTTTCCGATCATTTTTCCGTGGTTACCGTATTCTGATTGATCTTGTATGGCCCCTCTGGTAGGCGCTTGGTCAAAGGGGAGATAGAGCACAACATTCTCAGGTTGCAATGCCAGGACTTCGGCCAAACAGCACAACATCCCGACTAAAGTAACAAATCCTACTTTTTTCATTCGAGGCCTCTCTAATTAGTGTTCCAGCAGACCGATGTTTACACGACTGCCGTTTCCACTTTTGAGTTTGCCAGACACACAATCACTGATATCTGCGATTAGCTAAAGATTTAGTTCATTTTAACAAAAATTGAGGTTGAACGGTTAACCTTTTTGATTGGAAGGAAGATCTGGTAATCGCCTAACGTCCAAAAGTGCATTGAGAATACAAAAGAAAACGACCTATGTCTCCGCTCCTACCGGCAGAGTGTTCGATCCACGATGTTATGTATTATGTAGTGAACCGTGCGCGGATCTAAGCTTTTCTATTTCCTTACGGTCCTAACGCCCAAGGCAACACCGATGAGCGCATGAGATTGCAACGTAACCCACACACTCATCGTAGGAATAACATCTTAAACAGCACACCGGGCCGGTTACCGATTCAAATCGTAGCGCAACTCTGGTTAATTATCGAACTTACGCGGTTAGCTTAACGGATGTGCTCGACCTGCCAGAGGGAAAGTTGCACGACCTCCAGACAATTGCGAATAATAGACACCGTGGATCATCTCTAAAGCTGCTACTGCATCTGCAACGCTAGAGGTCGGTTGAGTATCGTTTTCAATGGCTTGAATTAAGCTGATGGCCGCCAATCGATTACCACTCATTAGAGGATTGATTTCTAATTCTATCGGTTCCCAGCCCTGTTCAAAATTGGCAGGACTAAAATAGGGGTGCGGGTAGATGGCCAAGTTGTCCGCGGCACCACCCCTTAGCGAAATAATTCCTTCCGTGCCGACAATATCCATCCCATAGGTGTTTTCACCAGAAGATCGATCTTTCTTGGATTGGAAGAAACCAGAGACCCCATTCTGAAAAGAGAAGTAGCTATGGATTCTGTCGCCGGCTACGGCGCCAACAGGTTCGCTTGGTTGCCGGGCGTCCGCGATTGCAACCTCCCGTCCGCTTTCAGTCACATGCGCCGACATCCAATTCACGTCACCACAGAAATAGCGCATCATATTAAACAGGTGTGTGCCCAGCACGATCATATCTTCTCCACCACCTCGTCGATCTTGTTTCCCTGTGGCATAGATTGTTTCGATTTGGCCAATTATTCCGTCCTCCAGCATTTGCTTGAGTTGTTGAATCCGGGGTAGGTAGACAGCCTGATGGGCAACTGCGACTTTTAGCCTCTTTTCTGCGGCTAACTGAACCATTTGGTCGCCGTCAGCCAGTGTCAGGGAAATCGGTTTTTCGCAGTAAACGTGGCAGTCGGCTTCTAAACAGGCTAGCACCATCTCTAGCCGCTCTAAAGTCCAACGCGGACAAACACTGACAATATCCAGATCTTCTTCAGCTAACATCTGGTGGTAGTCGGCATAGCTGGCAGTTGCCCCAGATTCCGCTGCCGCCTTGGCTCGCCCCTCTGGATCCGGGTCCGCTACGCTGACAAACTGTACGTTATCTAACCCTTGATAGGCCAAATGAATCTGATGCCCAAAATTCCCGGCTCCTGTATGTCCAATTGCGCCCGCACGATAGATTTTATCGCTCATCTAACACTCCTGACAGATCTGATTCTGACGATTATTCAACTAAAAATTATCTGGTTCAAATAGACGAATTAACTAAAGACTGATCACATTATTAAAATACCGCATCCAGCCTTTCCTGGGTATACATCTCGCTGGCTGGCCGGTAACAGGCCGACACACCGTACTGATCTGCCGTGATCTGCGCCCGGTCAAGATCCAGGTCACAGATGGTCTGCAACCTGACCGGTAACAACGTCATTGTTGGCAGGATATTCCGGTAAGCGTGCGATCCGACCCCGACAATGCCAACGTTCAACCGGGCTTCAAAATCTCTTTGGTAACTCATGACCGTGACTTGCACCTCCCCGAAAGAGGGTGTAGGGTTGACGGATAATAGGTATTTCGACCCGAGATAAAGTATAATTAAGTCGGATCTCAAATCTCAACAAGTTTTATGCCAAACAAAATAGCTATCCCCCTTTACTGCCTGCTGAGCCTGCCCTATACTATGATTTTATCTAATTCGACACCTCCATCGCCCCTCGCTAAGCAACATCAGCCTTTACGCATAATGAGCTTTAATATCCGCTATCACAATCCCAACGACGGTTATAACGCCTGGCCGCATCGGAAAAAACTGGTACAAAGCATCATCTATTTTCATCAGGCCGACCTGATCGGTGTTCAGGAAGCACTACATGACCAGATGCTGGATTTGACCGACTTGCTGCCCGATCACGATTTTGTCGGGGTTGGGAGAGGTGATGGTCTGACCGCCGGGGAGTATAGCGCCATTTGGTTTCGTCGCAGTCGTTTTCAAGTGCTGGAAAGCGATACCTTCTGGTTGTCTGAATCGCCTGACAAAATGGAACCGGGCTGGGATGCCAGCCTGCCCCGGATCGTTACCTGGGCCAAATTCCGTGATCTCTATACCGACCAGACCTTTTTTCACTACAACACCCACTTCGACCACCGGGGAGAGTTAGCACGTCAGAAAAGCGCGGAACTGATTCTAGCCCAGGTTGAACAGATGAATCCGCAGCGTTTGCCCGTCTTGCTGACCGGCGATTTTAACGCACGCCCCACCTCTAAACCTTATCAGATTTTGACTCGAAGCGATGAACCAACGGCCATGAAAGACGCCAGGTTCGTGTCTCTTCAACCCCCACATGGACCGGAGGGAACGATGAGCAAGTTTCAGTTTCCGGGCATACCAGAAAGCCGCATCGACTACATCTTCATCAAACACGATGTGAGTGTCCTGCGTTACGCTACGTTGAGCGACTCCTGGGCCGGGCGGTTCCCGTCAGATCATCTCCCGATCATGGCCGAAGTAATCATCGGTTCGCCACCTTAACCGATTTATGCGTTGGACAGTTGCCCAACTGACAATTATATTTCTCTTGTCCCTCAACCTGGTAGCCTTCTCCTTGCAACCGGATTTTGTCTGGAAATTTGATGAAGGGTCAGGCACAAGTGCAATCGAAGAGCAGCAAAATCATAACGGTACGATCAATGGTACTCCACAGTGGATAGATGTTACGGGTGGGAAAGCACTCCAATTTGGCGGGACCGATGATCATGTCTCGATAGCTAATCATGATCTGATTAACACCGGTGGGCCATGGTCCAGTAGAACCATCTTGGTCATCTTCAAGGTTGATGACGCGCAAACAACGACCAAACAGTTAATCTACGAAGAGGGGGGTAAAACACGGGGCCTGAACATGTATGTACAAGGTGGAAAGTTATATGCTGGTGGATGGAATAAGAAAGGCTCTGAAAGTAATTGGTTTCCGGGGAACGATGATTGGATCAGCATCCCTATTGACTCTGGTGAATGGTATCAGGCCACCTTAATTTTAAGAAATGCGACCGATACAGTGACCGCAGGTAAACTGGAGCTTTGGCTGGATGGAGTCTTGGAAGGACAAACCTCAGCTGCACAGCTATATGCCCATGCGTCCAACATTGGAATTGGTAGGGTAAGGAATTGGACCGTCTTTCACGACGGAAATTCGAACAGCACCTACTACTTCCAGGGTGCTATTGATGAAGTGCGACTCTACAATGATGTGCTTTATGCCATTCGGGTAGAACCGACTTCGCTGACCTTTGCCAAAACAGTCGGCGTGGCCAGCACCTTCTCCATCGACCCACCACCAACCCCGAACTTAGATAGCGAGCATTCAACGGGTGAGGTGATTATCAAAACCGTGGCCAACGCCTTAATTGGCAGTCCACAACAGTCTGGCGGTACAGTTGTCACCGCTTCATCTTCGCTCAACCAACTTTTTCAACAGCTTTCGGTAAGTCAGATGACATCGGTTTTTGCTACCCAAAGTGGCCCTTTGGCTTATTTCTACCGATTGAAGGTCGATTCCAATCTGTCACTGTCCAGTGTGATTGACAACCTGACAGCGCACGAGTTAATCGAACTGGCTCAACCCAACTACGTCTATCGGCAGCAGGTGGTGCCTGACGACACTAATTACGCTAACCAGTGGGGGTTGGCCAAAATCAGTGCTGCTGCCGGCTGGGATTATGAGAGAGGCGATTCTAATAACACCGTAGTAGCTATTGTCGATTCGGGCATCGATTATACCCATCCAGACCTGGCTGACAACATCTGGCAGAATACGGGAGAAACCTCCGGCAACAGCATCGACGATGATGGTAACGGCTATATCGACGACGTCTACGGTTGGGATTTTCACACCACGCCAAACGACAACCAACCCGACGGCGGAGATCACGGCACCCATGTGGCTGGAATTGTGGGAGCGGTTACCAATAATGGTGTTGGAGTAGCCGGA
>JASMLX010000018.1 GCA_030748495.1 Candidatus Poribacteria bacterium | reverse complement strand
GTCGGTTTCGGCGGGAAGTTTCCCCGCCCACTGATTGGGGTTTTTGACGAAGATTTGGATAGCATCACAGCCCAACTTTTGACCGTTGATAAATCCGTTGTAAAGGCCACCAGAAATCGGAACGTGCGCGCCAAACTGCATCTTCTCTAACCCAAAAACGCTTGCGGAGAAGGATATCATACCGGCTAAAGGGGTGTCAATTTTGCCAAACCCCAACTGGATTGGTTGTTGACAGTGTCAGGCTAATTAATGTATTATACCCGCATTTATTTACGTACTTTACGCTAAGTGGGAGATATAGTAGATGGAGGAGTTGAGATTCAACTTTTGCGACGTTTTTCGATCGGCCCGCTACGCCTTTAGCGCCAAAAAAATAGCCAACCACTTTTTCGGTCTGGCCACTGCCTATCTGATCCACGAAGTCTTGGTCTATCTTAGCCTTACCATCGCTGGTATAGATCAGGTGGCTGCCTTTTGGAAACAGTACGGCTTAAGACCCGTATCACCCCTGGCGATGGGGAGTTGGCCGGCTTTAACTCAGGTCGCTATCGGCATTAGCCCCCTGGTACTATTCGTCTGCTTTTTCGTTAGCAGCGCGATGGTCTCTAAAATCACCCTGGAGCAGCTAAAAGGAAACCCGTTCTTCTCGATCGGCGAGGCCAAAACCTTTATTGCTAAGCGGTGGGTTTCAGTTTTTGGTACCTTGATCGGCTTCGTCCTGATTTTCATCTTGTTGATGCTGGTTCCGGTTACGGTCGGCCTATTGGGTAAAATTCCCGTTGTCGGCCAATTCATTACTATGTTGACGTCTATCTTACTGCCGTTGGCATTCGTTGTCGGTCTGTTGGCCCTCTACCAGATCTTGTCTCTGTTTATTGGCCTCTTTTTTGCCCCTTCGGTTGTCGCCGTGGCCGACTCGGACAGTTTTGAAACCATCTACCAAATCTACTCCATGATTTGGAACCGCCCCTGGCGCATCGTGATTTACGAAGATCTGCTCCTTCTGGTCAAGCTGATCAGCACCTCGATTTGGGCGATCTTTTGCCTGGTCGGAACCACGTTGGTACTGTTACCGATCCGCCTCTTGATCCCGGCAGATATGGCTCAGATTATGGGACAGGCCGATGTCTTAACCGGTGGGTTGGTAAGCAAGATATCCGACTTGGGCCTGTTTTCTTCCTGGGAGTATGTGTTCGAAACCACCGATCTAGAGTCGATGCCCCTGAAAATTGCAGGTTTCTTCATGGCTTTTACCATTTTATCCATCTTCGGTCTTGTTTTAGCCTACCTGTTGTCGATTGCTTCGGTCGGTAACACCATTATTTATACGGTTCTGCGTTATCAGATTAACGGTGAAAACGTATTGGAGGAAGAGGATACCGCTCCCGTAGAGACCACAGATGCCGACCTGTCGGATGAGAAGATTTCAGATCAGACCGATACAGATCAAGCTGGTTCTGGCCAAGGCCAAGCAGGCCCGGATGAAACTGGCCAAAGCGAAACCGTATCGGCCGACCAATCTTCGACCACAGAAGCTTGAAGATTAGAAGATTAAAGGAAAGATTAAGGAAGGTCGAAGCCTACATATATATTTTATATTAAGGTGGGAAATTGATGCTGCAAAATCTGCTGACTAAAGTTTTTGGCAAGAAAGAGGATCGGGATTCCAGAAAGTCGGCACCGTTGGTGGAGGCGATTAACCAACTCGAATCTCAGATGAAACCGCTGTCGGATGACCAGTTAAAAGCCAAGACGCCGGACTTTCAACAACAATTGGCTAATGGGGCCGCACTGGATGATCTTCTGCCGGAAGCCTTTGCCGTAGTACGTGAGACGGCGGTTCGCACCCTGGGACAGCGACACTACGACGTTCAATTGGTCGGAGGGTTAGCCCTGCATCGAGGCGCAATTGCCGAGATGAAAACAGGCGAGGGTAAGACCCTAGCCTCAACTACGGCTACCTACCTCAACGCTTTACCCGGTGAAGGTGTCCATATAGCGACTGTCAACGACTACCTGGCCCGGCGAGACGCCGACTGGATGGGAGAGATCTATCGTTTTCTGGGCCTGAGTGTTGGACTAACGCTGCACGGAATGTCTCACGCAGAGAAGAAGACGGGTTATCAGGCCGACATTACTTACGGTGTTCACAGCGAGTTTGGCTTCGATTATCTCTGGGACAATAAAGCGCAACATCTGGAAGAGAAGGTGCAACGGCCACACAACTACGCCATTTTGGATGAAGTAGACAGTATTCTCGTCGACGAAGCCAGAACGCCCTTGATTATTGCTGAACCGTCTGGTGAACCGGTTGAATTGTACCAGAAGATCCGTCGGGTGACTCGACAACTCAAGTCAGGGGCTGATTACGAGATCGATGAAAAAGGGTCTCAGCGTGGTACCGTCGCTTTGACCGACGAAGGTGTCGAGTCCGTCCAGCAACTTTTAGGGCTGGACGATATGTACAGCCACGAGAATATGGATGTAGTTCATCACGTCAACCAGTCGCTGGTGGCGGAAACACTCTATAAACGAGACGTTGACTACGTGGTCAAAGACGGTGAAGTGGTCATCATCGACTCCTTTACCGGTCGGATGAAGCCGGGCCAACGCTATAGCGAAGGTTTACACCAGGCTCTGGAAGCCAAAGAGCGGGTTAAAATCGTTCAAGAGACACAAACCGGCGCTACCATCTCCTACCAGTACTACTTCCGAAAATACAAGAAACTGGCCGGTATGACCGGAACTGCCGCCACCGAAGCCAACGAATTTGCCCAGATCTATAATCTGGATGTGGCGGTTGTACCGACTAATATGCCGCTGATCCGCCAGGATCTGGCAGATCAGATCTATCTGTCGGAAGACCATAAGTATCAGGCCGTTATTGCCGATATCATCGAGAAGCGCGAACAGGGGCGCCCAGTGCTGGTCGGGACCATCTCTATCGAGAACTCCGAGAAACTGGGTGCCATGCTCAAAGGGCGAAAACTTCGGGTGCCTCATCAGGTTTTGAATGCCAAAGAACACGCCCGGGAAGCGGATATCGTAGCACAAGCCGGCGTGCCGGGGAACGTCACCATTGCCACCAATATGGCAGGTCGTGGAGTCGACATATTACTAGGAGGCAACCCAGATCTATTCACCCTGGATATCCTGCACAAAAAAAAACAGAGCCGCGCGACGCCCGATTCCGAAGAGTGGCAGGCGGCCAATCAAGAAGCCGTGAAACTGTGCGAAGAAAACAAACAGCAGGTGATAGCTGCAGGTGGGTTACACATCATCGGTACCGAGCGGCATGAATCGAGACGGATTGACAACCAGTTGCGCGGACGCTCGGGACGGCAGGGAGATCCAGGGTCATCACGGTTTTATCTCTCCCTGGAAGACGACCTGATGCGGAAGTTCGGGCATGACCGCATGCAGGGAATGATGGAAAAACTAAATCGGGATGAGATTGTCCCGATTGAGCACCCGTGGATCACCAAAGCGATCGGTAAAGCTCAGAAACGGGTGGAAGACAAGAACTTTGAGTTTCGCAAGAACGTGTTGAAGTTTGACGATGTCATGGACACGCAACGCGAAACGATCTATGGGTTGCGAAACCAGATCCTGTCCGGTGAAAATCTGAAAGATCGGATTTGGGGCTGGTTGGACAATCTGTTGGAAGCTCAAATAGGAGCTTACCTGACTCCATCGAACAAAGATCCGGAAGCCACCGGTCCCAATCCCGATGGCTTCAAAAACTGGTTGCAGCGTACCTTTGCCTTGGAGCCTGACCATCTGGACCAGATCGATATCCAGCAGGCAACCGGATTACGAGAACAGATACTGGAGACTTTAGATACCGCCTACCAAAAAAAAGAGGACGAGATGACACCGCAAGTCGCTCGTGAGTTGGAGCGGTTGATCACCTTAGATCGGATAGACAGCTATTGGAAAGATCACCTGTATAACGTCGATTACCTGAAAGAGGGAATCTATCTACGGGGATACGGCGGGAAAGATCCGATCGTAGTCTTTAAAAACGAAGCCTACGAAATCTTTGAATTAATGCAGGAGCGAATCCAGGACGAGGTTTGTGAATATGCGTTCAAGGCCCGCATTAGTCAACAACCCACCCCAACCAAGAAACCGAAGCGGACAGGTGTGGCCGGGGTCGGACGACTACCGACAGTCGGGGAGAGCGACGAACTTCGTGGCCCGAAGGTAGGCCGAAACGCTCCCTGCCCTTGCGGCAGTGGGAAAAAGTACAAGAAATGTTGCGGATGACCAGGTCACAGACTAAGCAAGCGGCTTTAGGCTGGTGAGGCGTTATGCCAATCGTTATGCCAATCAAGGAAGATCTACTACAAATCTTATGTTGCCCCATCACTAAAGTACCGGTGCGAATGTTAGAACCGGCCGAACTAGAGCAGGTCAATCGACAGATTGCTACGACCAAAGTTGCCAACGTCGGCGGAGAGACGATAGAACAACCCTTGGAAGAGGGGTTGATTACCGAAAATGGTCAGACCATTTATCGGGTGACTGCCAACATCCCAAACATGATCCCGGACGAAGGTATTCCGGTCGTGACAGATCTGCTCTCTCTGACGAACTCCCAACTGGGGTGACGGAACCTGTTTGCAGATTTCCATAGTTGGATGAATATCCTGTTTCTCAGCTTGAGGTGCCCATTCCCGCCCAATAGAGGAGACAGAATTCGGAACTATTACTTTATCAAGTATCTGGCCGAAACCCATCGGGTAACGCTAATTTCATTCATTGAATCGGAGAACGAAATTAGAGATGCTCAGCCGCTGGAGCAGCTTTGCCAGCGAATAGAGTATGTTCCATTTGATCGAGGAGAGGCATTCGTTCGCTCTGCTCTAGGTTTCTTTTCCGCTCAACCGTTGCAGGTTCATTATTGGCGATCTCAACGGATGCAACAGAAAATAGAGCAGGTCTTAGCAGAAGATCAGTTCGACCTGA
Source organism: Candidatus Poribacteria bacterium (assembly GCA_030748495.1). Lineage (GTDB taxonomy): Bacteria > Poribacteria > WGA-4E > WGA-4E > UBA9662. The sequence goes on along the minus strand of JASMLX010000018.1, from coordinate 60,304 downwards.
TCCATGCTCATCTGTTTCGGATGGGCCAATATATTTCGGATCGAGAGCAGATTCCCAAAGTACTGGACCTGTGCGATTCGTTGGCCTTAAACTTGAATCGCCGGTCGAAGTTAGATCGAAGTTTTCGCCTGCCGCTACTGAAGTTGGAGGAGTATCGGGTAAGACGATACGAAGTCGAAATGGTACAATCCTTTGACCGCGGCTTGGTGGTAGCTGACTGTGATTACGACTATTTATTGGAACAAAACCCGGATCTACAGCTAACAGTGATACCTGTTGGTGTAGATCTAAGTTACTTTTCATCAGTTGAAACCTCTGAAGCCCCAGTTTCTCCAAATCAACATCTGCTCTTTACGGGAACTATGAACTACTTTCCTAACGTGGACGCAGTTCGCTACTTCCACGATCGAATCTTACCGTTAATACGGCGGCAGCTGCCTTCGGTTCACCTCTCAATTGTCGGGACTAATCCAGATGAGTCGATTCAGCAACTGGCTAGTGACAAAGTAACTGTAACCGGTGCAGTACCCGAGACTCGCCCCTACTTCGAGCAAGCAACGGTTTTTGTTTCACCGATGCGCTCCGGCTCAGGACTACAGGTCAAACACCTGGAGGCCATGGCAATGGGCGTTCCGATTGTGACAACCACGCTCGGAGCTAGCGGGCTGGATGCAGTGGCTGGTGAGCATCTGTTAGTCGCTGAAACACCACAAGCCTTTGCTGAACAGACCATTGGCCTGTTACAGAACGATGCCCGAAGGAAAAAAGTTGGGTTGGCCGGACAAACACTGATTCGCCAAAAATATGATTGGCGAATTCTGGGACGACGGTTGGATGATGTCTATCAACGGGCCTGTGATGCTGGACCTACTCGGCCTCTATTAGGTATGACATGAAACCGAAAAAATACCTCCTCGTAGCTATATTGGACCTTGTTCTGGTAGCTGTCGCTATCCTGTTGGCCTGCCTGATTAGCTGGACTATGGGATTTGAGTCGACGTCTTCCTTCTTGTCGAAGTTGGGTGTCGAGGCTGCTCATCCACCCTCGAATTTGTTGCTTTGTTGCAGCCTGATGGCTATAGTCTACGTGGCACTTCTATTTTCCTTCCAACTTTACAAACCGGTTTGGCCGTATGCCAGCGTCCGAGAGGTCGTTTTGCTAGGAAGTAGTGTTACCCTCGGTTCAATTGGAATTGGCTTTCTACTGTGGTGGGATATTGGCACGCCATCTCACGCCTTTATGATATCCGCTTTGAGTGGTGTTTTTAGCCTGGTTCTCTTAGGTGGAACCAAGTTTTCTTCCCGTTTCCAAGACGAATGGAGACGGCAGCAAATTAAACGACCTCACAAACGATTACTGGTTATTGGAGCCGGTGAGGTCGGCGTCGGGGTGTTGCGTCAACTTCGTAAAGAGCCCGAAAATGGGTATCTGCCGATCGGTTTTATTGATGATGATGCCCGGAAAACAGGGCAACGAATCCACGGCCTGGAGATTTTGGGCACAACAGAAGATCTGACCTTCATCGTGCGAAAGTTCCAGGTAGACGAAATTGTTATCGCCATGCCATCCACTGAAGGGAGCCGAGTACGGGAGATTATGCGGCTCTGCCAAAGTAAAGGCTGTAGCTTTAAGATCGTGCCCAGCATTGATGCTATCCTGGCTGGCTATATTAGCATCAACCAGATCCGCGAAGTTCAGGTTGAAGATCTTCTTAACCGACCGACCACCGATGTCAATCTGGCAGAGGTCTCGCAGTATCTGTCCGGTAAACGGGTCATGGTGACCGGGGCAGGTGGTTCGATTGGGTCGGAATTATGTCGGCAGATCGCCAAGTTTAATCCAGAACAACTGCTTCTATTCGGCCGGGGAGAAAATAGTCTATATCATATTCAGAACGAACTGACCAGCTCCGGAGAACGCGGTGAGCTTGATCTTCCACTAAATAGCGAAACTGTAATCGGTGATATCCGAGACCACTCAAAGGTTTTTCGTACTATCGAAAAATATCGGCCTCAAATTATCTTCCACGCAGCTGCCCACAAACATGTAAATTTTATGGAATTGCATCCAGATGAGGCGGTTAAGAACAATATTATCGGCACCAAGAATCTGGTGGATGCGGCTATACACCATCAAGTTGAATCTTTCATTCTGGTCTCATCTGATAAAGCGGTCAATCCAACCAGTGTGATGGGAGCTTCCAAACGTATTACGGAGAAACTGATCCAGAGTAAAGCCCGACACAATGGCACCAAGTTTGTTGCCGTGCGCTTTGGTAATGTTTTTGACAGCCGGGGTAGTGCTCTTCCTAGGTTCAGACAACAAATTGCTAGAGGCGGTCCCGTTACCGTCACCCATCGTGAAGTTACCCGTTATTTTATGACCATTCCTGAGTCTGTACAACTGTTGATTCAGGCTGGAGCCATGGGCAACGGTGGAGAGATCTTTATCTTAGATATGGGAGAACCTATCAAGATCTTAGATCTGGTGCAGGACTTGATCCGCCTGTCGGGTTTAGAAGTTGACCGTGACATTAAGATCGAGTTCACCGGATTAGCCCCTGGAGAGAAACTATATGAGGAGCTTTTAACGGCTGAAGAAGGGGTAACGGCCACCAAGCACCAACGTATTTTTGTCGCTCAACTGGAAATGATTGAGCAACGAAAGCTACTAGCTCAGATTATTGAATTGCGTGAATTAGCTGACCAACTGAGAACCGAACAGGTGATTCAGAAACTGCAGGAGATTGTGCCAACTTATCAACCCAACCGAGGTTTTATAGACCCAACCCATGACCTGTCAGATGCAGATGTCATCGATCTCTCCCGATCTCGACGCCCCAACGAAGAAGTAGATGGTTCCCATCCCCATACTGGATCTAGCACTGAGGCGCGGTTTTGACCTCCTGGTTTCAACCCTCACCTTGACGCTATCGTCGCCTCTATTTCTGTTGTGCGTTGTTTCAACCAGGCTGCTTTCACCGGGCCCGATATTTTACAGAGCCCGGCGTATCGGGCAAAACGAAACCGTATTTGCGATGTACAAGTTTAGAACTATGGTCGTGGATGCCGAGTCGATCGGTGCCTCTCTGACGGCCTATGATGATCCTCGAATTACACCGATCGGCCGTTTCCTGCGGCGCTGGAAGCTGGATGAAATCCCACAATTTATCAACGTCTTAAAAGGTGAAATGAGTATTATTGGTCCGAGACCGGAAGCTCCAGCCTACGTCAAACACTACACGAAGTGGCAAAAGCAGGTCTTGTCGGTTCGACCTGGGATTACGGGGCCGGCGCAGTTTGTACACCGTAATGAGGAGGAGATGCTGAAAGGTCAAACTGATCCAGAGGCGTTTTATATTACTTGTATTATGCCTCAGAAAATTGCAATCGACCTTGAATATATCCAGAAACGCACCTTAGCTACAGATATCTGGTGGTTGTTAAAAACGGTTGGTGGTCTCTTTTTCTTGCCAACTCGAAAATTAAAACTATAGTCTAAAGCCAATCAAGAGGTCATAAATGGAGATTTCTCCTAAAAAAGCGGTCATCCCGGCCGCCGGCATCGGCACACGCCTTTTACCTGCTACGAAGTCCCAACCCAAGGAGATGCTACCGGTAGGACGGAAACCAGTGATTCAGTATGTCGTAGAAGAAATCCGGGCGGCAGGGATTACCGAGATCCTGATTATCACCAATCAGCAGAAAAGAGCCATCGAAGATCACTTCGATTACGATCCTCACTTACTCAGTTTCCTGTCGCAAAACGGGAAACCGACAGACGGCGTGGAAACGGTTGGACAAGACGTCGAGTTCTTTTATGTTCGGCAAAGCGACCCGAAAGGGCTCGCCGACGCCGTCGGCAAAGCCCAGTCTTTTGTCGGAAATGAACCTTTTGTCGTCTGTTTAGGTGACTCGATTATTCAGTCGACTTCGCCTGGCGGAACTTTGAAAAAATTGATTGGAACCTATCAGCAGGAGCAGGCCGATGTCGCGATCCTGTTTGAAGAGGTAGATCCACAGTCTGTGGTCAAGTATGGCATTGCCAAACCAGCTAAACCAAAAGGCAAAATAGACACCATTTTCGAAATTGCAGATCTGATCGAGAAGCCGACGGTGGCAGAGGCTCCGAGCAATTTAGCTATTGCGGCACGTTATGTCTTTTCGCCTGAAATTTTCGAATTTATTAAAAAAACAGAACCGGGGCGCAATAACGAAATCCAGATTACCGACTCGATACGCCTGATGTTAGCACAAGGTGGTCACGGTTTTGGAATTCGGCTCGGTTCAGGTGAGAAACGATACGATATTGGCAACTACAAAAGCTATTTTGAAGCCTTCTTCCGTTTCTCGCTGGCCGATCCGGAATTTGGGCGGGATTTCGGCCGGTATGCCAAAATCCATCTCTGAATGGTAGCTTTTAAATAGTAAGGATGTTGCACCTAACGCCTCTACTCAATTCTCAGTTCTCAACACTTAATTTAATAAGGCCATCATAGGAGGAACAGCGTGAATCGATCTGTCAAAATCACCTTAATTATTATTGCCGCCGTAATCGCTTTTTTGGTGATTTTCGGTCGTCTTTTCATTCGAGGTGGAGAGGGTATGGGCGATAAAATCGCCATCGTCGAAATCAAAGGTACGATCATCGACTCGGAAGAGATTATTGCTCAAATCCACCAACACCGTGATAATGGCAGTGTCAAGGCTCTGGTTTTGCGAATCGACTCTCCTGGTGGAGGTGTAGCACCCGTTCAAGAAATTTTTGGTGAACTAAAAAAAATTAACCAACCAATTGTGGCTTCGATGGGCAGTGCGGCTGCTTCTGGCGGCTACTATTTAGCTTGTGCGGCAGAGCAGATCTACGCCAATCCCGGGACATTGACGGGAAGTATTGGTGCCGTAATGCAGTTCATAAAACTCAAGGACCTCTATCAAAAAATCGGGGTTGAGTATCAGGTCGTCAAAAGCGGTGAACACAAAGACATCGGTAATCCACAACGAGAGATGACGCAAGAGGAGCGTGATCTGCTACAGGCTACAATCGACGATGTGCGTCTACAGTTCATCGAAGCCATCCTTCAAAGCCGGAAAGACCTTATTAGCCAGGAGGAAATTGAGTCCCTGGCCGATGGTCGTATCTTTTCGGGGCAGCAAGCCTTCCGGCATAAATTGGTTGATCATTTGGGCAATTTACCAGATGCGATTCTAGCCGCCGGACGATTAGCCAATATCACAGGGCAACCCAAAACAACTCAAATCAAACAAAAACCATCGCTACTGGAGCAACTGCTGGATATTCGCGGACTATTGGGGTTATCAACTCTTCAGATGACACCTTCTGTCTCACTCCGGTACGAGGCGAATATATCCGCTTTATCCGTGATTAACTAATACAGCCAATCGATCTGCTCGAACTATCCCGAGTGTTACCAATATCGAATAGTTTCGCCTGTCCATAGTACCGTAAATCCAAAGTACGATGAAAAAGTACGATGAATAGGTCACATTCAGGCACTCGTTTTCTCCATTACCTCAAATCCTATACTTTTCTCATTCTTCTGGCAACCTTTTGTGCCCTGGTCATCGCAGTAGGCGAACTGGGCTATGTTCATATCCTGGCGGACACCATTGACGCGCTAAAACTAATCGAAAGGCACGACTTTGACCGAAACCCACTCACCGTTCACTATTTTCAGCTTAACGCCATTGGGCTAGATAACACGCTAAATGTGCAGAAATCTGTTATCCCCTTTTTTAATGGTTTGACCTTTTCAATTGCGACCCAAAAAGAGGCCCTCCGTTTAGTTGGCACTGTTTTAGCTTGGATTTTCGGCCTGGTGTTGATCAAAGGCGTTTTCGCTTATCTCAACGACTTCTTAATGCGTTGTGTCGGTTTGAAGCTAATTGTCAGGCTTCGAAACGAGTTGTATCATAAGATGGTGATGGCTCCCCTCGGAACGCTACACCAGTATAGACTAGGTGATCTTCTCTCTCGCTTGACGGACGACGTCCGGTCTCTGCAAGCGGCGATCGGTTCTACTGCCGGTGTGGTACGCGCCCTAATCTACGTTCCTGTTTTTGTGGTAGTGATGCTGGTCAGAAGTTTTAGTTTGACGATTCTCGCCCTCCTGGTTCTACCCCCTTTAGGCTATCTGATTAATCGGTTCGGCCAGCGGATACGCCGCACTTCTCGTGAGATTCAACAACAAACCGCAGATCTTTCCTCTCAGGTGAAAGAGACTTTAACCGGCATCGAGATCATCAAAAGCTTTAGAGCTGAACCCAAAGAGATACAGAGGTTTACCGATACCACACAACAGCAGTATCGGCTATCGATGCAACGAACCCGCCTCTCTGCAATGCTGCCACCATTAGTGGAAGTTATCAGTGTTATGGGGATCTCTACGGTCTTTGGTCTAGGTTGCTGGCAAGTGATCGACGGACGTTTATCAACGGGTTGGTTTATCGGTTACATCAGTATGATTAGCTTGATGTTTAAACCGTTGCGCACGATCGGTCAATTTAATATTGTACTGCAGCAAAGTTTAGCCTCCGCTGAACGGATTTTTCAGATCCTCGACTTTTCTGAGGAGAAGGATGGAAGTGTCGAGTTGCATGCGACGTCTCCATCTTTAGAACCCGCAACAGCAAAGTCTGGACAGGTAGTTTTTCGGAATGTCTCTTTTCGCTATCAATCTGGTGAAGTTGTCTTGCGTGACATTAGTTTAGAGGCTAATTACGGAGAGACAGTCGCTTTAATCGGGTCTAGCGGAAGTGGAAAAACTAGCCTGATCAACCTGATTCCACGTTTTCTCACCCCTTTTGAGGGACAAATCTTGATCGACGGTCAGGATATAGGTGATCTGACGTTGGACAGTCTTCGTCAGCAGATTGCCATTGTGACCCAAGAGACGATACTGTTTGATGGAACCGTTTTAGAAAATATCGGTTATGGTAATCCTGATGCTACTGAGACAGAAGCTATTGCTGCCAGCGTAGCAGCCAATGCCCACAAGTTTATTCAACGGATGTCAAAGGGATATCAAACTCAAATTAGGGAGAGTGGACACAACCTGTCGGGTGGGGAAAAACAACGAATTGCGATTGCCCGGGCGATGCTAAAAGATCCACAGATCTTGCTGCTGGATGAAGCCACTTCTAACCTGGACAATGAGTCGGAGGCACTGGTACAGGCTTCGTTGGCTGACCTAATGGCAGGCCAAACCACCTTTGTTATTGCCCATCGGCTTTCGACAATTGTTAACGCCAACCAAATATTGGTATTAGATCAGGGGCAAATCGTTGAACGCGGTACTCATTACACCCTTCTACAACAAGGAGGACGATATGCCCAACAGTATCAGTTGGGACTAGCCAAATGAGGTCTGGCCATCAATTATTCAATCGGGTGGATTCAAGTCGAGAGGTTTGATCTTTAGTCATCCAACAGGCACAATCTGCCCGCTTTTGGCTGACTGATTAGCGGCTAGCGAAATAGCTAAGCTTTTGACTGCATCAGCGTAAGGACTTAAAATCTGGGATGGGTCTTGTCGTCGCACCGCATCGACAAAAACCTGGTCGATTGGGGGACCAGGTTCGGTTTTACTTACCACTTCTCCTGCCTCTTTGACTTCCAATCGACTTGGATTCCAGTTGATGAGTTGATCCTGATATAAAATATCGATCACGTTAGCGTTAGACCAATCGCCATTATCAAACGCCCAGTAAGTGGTCAGCGTACCGATGGCACCGCTCTCAAACTGCAGGGTCACGGTGTAACTATCGGGGCAGTCGATATCGCGTAGTACTCGATTAGCTTGCAGGCTAAAGACTTCGGCTACTTCACCCATCAGGTAGCGCATCATGTCAACTGTATGTGTGGCCTGCTCGACCAACTGACCACCGGATTTATCCATCCGGCGAATCCAGGCGTTGGGATCGCCTCGTCCGGTTCCACACCAATACTTGCCCATAGCCATACTCACTGTTTGATCGGCTAACAATCGCTTGGTCAATTGCGTCGAACCGAGGTAACGCAGTTGGTAACCAGCACAGGTTATTAGATCAGCTTGTTCGACCGCCTCAGCCACCTGTTGCGCAATCTCTAGATTGATGGCAACCGGTTTCTCGACTAAAAAGGGCAGTCCCCGTTCTATTACCGCTAACTCGGGTTGGCCATGAGCGAAAACAGGCAAGCTCAAATAGATTGCATCCAAGTCATTCCGTTCCAGCATCTTCTGATGGTCGGTGTAAGCCACAGCTTGATGTCGTTCGGCTGCACTCTCAGCGCGTTCCTCTTGCAGATCACAAACCGAAACAATGCGCGTCCCTTCCAAACTCGATAGCGTATTCATGTGACCGTTGGCGTTACCGCCACAGCCGATAAATCCAATTCTGACCTCTTCCATCAATCTTGTTCCTTCATTTCGTATCAATCAGGGGTAATGAAACTAGAGAAGGCATCTATATATAATCCTTCCTCTATATCCTGCTTCTCGCTTAAATCTCCTGATCGTCGTCCTCCACAACCCCTTTTTTCAAAATTAGGTTAGCGTAGAGAGCAGTTTCGCTGGTGGCGACAACGGCAAAGGCAGATTTAGCTCGGTCATAAAAAGTAAATCGCTCGATTGAGGTTAAGTTAACCCAATCCCCTTCAGTTTCTGACAAAATCCGCTGGAAGTCTTCCCAAATCGGTGGGTCTGGTTCTTTGCTGTCGGCTACTTGCATCACTACTGCATGATCCTCGACGTGAGTGTCGATCGGTAGAAATACCATGATTCCTTCTAACAGCGTGCATAGATCTAACCCATCAGCACGAATTAGTCGTTGAGCGTGACTGGCAGCGGGAAAATTACCGTCAGCCAATACAATTTCGTCGCCATGCCCCATGCTCATCAGGGTATGCATTAAGTCAGGTGAAATCGAATCGGGAATTCCTTTTAGCATTCGTATCTCCTCGGACCTCCGGCTAGGACGACAGAGAATCTACCAGTATAAAAAACCTCCTGATAAATTACATCTATATCCCATTTCTGGGTTGAGTGAAATCTATCAGGACGGGTTGATGAAATAGCTAAATTAAACATTTAGGAGTAGACGTTTGAGCCCTTTTGCTTGAACTCTTGACTCTTTTCCTCCATGCCTGCTTGCAACGCGTCGTGCTCAGTTAATCCTTTCTCTTTAGCAAATTGACGAATATCCTCGGTAATTTTCATGGCGCAGAAATGGGGACCACACATGGAACAGAAGTGAACTTTCTTGGCCGATTCTTGTGGGAGAGTTTCGTCGTGAAATTCCCGGGCTGTCTCCGGATCTAAACTAAGATTGAATTGATCCTCCCACCTGAACTCAAAACGGGCTTTAGATAGCGCGTTATCCCGTTCTTGCGCGCCTGGATGACCCTTGGCTAAATCGGCGGCGTGGGCCGCAATTTTATAGGTAATTACACCATCTTTAACATCCTGCCGATTCGGGAATCCCAGAGGCTCTTTGGGCGTAACATAGCAAAGCATAGCACAACCAAACCAACCGATCATAGCAGCCCCAATCCCACTGGTAATGTGGTCGTAGCCAGGAGCAATGTCAGTAGTCAGTGGACCAAGGGTATAAAATGGTGCTTCGTCACAGCACTCTAACTGCTTGTCTATATTTTCTTTGATCAAGTGCATGGGGATGTGTCCTGGTCCCTCGATCATTACCTGGCAATCCTGTTCCCAGGCGATCTTAGTCAACTCACCCAACGTCTCTAATTCAGCGAATTGAGCCGCATCGTTGGCGTCTGACAAAGCCCCAGGTCGAAGACCGTCACCAAGAGAGAAGGAGACATCGTAGGTCCGCATAATCTCACAGATCTCAGCAAAGTGGGTGTAGAGAAAACTCTCCTGATGGTGTGCCAGACACCATTTGGCCATAATGCTACCCCCCCTAGAGACGATCCCGCACATCCGTTGAGCAGTTAACGGAATATATTGTAATCGGACACCAGCATGAATAGTGAAGTAGTCGACCCCTTGTTCGGCTTGCTCAATCAAGGTATCCCGGTATATTTCCCAACTTAGTTCTTCGGCTTTTCCGTTGACTTTTTCCAGTGCTTGATAGATGGGAACAGTTCCGATGGGAACCGGTGAGTTACGAATGATCCACTCCCGTGTTTCGTGAATGTTTTTACCGGTCGATAGATCCATCACTGTATCAGCCCCCCATTTGGTGGCCCAACGCATCTTTTCTACCTCTTCTTCAATTGAGGACGCAACGGCTGAGTTGCCAATATTCGCGTTGATCTTGACCAGAAAGTTGCGACCGATGATCATCGGTTCGCTTTCCGGATGATTGATATTAGCCGGGATAATGGCACGACCTCTGGCGATTTCATCCCGCACAAACTCCGGCGTAATGTAAGATGGAATGCTAGCCCCAAAGGATTCACCCGGATGCTGGAAGTTGAGTGCATTCTGTTCTGGCGAGCCGTTAGTCGCCGTCTTGAACGCCTTTTCGCGACCTAGATTTTCGCGGATGGCAATGAATTCCATTTCCGGGGTGACAATGCCGCGTTTGGCATAGTGCATCTGGGTGACATTTCGTCCTGGCTTAGCCCGTAGTACGGGATGTTTTGTTCCTTTAAAGTGCTCGAGTTTGCCATTTTCCCGATCGGAAACGAGAGTCTGCTTGTCCTCTCTGGCCAAGAGCAACTGTTCCCGGCTTTTGTAGCCGTTATCCTGCGGCTGCACTGATCGGCCGGGATAACTTTCAACATCACCCCGGGCCTGAATCCAATCCGACCGCAACGGCTTCAGGCCCTGACGGACGTCGCAGGATTCCTGTTCGTCTCCCCAGGGCCCGCTGGTATCATAGACCCGAAGCCGATTCGCTGGCTCGTCACCATTCGGTGAATCGTTAGATCCATTAACAGGGTTGCTTATCTCCAGGGTGATTTCACGCAACGGTACTCGTAGATCCAGATATTGTTTTCCAGAGACATAGACCTTTTCACTATTTGGGAAAAATTGTGACTCTAATGTAGCTTTTTGATTTGACATTTCTTGCTTTACCCTCCGGTTAAGATCTGAAATTACACGACTTTAATTTTTACGATTTTCTGATTTATCTGCTTCTAGATCGTATCCAATTCAGAAGTTTTTCCAAACCCTCTTTAAGAACCGAGAATTCACCATCCGCTTAATCCACCGTGAATTCGATTCACCACTCAATAGGGTTGTAAGAATCAACTCCCTTTTCCAATAGACTCGATACCAGCCAACAATAGATCTGGCGCTGGTGCAACAGGGTTTAACAATGCATGGTGAACAGCGTTGAGGCCAGTCTCAACTGCCTGCTTCAAGGAATTTCCTTGGGCCAGTGCCGCAGTAATGGCAGCAGATAGCATACATCCACTTCCATGTGTATTGACATTTTGTAGTCGTTGGTGCTGCCAGGTGTGGACTTTTTGCCCATCCCACAACAAGTCGATCGGATCTCCGGCCAGGTGTCCACCTTTGATTAAAATGGCGCAACCGAACTGATCTCCTAACGCCTTCGCTGTTTCTGCCTGGTTGTGACGATCGACAGGCACGCCACCCAACAGAACCTGTGCTTCATCCAAGTTTGGCGTCATCAAGCGACACCGGGGTAGTAGATCTGCTTTATAACGATCAATTGCATCTTCCGTTATCAGCTTGGCACCACTCGTGGCAACCATCACTGGATCGACCACACAAGGTATGGAAGTTGCTTGAGCTAACCACTCAGCAACGGTAGTAATGATCTCGGCTGACCAGAGCATGCCGGTTTTGAGAGCAGCAATTGGCATAGCATCAAACACGGCCTCAAGTTGCGCCTTAACGAAGCTAGCACTTAGTTCTTCTACGGTTGTTACTTGATAAGGATTTTGTGCTGTTAAAGCTGTCAATACAGTAGTGCCAAAAACACCACTAGCGGCAAACGTCCGCAAATCGACTTGAATACCGGCCCCGCAACTGGAATCTGAGCCGGCGATGGTGAGGGCAACTGGCGTTGAAGCGATTGACGCTGACACTCTCTTAGTCCAATTAAGACCAAAATTTACTAATTTTTCCAAATGGCACAAGGGACAATGATGGCATCCACCATCCCGTGCAGAATCTTCTTGTCATCGGGACAGACAACCGCTTGAATCCCTGATAGTCGTACCTTGTTATTCTGTGTCACAAAGTAGTAAGGCCGTAGCAGTGCCCGCCCTCGCATCATCACCATCTCTCTCTTCTCGAAGTCGTAGTAGGGCATTCGCACTTGTTTCGACTTGTAAAACTTCTGCAAAACGTGCGGCGAAGTTTCAAAGTTTCCGAGAGCCATTTCGATGGTGTCGGACCAGTCCTCAGTCGGCATATCGTGTCCGATGGCAACTCCTCGTGCCCCCCAAGCTCGCTCTGAAAATCCGGACGGCTTAATCACTAACTGACGCTGTTTTTGTGAAATCTGGCTTAACTGCCGAAAATCGGTAATCGGCAGATCTTGGATCAACAGATTTGGGATGGTGGCGTGTGGTGGTAGCGGCCGATTGTCCATCACCCAGGTTTCGGGAATTATTTGGCGTAAGATATCCCCTGTCTCCTTACCCAGTTCTCGTTTCCAAAAGGATTGTAGGGTAGGATGATGGAATAGAGCAAAGGTCTGTTTTTCTTCCAGATAGGCTTTAGGTGGTGGTGTCATCAACACGTTGCGCTTTTTGGCCGCATACAGCATTAACTCTGATTTGGGGATGTTCTTCAAATCAAACAATTCAAAGAATCGATAGACTACGTCAATCTGAATTAGATCTAATTCGGCTGAATTCTCACTGGATACCGTCACTGTGTTGGCATCCAAAAACAAGCCCGTTTTTCCTTTGGTTGATTCTTGGAAAAGGATCTGGCGAGGATGGACTGTATAAGCTGACATTCCTATGTGCCGTAATTCACTGGCCAGCCACTGCATCTCCTGACGGTAGCTCTCTGACTCATCTGAAACCACAATGGCCAACGTCGGTTGCTGACTGTTGGCTACACCCCGGATCATCTCGGCAAATCCAACTACCATGCCGTTTCCACCACCGACGATATCACAATCGAGGGCTGCGTACTGGGTGGCTAAACTGCCGGTGAAACCAATTCCACCTGGTACTGAATCCAACTCGCTAATTACCATTCCTTCGTCTGTCGGGAGAATGTCAGGGCGAATCACCTGTGGTAATTGGCTCTTAAAACGCCGCATTCGACCATATTCGATGACTGTTTCTGGCTTGCCATAGTCCAAGTAATCGACGACCCATGCGGGTTGAGTCTTGCGCACACTTTGAGAATAAAGCATATTACAGGCCTGATAAAACTTCAGCAGATGCGATCCCAGATTGTCTAACCAGGCGTAGTCGGTGTCAGAGATGAAAAACGGGTCAGGCGAGATACGCCACGGTGCATTACTGTGAACTTCTCTCTGTTGTCCGTCGTAGGTGTAGGAACCGTCGTAGAGGCCATTTTCGGGAATGCTGGTGTTAATGCGTAAGCATTTCTCAATTGAATCCAAAAGAACTTCCTTTTTTTGATCTAGAAGGTTGGAGAGTCGAGGTTAAAACTCAATCTGCTTGACGAATATGATCGTCGGTAAGGTTTCAATCTGGGATATGACATGACGGGGGACTTTACTGTCGATATTGATCAGCATCAAGGCGTGTGACCCGATCTCTTTTCGGCCAACGGCCATATCGGCAATATTGATACCATGATTCCCTAGTGTAGTTCCAAGGGTACCGATCATACCGGGCCGATCCTGATTATAGATCATAATCATGTGGCCTTCGGGTTCAGCATGAAGATGTATATCGTCAATCCGAACTAGACGGATGGAGTCAGTGCTTGAAACGGTGCCTTCAACCGTTCGCTCTGTCCGATCTGTAACTACCGTCACTACCAACGAATTAGTAAACTGGTTTTGCGTACTGTGTTTGGTTTCAGAAACCCGAATGCCACGCTGTTGGATCCTTAGGGGAGCATTTACATGGTTAACACTATCTTGAAGAATCGGCTTTAGCAATCCTACTTGCACTGCCACGGTGATCCAAGTTACATCTTTCTTGAACAGTTCCCCATTGAAGCGAATTCGAATTTCCGAAATTTGCCCCTCCGCAGTTTGGGATTGAAAACTCCCAATTCGCTCGGCCAGTTTCAGGTAGGGTTGTAAGACTTCAAACTGATCCATATTGGGTCGATTAACAGCATTCTCAATTGGCAACTGATGTAGCGCGTCGATCACTTTTTGTGCCACCTCGATAGCGACAAGCTCTTGTGCCTCAGCAGTCGAGGCGCCTAAGTGGGGAGTAGCAAGAAAATTATCGAGTGCCATCAAGCGATAATCGGTTGGAGGTTCGTACTCAAATACATCTAGAGCCGCACTGGCAATTTGCTGTTCTTTGAGTGCTACGTATAAGGCCTCTTCGTCGATAATTCCACCCCTGGCACAGTTAATCAACCGACAGTTAGACTTCATCAACCCGAATTCACGGCTACTGATGCTGTGATGGGTTTTAGTAGTCAATGGAACGTGGATCGAAATGTAGTCGGCCTCTTGCAGAAGAGTTTCTCGTTCTACTAGCTTGATACCTAATCGTTCAGCGGCTTCGACAGAAATGTAAGGATCGTAGGCAATGATAGCCATACCGAAAGCTTGTAAGCGACGAATGACTTCTGAACCGATCCGCCCAACACCTATAACGCCAAAGGTTTTGCGGTACAACTCTCCGCCCATGAAACGCTTGCGTGACCATTCACCATCGCGAAGCGAAATCCCAGCCGGAAGAACATGACGAGAAAGGGCTAGCATTAGCGTAATGGTATGTTCGGCCGCAGCCACAGTATTGCCGGTAGGCGTATTGAATACCAAAATTCCCTGCTGTGTAGCTGTTTCTAAGTCGATGTTATCAATACCAGCACCAGCCCGACCAATTACCTTCAGATTTTTGGCGGCTCGAATGACCTTAGCTGTTACCTGAGTAGCACTACGGATAATCAAGGCATCGTAGTCAGGAATTAGATTTGCCAACTCGGTTGGGCCAAGTTTAGTTTTTAGATCGACGGTTAAATCTGTCTGACGGTAAAGTAGATCTAGGCCGGATTGGGAGAGGGAGTCACTGACCAATACTTTCATTTGTTACCCATTGGGAAGTCATTCTTATGCTAGCTTTCAGCACGGGTTACAAGCTGAATAGCGGTTAATTCTATCACTGATCTAGGGTGATTTCAAGCGAGTTTAATTCTGCCCCCCGCTAATTTCCCTCGCCCTTGGCTTTCGCAGGGAAGGCCAAGAGTAGGCAAAACACCTACTATTTACATAGTTGCTTTCATTTCTAGATAGGGATGATTTTTTGGTAGGAAATTAGCTGGGTTAGCTACCGGATGTTTGACGGACTTCTGCAAGCCTTTACCAGAGACAAATCCAAGCAATAAAATATTGTAATCGCTGATAATGCCGGATTTCACTCACACCAAAAACATCTAAGTTGCAGAGTTATATCAGGGAAGCCAATGCATTGACGAGCGAACCCGTCAAATCAATCACCAGCGACCAATTATATACATTATATCTAGATAATTTTTACGACGGTTTTGTCCGATAAATCGTATTATAACTGATACAGTAAGCGTCTGAAATAGTGTGGGTGACTTAGATCCATTTGATCACAGAGCTAACAGCCAAGAGATAGATTGATCAAATGCCGACATAATTGTCATCCTTTTCATGGCGTAGCCGATTTACAGGAGACTAAGCCATGAAAACCATACAACTTAGCCTGCAAGTTGCCGATGAGATTACTTCCACCAACCAGTTGGAACAGCATGTTAACCATCTGGGTCAACAGATCAAGCGCCAACTCTTAACCAACATGCTGGCTCAACTCCGTCAATACCATCGGGCTTCAATGTGTGTCAGGACTGAATTAATTACACCTGACCGTGCGAAGCACGACCTCGACCGGTTGGTTCTTCACCAACCGTTTGACCTACTGGCGATTTCCTGACTTTGTTATAGACCAAGTAGCGCACTCGTCTGCTGAGGTGCCAATGGTAATGGCTGTCTATCCCGGCCTGATCTGGCTTCCGATCTCATTGGTCTTGATCCTTAATTTCTTTATCCATACAGCAGACGAAATTACTCCTATCTCCACTGACTGATTATGCAGGAAGATAAATTTAGGGATAAGCCTTGATCTGTGCCCACATCGTTGTGAGCTTATCTTCTGGTTCAACGGCTGCGAATTTGATAGGGGCTTTTGATTTCACGAATTTAGCCCCACCATCCAACTCTCCATCATTTTTAAACTTTGAGGTGTCTTTCGCCTTCTGCCCTTTCCCCTCATTGAAATGATAAAGCACAATTGTGTTGCCATCAGGGGTGAACTCTCTATTTGGGACGGCGAAGTTCTTGTTTTTCTGGTAGCGGGAGACATTTGAGATTCTCACCTCGTCGATAATCCCGGTAAATGGCTCATTGTTGCAACACGGCCGCCAACCGACATGAAAGGCCTCATCCGTGGGCTGGATCTTGCCCTGGTTTGCCCTTGAAGCCTCATACTTACCGTTGACAAATGTATGATGCTCCTTTTTATCAAAGGTGACGGCGACAAAAGTCCATTTATTGAGTGGGACTTCACCACCACCGTGCCAAGCCCACTCGGCCGCCTTGATAGCGGCTTTCAGAATATTGCTCTGGAGCGCGCATTCCCAGGAATTTTCCTTGTTAACAATAATAGCTGAACCTGATGTTGCTGTCGGGAAAACCCAGGCTTCCATTGTGAGATTACCTGTTATATCGAGACTATCGCTGTCTGGAGCAATAACTCTTGTTTTACCATCTCCCTTAAACTCAATGGCAAAGTTGTCTATCGCCATTGAGTCGTGATTCACTGTCAAAGCAAGGACAATGACACAGTTGATTAGAAGAGATAGGGATTTCATAGCTAAACCTCTTTTCTGATTAGCTTAGTTTTGGGTAAATAATAAATAAAACCTAACCATAGATTCTGGATCTTACTCACCTTAGCACAAAATCAGATTTAGCGCAAGATAATCTTCACCCCTATGGTGAATCTCAATTTAGTATCTAACAAGGGATAAAACAGACACCAGTTGGCCGGCAAAATATCAGCTATATCAGGTAATGAGGCCTGATTGACCAATCGGTAACTTGGCAGGCAGAAATCAACTTTCCACTAGTTGCTGCGCGTGCAACCGGTATTATATGCCGATCTATTACCTTGCCAGCCTCAACTAAACTCTGATCCGGGTTTCCTGCGCCTATAGCTAAATCATTATAAAACGACATGTTTCTACCAGAAAACTAATTACGAAACCAACGACTTCATTATAAAATCCAAGATTCGGAGGTTATCAGCAGGTCGCAACCTTACCGGTTCCCGTAGTATGTCATCAAACACTGATCCATTGCCCACGACGCCCGGGCCCCGCTTTCACCGGTTGAATCACAATGCTCGCTGCCTCTCAGTTGATCTACAATCGTTTGGATTAACGGCTGGTGTACATGCGGCGGATTTGGTGCCGAGATTGCCTCTTCTTTTCCACTCTTTTTCAGAATAATATCCGTATTCGAGAACACTGGAGTCTGTAATTCACCCTTCGAACCTGTAAATACAATCCGGTCCCCCGAATGATCAGCATGAAAATTCCATATCCCAGTTCCAATACATCCCGACTCAAACTCAACACATGCACCTGTCACATCCTCTGCCTCATACGCTCCACCGATATTCACTGCAATCCCCTCGATCCGTCGAATCGGTCCTAATAGAAAATCTAGAATATCCAACCCGTGCGATGCCAGATCCAGAAACACACCAGCCCCTCCAATTGCTGGATCGTACCGCCAACCTTTGGCCTTTTCTCCTGTTGCCAAAGGTTCGTAGTGGACAATATGAACCGACGTCACTGGTCCGATGACCCCGGCCTGCAACAATTCTCGCACCTTCAAAAACCGTGGTAATGCTCGCCGATAGTAGGCTACAAAAAGCGGTACATCTTTCGCTCGAAAGGCTTCTACCATCCGCATACACTCCGCATGATTCATCCCCATCGGCTTCTCCACCAGACAAGGTTTGCCCTTATCCGCCACCTTCAACGCCAGTTCGCAATGAGAGGATGGCGGTGTGGCGATATAAACCGCATCTACCTCCGGATTCTCAATCACTGCTTCTGCTTGATCGGTCCACCTTGGGACTTTGTGCCGCAGGGCAAAATCTTCCGCTTTGGCCCTGTCCCGACGCATCACCGCCACTAGATCTGATCCATCAGCCTTCTGAAACCCCGGCCCGCTCTTCACCTCACAGACATCTCCGCATCCTACAATACCCCAGCGTACAGTTTCCACGATTACCCTCCTCTCTTGAGAAACCTCAATTGGAAAATTCCGGTATTTCCAGAATATCCAGAGTCCTCAGGTTATGATTTCTCTATTCTCTCCCAAAAATATAGTTCTGAAGTTTACTGTTCTGAAGTTTACTGTTCTGAAGACTCATGAAGGTCCTCTCATGTACCAACAGATTAACGAATGGATGCAGCTTTTTCAGGGGCTTAATCCGTACCGAAATACAGAGGAATCAATATAAACCCTGACAGTTCGCTCAACTTGCCATCGAAGGAACAATAAGCTATTTAGGGGATTTCATCACCGATACGAAGGTAGATCCCCCTGTCAACCATTAACTGACGCCGCACAGACCTCTTCGATAAGATGCGACAGTGAAAGAGATTGATTCCTCCAATGTCTTCAGTCACTCAAATTCAGTGATCTGAACCACAGTAGAACCATTCGTAGCCGATTTCTCAGCTGCGAAACAAGCGAGATGAGTGTTCACTGCAACAGTTAAACTATCGTCTGATTCCGTGTCAGTCAGGACACAGTCGATTAGATGATCAATCGTTTCTTGAAAAGGGTGATGTGAAACTGCGCCGCTATCAGGCAAGATGGTGGGAAACGATCCAAAATCCCGTTGTCCGGGCACCTGTTTTGAATAGAATTGGTTGTTGCGAATAACACCTTCATCTCCAAACACCTCGATATTAAACACGTAAGGCATGAAGAAAGCCGTCGAACCTGATATCTTGCCGATTGTACCGTTGGCAAATTTTACCGACGCCATAGTTAGCGGTTTAATAATATGCGAAGGTACTGAATAAGTAGGGGCAACGCCACTTACCTGCACGATCTCATCGTTGTTCAGAATATAGCGTGCGGCATCCATGGCGTGGCAACCACCATGAACTATCGCCCCAATATCCATTGGGTTCCAACTCTTTTTATGAGACCTTCGTGGACTAATATTGGTTGGACCATGCCAGTAGTCTGCCTGTACCAGAAGTGGCTGACCAACCCAACCTTTGGCAACGACCTCTTTTATCGATAGAATTAGTGGGTTCCAGCGCAGGACAAAGCTCACGACAGTTTTGACTTTTGCTTGTGATACGGCAACATGCATTGCGCACAGTTCTTCTTTATTGATAGCAACAGGTTTTTCTATCAGCAGATGCTTACCTGCTTTTGCCGCCGCGATAGTTTCTTCAGCGTGGCGGTCAGGAGGCGTACAAATAGAAATAACGTCCACCTCTGGATGCTGTAGTAATTTCGCGTAATCATCGAAAAGATCACAATCCAGGTTGAGCTGTTGTGCTTTTCTTCGCGCACTTTCCAAGGTACGGCTACCGACGGCAACTAATCGGGTATTTGGATTATTTTGGTAGGCTTTAATATGTTCCGTTGAAACATTACCAGCCCCTTGAATAGCTACACCAAGCATTGTAATACTCCTTATTCAACCATTAATCATTCCAACTATATATAATGAGTCCTCGGAAAACGCTCAAAATACAAAGGCCGGTTTGTAAAGGTGATATTGTTATCCTTTTAAAACTTTTGGTAATTAAACAGGTAAGAAGGACATATTCCTAGGCTAAATATATTTTATATTTGGTTCGTCTCCTAAATACTGTCTAAATCCATCCATCAACGATTAAAACCAACCGCGTGAATTTCAAGCCACCAACTGGTTTTAATCGAGGGTTTACATATCCTGTCTTTAGGGATAGTGCGTCAGATGCTGAATCTAAAGTTTATACCGATTTGCCAGATGATGTCCAGTTTATCCGCCATTACTGCGAGATCAAGCGGAGAGAGGACGAAGTGTGGAGACGGTGACTAACCCTGAAACCCTGAGTACCATCTGATTGATGCATTTAGAATGGCGCGTGCTGAGGCGATAATTTGCGGATATTGTGGTTTCAGCCCAAAAGCTCAGCAAACATACGACTTAAATCAGTTCCCTTGACGATAATATGACCATGACCTCGATGGGTTAGAAGCGATATGTCATCTGGCCGCAGGGCTTGGCAAACCCCAGTAGCAATGGCTTCTTGCTCAATGGAGAGGTGAACCAGGCCAGCCAGTTTTCCCTATTGGAGAAGCTCTCTGACCGCTTCTTCAAAATAGCAAATTTAGTGACAACGACCAAAAGTTGTTCCCACTGTCTCCCGTTTGTATTTTCCCAGTTAGTCATAACCTGTTGTCACCTAGGATAAGATAAATCCCTTGCAGTCTTGGAACGCTACCTGATTGAAACAGTGTAGAGTTGCATCACCTCATTGAAGAGGATGGATGTCTGAACTACAGTTCAGTTACCCGATTACGGAGTTACCTTTCCACCTGTGCCTAACCGTAAACACGGTGAAGGCAACGGCAATAATCAATACCATCGCAATGTCAATTTGTTTCAGTAAAAGTCTGCACTGTGCGCATCAGGGGTCAAATTGGATCCTGACACACACCGAAACCTACTGTCATCGAACCTATTACATTATCCGGAGGGTCGAAGACGCGGAAGGCCACGCACAGGTTAACAGGATTACCGCCCCAACCGTACTTCCCAAACGGAATCATCACCCTCTCCCACAGTAAAGTTACTTTTGTATTTTAGGGGTAAATCAGGACTGATTTCCTGGGAGTTAACCCTTTTCCCTCGGGTTATTTTGCTAAATTAGGCACTAATTTTTTCGCTTTTGGCCGGCTTTTCCCGGTGATTTGTCGTATAACCACCGTACGATATCTGTACAGCAAACCATTCTTCAATCTCCCATACTGTGATTCTATCACCACAGTATATTTTGGGGTAAAGTCGTAAAAAAGCCGCTAAACATGAACCTTTCAAGTGGTTTAAGAATGAGTTTTTTCTGTTATTGAATACGATCATTTCTATGATTGTATCTCCAAACATATCCAGCCAAATACAAAGGCAATCTTTCCTTTCTGAGACCGCCGCCAGTCTTCTTTGAAGGTAACCCCAAAATCCTTCCCGACCATTGATATGGTTTCCTTGGCCATGGCTGTACTCACCTGGGTTATGTTTTACCAAGCCATGAACATCGCCATTAGCCGCAACTCCGGTTTAGCTTTTCCAGCTCTCAGAACAGATAGGACTTCCCAACTCCGCCCATCGGCAGATCAGAGATAATAACGTCCTTGCTTCGACATCAGAAACCACTTCTGCCCACATCTTTCCACCTCGGCCTAAGATGCCAAAAACAGGACTTTTGCAACTCCCTCTTCCACGTTCACTACCAGCGGCTTTGGCGCGGTGTCTTTTGTTGTTCCATTGTGTCCCAATATAGGTTTCATCCACTTCTGCCGTGCCGGAAAAGATATCCGGTATATCCTTCTGAAAGCTGTCATCGGTTTAAAGCGGGTAAATTTCGTTGTCTGTGGATCCCTGTTTCCTGAGCCATGGCAATGACGGGTAAACGCCTGAAAAACCAGGGCCACATTTGGACCATTCTTGGCGGGTAAAATGCGGGGCTAATTTACCAGGGTCCCATTCGTAACTAACCTGAATTCGGGATTAAATGTAAGAAATTAAAAAAAGATCCTAGGGCTTGTACAAAGCCCACTCTTTTCCTTCATAAATTGTGGCTCATAAACTTAAAAATGGAGATCCGAGATCGATCTAACCACACCATTCTGCCACATTGATGATTTGGTCCAGGCCCATAATAACCAAAGTATCCAGTTGGAACAATCTAAGCCACCTGAAGGCGTTTCAGCGCAAATATCCCTCTCAGAGCTAATAACTATTATTGCATCTCATCATTCGGCTGATAAAAACTTCAACTCATACTACTATTAGATCCAAAACTATCACTTCCAGCCGTTTCCAAAGTTAATCTGATCCCATCGTTTTATTGAGTGGATGCCATCTGGCTTGATCCCACTGTTGGCCGAGAAGGGATCTCTAGGCAAACAACTTTTGGAACAGCTATTTGAATGATGGATTAGAACGGATAACTAACCTCAGATCAAACATGGAAAACAGGTTGATTCCAGTTGAAGATAAACTTCTTCTAGGTAAGAGATTGATCATTGAAACCATAAATGATCAGCGGAAAAAGATCTGCCATCTTGAACACTCCAGACAGTGGAGGCCAGTCAATTTTAGGGGCGACTGAATAGCGGGACTGATTTCTGACACTTGGAAGGAGAAGAAACCTTGCATTAGAATGCCTCATAATGCTCTCACTGCTTGGTGAGAGGTCAAAAAGGCCGAACTGAGGTTAACTAAGATCGCGGAGGCTTGTAATACCAAATGTGAAGTAGGTAATGGTATCATTTACTCATGGCAAGACCGGGTACACGAGTTATCTTTTACTGGGCATCCGTGAAGTACGATAAATGTGCTACTTCACTGATGATCTAACCAGAAAAACTCTCTGTGGAAGAAGCACACATTCAACGAACCATGGATAATCACTCAGAAAAAGATCGTACAACATCCGCCGAATTGGAGGGGGGATATTTTCGCCTTTCAGAAACTGATCGCATATTAGACTTGCATTGGAAGAGCGGTTCGCTAAAGTACAGTGACTTCAAGTTGATGACTGAAGGTGGCATCGCTAAACTCTATACCTGCTTCGATGAAAATTTACGACGCAGAGTTGTCTACAAGACCCTACACGACCACTTGAAAAATAGCGAAATTGAGACGCACCGGTTTCTGCGGGAAGCCCGAGTAACCGCTAACATCGCCCACCCTGGTACTGTACCAGTTTACGAATTAGGCCGCGACCGAGGTGGCTCGCTATTTTTCACCATGAAGCACATCAATGGACAAGATCTGCGGAATATTATTCTAGCGCTCAACGATGGTGATGAACGGACAACCCAAATCTTCCCGTTGCCAGTGTTAATCGATATTCTAATTCAGGTCTGCCAGACGGTTGCTCACGCTCACCAACGAGGAGTCATTCATCGTGATCTGAAACCGGCCAATATTCTAACGGGTGAATTTGGCGAAACCTACGTCATCGATTGGGGATTAGCTAAGGTCTGGGGAGAACCTGAATTAGCGACCTTCTCCACCTTTGATTATCAGGAAGATTATTCTCTAACCCCAGTTGGTCGGCGCTATGGGACCCCTCTTTACACTGCTCCTGAACTAATACGAGGGGATAGTTTCATGGACGGTCGAGTAGATGTATTTTGTTTAGGCAATGTGTTGTTTGAAATTTTGACCTACCAACAATTGCTGAAAGGCAAAACGGTGAGCCAAATCCGAGAAGTTCTCCTGAATCAGCAGTTATCAACACCTCGCCAGGTTGCACCAGAACGGGACATCCCAACTCAGTTGGAGGATATCTGTTGCCAAGCCCTACAGAAAGAACCCGTTGATCGTTTTGATAGCGTTCGGTCGTTTTTAAAGGCTTTGCTGGATTACCGATCGACTCGAGCTAAGTGATCACCCCAAGTAGGAATTCAACCATTGCTCTATTCTGCCCGGATCCAGCCAACGGGGTAAAATTTATAACCGGAGCGGTTGATAAATACTAGTTGGCTCTGGTTTCAAGAGCGTTACGAACTATCCGTCGCTAGCCGTGATTATAGGAAAATGACCAGAAGGACTTTGCGGCTCTGGTGGCAGGCAAATGAAA
Organism: Candidatus Poribacteria bacterium; assembly: GCA_030748495.1. Lineage (GTDB taxonomy): Bacteria > Poribacteria > WGA-4E > WGA-4E > UBA9662. The sequence goes on along the minus strand of JASMLX010000018.1, from coordinate 36,317 downwards.
AGGCCCAACCAAGCGCCCAACGTGTGGGCCGGGCATGATACATAGCTCGCAGGGGGCAAGTCCCTATTCCAAGTATTAACGAAGCCGAAGGAAAGGAAAAGGCAAGAGTGTCACCGTGAAGCGGGATCTGAAGGAAGCTCAATCCGAAAATGCAGAGCGGCGAGCAGTAACTGGATCTGAGGTGTGGTATACCCGGAACCAGTGTGTACGTGGCTGCTAAGTCCTCCATCCACTGATTTGGCTGTACTCTATAAATCCGGTGTTTACGCATGGAAGGTTATGTATTTTATCCAGGGAGATCTTTCGAGGATGTAGTGGGTAGAGATTTATCTACCCGCCACTGAAAGATGAGCAAGCGTCTTTGACCACTCGAAAAAAGTCAGCCGAAGGCATAGTAGGGCATAAAAGAAGCAAAGGTATGATCAGAATCTGGTGGCACGGCGGGGAAACCAGGTAACAAACGGAGAATACAAACCCAGATCTAAAGCAGAGCGGGCTCACGCTGGTGAGTTTGGGATATCTATGTCCCCGAGTATGCGCAAACAGGGAATCAGAATTAATCTACTACAGACTATAGAAGATTGGTCCGGAAATCACGGCATTGATAAGCTCGACCTCCAAGTGTAGTCCAATAACACCACGGGGATTGCGCTGTACACTGAAGCGGGATTCAGCAAGGAAGGGGTATGCGAAAGGGCAGTGAGGCGAGATGGTAAGATACATGATATATATTGTTCCCATGGTCAAACAAATCGGCCAACAAAGTGGTACACCGGACTCCCTTACGGCCGCCGGTGGCCTTTGACGTTTGCCATACGGAGACAACAAGGGGAGTCATTCATCCGAAACCAGCCAATGCAATAGGAGACCACCTGTGTTCCAACGATCCAACATCTTGATCATCTTTGTCGATCAGCTTCGAGCAGCGTCTGTGGGTGCTATGGGGGCCGGTCGGCCGCGACGCCGAACTTCGACCGTCTCGCGGCTGGTGGGACGACGTTCACGAAGCCTATTGTCCCTATCCTCAATGCTCGCCTGCACGGGCCAGCTTGATGAGTGGGCTCGGCGTGGCGTTCCGGAACCAGGTGACGTGATCTTTACCCGCGAAGCGCCTGTGGGTGAGGATTGTTGCCTCGTTCCAGCAGATGGGCCGGTGTGTCTCGGCCAGCGCATAGTCTTCATGAAGCTTAGAAGAGAAGAGGACTCAACAGAGTTTCTGGTCCACATGATCTATCGAGGACCGCCTCGCCCCCGCATTCAGTCGGCTTCCCAGGGCTCGACGGTCGGGTACTTCAACATGGGCGACATCGGATGGATGCGGGGCTACAAACCGCCGCTGTCCGAACAAAGAGAGATCGTCAAGCACCTGAGCGAGGCTGCTAGAGACAGCGAAGATGACTTCGACGAGTTTGACGCCATTCCCGAAGAGGCCGAGGCATGAGCACCAACACCACCGAACGCGGCCTCGAACGGCTAATCTGCACGGCGCAGGCCAGCCTTCCTGCGCGCCACGCTTTCCGAGGACGGCCCGACGCGGTGCAAGTTCCTGGCCCGCCTGCAGGGCGAAATCAGTAAGCGCGGCATCATCGACATGCTTCGCCACGGAATCAAGCACGGTGTGGTTGACCTCGACCTCTTCTACGGCACGCCCTCGACCGAGAACGAGAAGGCCAAAGCGCTTTTCGAGCAAAATCGCTTCACTGTCACCCGGCAGCTGCGTTACAGCCGTGATGAGGTGTAGTTGGCATTGGACATGGGACTCTTCATCAACGGGTTACTGGTCGTCACCTTCGAGTTGAAGAATAGCCTAACCAAGCAGACGGTAAGTGACGCGGTCTGGTAGCACAAGAGGGACCGCAACCCACGTGAGAGGCTGTTCGGGTTCGGCCGCTGCGTGGCCCACTTCACCGTGGACGAGAGCGGGGTGCGCTTCTGCCCCCACCTCAAAGGGAAGGCCTCCCGGTTTCTGCCCTTTAACTAGGGCTAGGGCTGGGACGACGGCGTAGGAAACCCGCCCAACACGAATTCAAAATGAGGGTGGCCTCAAGACTGACTACCTATGGCGCGAGATGCTGACCCGCCAGAGCCTGACTAACCTCCTCGAGAACTATGCTCAGGTGGTGAAGACGAAGAACGAGAAGGCGAGGCGGAAGAAGAAGACCCAGATCTGGCCCCGCTACCACCCGCTCGACGTGGGGCGTGCTGGCAGACGCCGGTTCCCACGGCGCGGGTCAACGCTACCTGATTCAGCACTCGGCCGGCAGCGGCAAATCGAACTCCATCGCCTGGCGGGCTCACCAACTGATCGGGTTACAGAAGGTTGGCAAGAGCATCTTCGGCTCGATCATCGTGGTCACCGACCGGATTCTTCTCGATCGACAGATCCACGATACCATCAAACAGTACGCCCAGTTGGGGGCGACGGTGGAGTACGCCGAACGCTCGGGCGACCTGCGTAAGTTCATCGAGGACGGCAAGAAGATCATCATCTCGACGGTGCAGAAGTTCCCCTTTATCCTCGACGAGATCGGCAACGAACAACGCGGGCGCAACTTCGCCATTACCTTATCGACGAGGCAGGTGAAGAGGGCGAAGAAGAGACCTACGAGGACCAGATCAACCGCCTGATGGAGTTGCGAAAGCTGCTGCCCAACGCCAGCTACTTTGCCTTCACCGCCACGCCCAAGAATAAAATGCTGGAGATCTTTGGCGTACCGAATCCGCAGGCTGACGGAAGCGTCAAGCACCGCGCCTCACACCTATTCGATGAAACAGGCCATTCAGGAGGGCGTTATCCTGGATGTACTGGCCCACTACACACCGGTAGAGAGTTACTACAAGCTGGCCAAGACAGTGGAGGACGACCCTGAATTCGACGCCAACAAGGCACAGAAGAAGCTGCGGCGCTTCGTCGAGGGGCACGAGCACGCTATCCGTCTCAAGGCCGAGATCATGGTGGGCCACTTCCACGAGCAGGTGCTGGCCTAGGGCAAGATCGGTGGAGAGGCGCGGACGATGGTGATCACCAACGGCGTTGAGCGATCGGTGCAGTACTACCACACCATCCGCGACTACCTCGAGGAGCGTAAGAGCCCGCACCGGGCGGTCGTCGCCTTCTCTGGCGAGCACGAGTTCGGTGGCGATAAGATGACCGAAGCCAGCGTCAACGGCTTCCCATCAGGGTAGATTGCGGAGACGATCCAGAAAGATCCCTACCGCTTTCTGCTGATCTGCGCCGATAAGTTCCAGACCGGCTACGACGAACCGCTCTTGCACACCGTGTACGTGGACAAGACACTGTCGTGTATAAGACGGTGCAGCCCCTCTCAAGGCTCAACCAAGCGCACCCGAAGAAGCACGACGTCTTCGTCCTCGATTTCCTGAACGACGCCGACACCATCCGCAACACCTTCGCCCCTTTCTACCGGACAACAGTGCTGGCCGACGAGACCGACCCTAACAAACTTCACGACCTGCAAGCGGATCTCGACGGGACACAGGTGTACTCCGAAGAGCAGATCGACGAGTTCGTGCGACTGTAGTACCTGGGAGACTCCGAGCGTGACCACCTCGACCCGATCCTCGACACCTGCGTAACGGTCTCAAGGGTAAGTGCAAGGCCTTTGTGCGCACCTACAACTTCCTCTCCACGGTGGTGCTGCCCTACACCAACGCTGGCCGGGAGAAGCGTTCGATCTTCCTCAACTTCCTGATCTCTAAACTGCCGGCGCCGCAGAAGGAAGACCTGTCCAAGGACATCCTCGATTCCATCGATATGGACAGCTACCGTGTGGAGAAAGAGTCGATGCAAAACATCATGTTACCGGACACTCCCAGTGAAGTTGCCCCAGTGCAAGCCACTGGTGGTGACCACATACCTGAACTCGAGATAGATCTGCTCTCGAACCTCCTCAAGGTCTTTTAGCTGCCGATAGATTGTAGATCTATGAAGCCCAAGTTGTTTGGAAACCTGTGTAGCATAATCGCCTCTTTTCTTTCAGGCTTGGAGTTGACATCTTGAATCTCTAGTCAATTTAAATTTTAACTATTTGCCGCACTTCGGGGTTAAAAGGGCTTTCGCATTAAGAATGCTTAATGCTTGGAGAGGCTTTGGATGGATCGTCTTCCAAAAACATCAACGTATTTATCCTATTCTACACCGGATGCCCCATCAGTATATCAGCCTTCTATCTCATAGGTCAGGTGCCGGATCCCACAGAATATCCTTCAGAATACCCGCGATTACAGGGTTCCTGTAATTATTGCCGAAACTCATCTGTATTGAGGCTCACTCACCCAAGTAGGCCTCGCGAATCCGTTGATCAGCAATTAGTTCTTTAGATTCCCCCTCGATCGTGATTTTGCCAGTTTCCATTACGTAGCCATGATCAGTAACCATCAGTGCCAAATGAGCATTCTGCTCGACCAATAGGACGGTTGTTCCTACTTGATTGATCTGTTGAATAATCTCAAATATCTGCTCCACGATTAGCGGGGCCAGCCCTAAGGATGGCTCGTCTAGCAGTAACAGTTTGGGGCGAGACATCATAGCCCTGCCGATAGCTAGCATTTGTTGTTCCCCTCCGCTGAGGGTTCCACCTCTTTGCTGGCCTCGTTCTTTCAGTTGGGGAAAAAGAGTAAACGTCTGTTCGAGATCTTGCTTGATTTCGATTTTATCTCGGCGCCGGTAGGCCCCCAGTTCCAAATTCTCAAGGACGGTCATTTCTGGGAAAATATGCCGACCTTCCGGTACCTGTGAAATTCCCATTTGCACCCTTTTTTCGGATGTGACTCCCTCTAGGGATTGCCCTTGGAACCAGATTGTCCCTTGCTGTGGCTTTAATATACCAGAAATCAACATCAATGTAGTTGATTTACCGGCTCCGTTGGCACCAATCAGACAGGCCATTTCATCCGACTTAATCGTCAAAGAGATACCTTTGACAGCCTTGATATTACCATAGCTAGCATGAACCTGGTCGAGAACCAGTACCGGTTCTTTCATAAGTAGTGGGGTGTCTTTACTAACAAGCTAGTGATTGCTTCCTGCCGACTGGCCTAGGTAAGCCTCAATTACTCTTGGGTCAGATTGTACCACTTCGGGTGGTCCTTGACTGATTTTTTGGCCGTAGTTCAAAACAGTAATCCACTCTGAAATTCGCATTACCAGTTTCATATCGTGTTCGATTAAAAAAACGGTGATGTTCCTCTCTCTAATACTTCGAATCAAGGCAATCAAATCATTAGTTTCCTGCGGATTCATCCCAGCAGCGGGTTCATCCAAGAGCAATAATTTAGGGTTAGTAGCTAAAGCTCTAGCAATTTCCAGACGACGTTGATCGCCGTACGACAGGTTGCCAGCAATTTGAGTTGCAAAGTTCTCTAAGTTGACAAACTGGAGTAGCTCTTGCGCATCGGTAGTAATTTGTAGCTCTTCTTCTCGATAAGCACGATTTCGGCTGATAGCTGCCCATAAATAACCCCGCGACTGGGTATGACAACCGATCCTGACATTGTCCAAAACCGTCATTTCTGAAAAAAGCCTGATATTTTGGAAGGTTCTAGCAATACCATTCATTGCCACTTGGTGGGCGGATGTGCCAAAAATATCTTGCTGCTGAAAAGAAATCTTACCTGTCGTCGGTGCCATTAAGCCTGTCACACAGTTAAAGAGAGTTGTTTTGCCAGCTCCATTCGGCCCGATTAAGCTGGCAATTTGGCCGGGCATGACGCGTAGATCCACCTGAGCTAATGCTACCACACCACCGAAATTCTTAGTCAAGCCGGTGATTTCTAAGAGCGGATCTATATCCATTGCTAGCTAAATCAGTGATCTATTTAAGGGTTTGTATCTCCACCTTAAGGGGATTTCTGGGTTGAACGCAGAATGCCAGCTGGACGAAACCGCATCATCATCACTAAAATCGCTCCAAAGATCAAGTAGCGCGAATCTGCTGGTAGCCGCATCCACGACAGCGAAATTCGCAACACCTCGCCCAAAGATCCCAAAATTGCAGCACCGATCAATGCTCCTTTGAGAGTGCCTATTCCACCAAGGACGATCATGCACAAAATCAAGATTGACTCCCAGAATTCGAAAACCCCCGCACTAATATTGACCTGAAACTGAGCGAAGAATGCACCACCTATCGCGCCGATGGCAGCACTAATAGCGAAGGCCAACGATTTGTATTCATGTAGATTGATGCCCATGGTTTGAGCTGCTTCTTCATCTTGGCTAATCGCTTGCCACGCACGTCCAATCCGTGAGTTATGCAATCGATAAACGACAAGCAGCGTCAAAATCAATAGAATTAAAATATGGTAGTACTGTTGCCAGTACTGCCAAAGCTCATACCCAAACAGCGTTGGAGCAGGAATGTCGTTGACAAACCCATTTGGCCCACCGATCAACCACTCCTCGTTTTTAACAATACGAAAGAGCAGTTCGGAAAACCCAAAGGTTACTATGGCAAAATAGTCACCTGTTAAACGCAGTGTTGGGGCTCCTCGTAGCAGTCCCCAGAGACCTCCGTGGATGGCAGCAACCGGCAAAGCCGCCCAATAGCTCCAACCCAAGCGTGCCATCAGTAAACCCGCAGTATAGCCACCAATGAGATAGAAACCGACATATCCTAGATCTAACAAACCGGTAAACCCGGTTACTACGTTCAAACCGAGTGCTAGTAGCATATACAGGTAGGCGGTGGAACAGATCCGCAGGAGATAATCCCCTTGATCTAAATAAGCGGTTGCCAATGGGACAAGACATAAAAAAAACAGGATCAAGCCTGAACGAGAAGATAAAATCGAACTCATTGAGATCATAGCTTGTCAGCGGGGTATCTACTCCAACGAGGTTGGGAACAAGGTTAGCGAAGCGACATCTGTAGGACCAGGCTGGTTAAGCCCGTTTGGCGCTGGCACGTCCAAGTAAACCGGCGGGACGAAAGACGATAACCAAAATCATCAGAATATAGGAAATGGCAACCCGATAGCCTGAGGAAATATAACCAGCGCCCAGGACCTCAGCAATACCGAGAACCACTCCACCCAGCATCGCTCCGGTGATGTTGCCGATTCCCCCTAATACGGCAGCCGCAAAAGCCGCCACCCCTTTATAGTATCCCATCGTAGGTTCGATTGTCTCGCGCATTCCAACCATTATGCCTGCCACCGCACCGAGTGCAGATCCGATAGCAAATGTGGCTCCAATTACACGATTAGTATCTATTCCCATCAGACTAGCCGCCATTTTGTCTTGTGCACAAGCTCGCATAGCCTTACCGATCCGAGTCAGAGAAATCAAACGGTTGAGCCCAACCATCAGCAAGATGGCTAGAATGATGATCGACAGGTCGAGGTAAGAGAGTTGCGCACCACCTGGAATAATGACGGTTTGAGACAAAAAGGCCGATTTAGCGTTGGCTAAGTCTCGGCGAGGCTCAGCTCCCCAGATCATACGGGCCAAATTCTGCAGGATCAGGGAAATCCCGATGGCGGTTATCAGAGCCGAGAGTCGGGGCGCGTTTCTCAAAGGTCGATACGCAATCAGATCTATAACCACTCCCATCAAGGCGCAGAGCAGAATGCTAGCCAATACTGCCAGCCAGAGTGGAAACTTCAACACAGCCAAGCAGAGAAAGGTGAAGTAAGCGCCGAACATAAAGATCTCACCATGAGCGAAATTTATAAGCTGGATCACGCCATAGACCATGGTATACCCTACAGCAATCAACGCATAGATCCCGCCCAATACGAGACCATTGACGATTTGTTCCAAGAATAGTGTCACTTGAGGGAGAATACAGACAGGTGTTTTGCGTGGGGAAAGAGGTATATAAATACCTTTTCGGGGATTGAAATTAGTCTAGGAACTGCACTTTAGCAGCAACAAATTTGCCGTTGACAACTTGCTTAACGTAGGCCGGCTTCAAGCAGTCACCGTTCTCGTCAAAGTATGTTAAGCCGGTGATACCTTGGTACCCTTTTTCTGGTGAGGTCAAAGATCCCAGGTGATCTCGGATAGCTTTCCGACTTTCACCTCTCTTCTCGATAGCTTCTACAATCATGCCAACTGCATCGTAGGTTAAAGCTGCCCAGGTATCGGGTGCTTTACCAAACTCTTGTTCAAAAGCAATGGCTACCCGTTGAGCCTCTTCGTTGCCTTCCAAACCGAAAATAAAGGGGGTTGTGATGTAGATCCCATTAGCGGCCTCACCCGCGATTTCCAGTAACTTGGGGGAATCAACCCCATCTGCCCCGAAGAATTGTGCCGTGATACCAGACTCACGGGCTTGTGAAAGGATGAGCCCCGCTTGGCTATAGAGCCCGGCGATAAAAATCAGGTCTGGACTAGCAGACTTGATTTTGGTCAATTGAGCTTTATAGTCAGTAGTATCACGGTCGTAGGCTTCGTCTGCCACAATTGCCAAGCCAGCTTTTTCGGCCGATTGCTTGAAACTGTCTCTTAGACCGCGGCCATAGTCATCATTGTCGAAAAAGACAGCTACAGTTTTAACATCGGTTAAAACACCTTTGATATACTTGGCTGAAAAAGATCCTTGAAAATCATCTCGATACAAGTTGCGAAAGGTGTAGTCGCTGCCTTTGCAAACGTTGACGTTGGTGGAACCAGGGGATAGTTCTACGATTCGGTTTCGCTTGTAGATAGGTTTACCGGCTAAGGAACAGGAGCTATTAAAGTGACCGACGACCGCTAAAATCTTCTTGTTGGAGGCAATTCGCGTTGCTACTAGACTAGCCTCTTTATCCTTACCAGTATCGTCTTCAAAAATCAGTTCGAGTTCTTTGCTATTGATTCCACCATTGCCATTGATTTCTTTAGCTCGTAGTTGAGCGCCCTTCTTAATCATCTCTCCAAAAGCTGCCACGCTACCAGTGAACGGCCCAGCCACGGCTACTTTAATGGTTTTAGCTGCCTCAGCTTCTTGGGCTGTTAGCAAAAATGCTGCAGAGAAAATGAGTAGCAAGACCAAGCTCGATCTCAAGGCCGAGCAGATATGTCCAATCTCTAATCGGCATAGAGCTCGGTAGGGGGCTGTTTCAATCAGTGTTTGTTGTTTCATAAGTATACTCCAGATCGTCAAAAAATTTCTTGCATATGGGACTGGCCCTCAATCAGAACCTTTTAATTTGGCCAACCTAAAGCCTAAAGTTAAAATGATATTGTTTTGAAAATAGACGTTCATAATAGTGGGAATATGAAAGATAAAGTAGAAGACCTTTTTATATGCGGTGACGTAATAACAGACCTTATGATAGGCAGGGTCTTAATTCTCAACTGTAACTTTTTGTTGAAAGTCGAACCGGAAGTCGATTTCACTAGTTTGGTCTGATTCATCAACGACCACCACTCGTGGGACAATAACCTCCAGGTCTTTTGTATCATCGGGTAGACGATCAAAGACCAGAAAGCCAACCCGTTTACCGCCGGGGAAAATCTGTCCCCCATCGAAAATCGTATCTCGAACAATTAAACGTGCATTTTTAGCCACAGGTGAATTGCGCTGGCGGCGAGAGTAAGTTGGATAATAACGCGAATAAGGGGCATAGTAGCTATAAGGGTGATAGTAACTCCGTTGATAGGTCGTAGTAGTACGACTATTTGCATATAGATCTCTAAAATAGTCATAGGTCAGTGAAGCATACTGATTACCTCGGTCATCAATTAAAACCACTGACTCGCCAACCATAACTCGTGGATGTTCTGCATTATAGACCAGAATCTCAAAGATTGTATATAACGGATCTACTTTGCCCCAGCGACCAATGTGCAAGTAAGGATTAACCTCGCTCCCTTTGGTTAGGTCAAAAAGCTCAACTTCATCTAACGGCTCTAGCGAGATTTGAACCCCTTTTTGGATCACCGTAATAGTACCAGTTTCGGAATCGATTTCTGCGTTGATTTGAGCGCCAGAAGTTGGCTCTAAATAAAACTCAATCTTGGGCTTCGCACCACAGCCGAAAAGGACAACTAAGCTTAGGGCTAAGCCAATAAACCGTAGGTGGGATAATAGTTTTCGACACACGGGAAACCACGCTCCCTGAAGTTTTGGCTAGTTTAACACAGATTGGCTGAAGATGCAATTCACCAATTCAAATCCGAGTAACAGCGTCATTAACAAGCCAATGGCCATCAAGGTTCGTTTTTCGCTCTTAAGCGCGCGTCGGAGAGAAAAATCGTGAGAAGAGCGTTTGGGATATGGGGAAAATCGAAGTCCAAATCTTGGGACGGCCGTTAAATAGGATTGATACAATTGATCATAGGTCTGCGCTAAAAACTGTTCTTCGGTGATGATAATCGGAATATATTGCAGAAGGAATAAAATCCATAAAACAGGTAACAACCAGAGTACCCCCGCAACAAAGCAGATGCCGGAACTGATCAGCAAATTCCCCAGATAGAGTGGATTTCGAGTATAGGCATAAGGGCCAGTTGTAACTAGGTTTCTAGCCGAATTGATCGTCCGTGTTCGGGTTCGCCCGCCAGCATATCCAACTGCCCACCCTCGAATCATCTCACCAATAATCAGGATTAGGACACCAATAATAACCAGTGGCAGACGAAATTGGTGATAGATGAAGGCTATCAGAATTAGTGGAATTGGGGTATAACTTCTGAGCGAAAAAAACAGGTTGCCAAGACGATTCAGTACATCGGACATGCTTATTAGTAGTGGGATTTACTTAGGCGTTGTAACCAGCAGGATTCCGCCAATGGTAGCATAAAGAATATTGGCACTCCAACAAGCAAGGAAGGGATCTAGCTTACCGTTCTCGCTCAAACCTTCGAAGACCGCAAAAGAAAATCCCCAGTAAATGAAGTTTAGGAAAAAGGCAATCACCAGTCCAGCAAAGAACCCGGCTCTTCCAAACCGAATCGAGATCGGTGTACCAATCAAGACGACCACAAAGGCGGCAAAGGGATAGGCCATCTTGTGATGCATTCTAACCGACTCTCGACGGGTCGATTGTTTGGCCTTCTTCTTATAACGGATTCGTTGCTGGAGTTCCTTGATGGTCATACTCCGTAGATCTTTAGAATACTGCGCTAAATGTACAGGGTCTTCTATCCGGTTGATAGTTTTTGCCTCGAAAGTCTCAAAGGCAACTTCAGCCCCTTCATTAAATCGGCGGATAAACCCGTTCCTTAGTTCCCATGTTCCCATACCCCATTGGGTTGTTTGAGCGTAAATCTCTTGAACCAGCCGGTCTTGTTCATCAAAATCATAGATGGTCATACGATCAATGCTTTCGTTTTCCAGATCCAGGTTTAGAATGAAGAAGAGACGGTCGTTCATGCCTTCAAAGACCACGTTTCGATTTCTTCGCAACGGCATTTTTTGCTGGAGTTTGCTGGCAATGTGGTAAGCGGGCGAAGCGATTCGATTATAGAAAATGGAAAAGCCGAGACAAATGAAGAAAGTCGAAACAAAGATCGGCATTGCAATACGGTAGATACTCACCCCTGCTGACTTCATAGCCATCAGTTCGTTATTCTGTACCATTCGGCCCAATAAAAAGAAAGCGGTCAGAAAACTGGCGACAGGAACAATCTCAAGGATTCGTCGGGGAGCTTGGAACAGAATGATCTGAAAAGCAACCCAAGAGGTAGTTTCGTCACCAAATTGTTTAATGTCCTTGTCAAAAAGACGAACGATGATGACCAAAAAAGAGAGGAAGGTAATGGCCAAAAAGAAGGCCCGCAGATACTCCCAGAGGATGTAACGGTCAAGCGTATTCACGGTTTGTCGTTAGGAGGCGGCGAACCAATGGCAATTAAATTGGCTTGGTAGAGCCAGTAGAAGAGAAAGCCTACCCCGCCCAACCCAATGATAATATTGGGCAACCACATCGATAAGGCCGGGCTGAGGATGCCACTCCGTCCGGTATTCTGACCAAATTGCAACAGCAGATAGTAGACCAAAATTAGACCATTTCCAATGCCAAAGCCGACCATCTTTCCACTCTTTCGGACAATTAATCCGAGCGGAACACCAATTAGGCTAAAGACGATGCAAGCGAAAGGGATTGAAAATTTTTTGTGGTACTCGACTTCAGCATAAAGCAATTTGTCTGTCATAAACCGGCTATCGGCGTTGTTGGATTGCAGCTTAAGTTCCTGGTTAATATAAGTACGCAAATCTTTAATAGTCATGCTTCTAGGCCGTTTAGTATTAGCTTTAGAACGCTCAATATCTTCGGTCAGATCAAGTGAAATCCGATTTTGATTGAACGAAGTAACACGGAAAGCGTTGGCATTAGTAACATCAGGGATGGATTCGTAACTTTTTCCATTAAATAATTTCAACCATGCACGCCCCTCTTCGTAGTCAACACGCGCATGTGTAGCGGTAACAAAACGAGGACGACCTGACCAAATGGCATCCCACACTCGGACATTCTGGAGATCCCCTGTTTCCGGATGGGTAAAATCAAACATCCAAATCTTACCGTCGCGTTCTAATTCTCTCATAACCGTGCCAGCTTCCAGGACAACCGCCGGATTACGTCGACTGATGTCACGTTTCAACGCCCAGTAGGCCTGATTTCCACGTGGTAACGCAAAATCCATAAAAAAAAAGTCGAAAGCGGAAATACAGATGGAGACCACTAATACCGGCCATAACAGTTGATGAAACCCAACGCCGTGCGCTTTCATGGCAGTGATTTCGTTGTCAGTGGCAAATCGTCCCAATCCGACTAAAATCCCGACTAAGGTCGACATTGGGATCGTCAAGACGAGTGTAGCGGGTAGAACATAGATTAAGAGCTCAAGCAGGTAGAAGGGACTAATCCCTTTCTTTACGAATAATTTGGTTAGTCGGAAGATCTCTTCTAGCAAAAGCATCGAGGTGAAAGAAAGCAATGACAGTAGAAAGGGGGGAATCAGTTCTTTAAGTGTATATTTGGTTAAAATCCTCAACTTTAATTTGTCCTACAGCCCTAAGAAAGTTATGTATAGGTAACGACTTACTACCTTAGAAAAAACGCTATATTCTACATCACGCTTCAATCAGCACGCAAGACTGTTGAACATTCGGATCTAGGTAGTCTTGAACTGCTGGTGGCAAAGAACGAATATGTCCGCTCGTACGCTTGTACTATCAGATTATCAAACCATAGGGTGAATTGAACTCTGACTGACAGAGATTCTGAAACCGTTGATTCTATATTAGCGTTCAGTTCATCAAAATGACACCAGATACTCAACCGGCATGGGCAAAATGCAGGTCTTCGCTCGAGGTAAAATTTAAAATTAGGATTTGACGAGATGAAATTTGTGGCGCAAACCAATGTCGGCAAACAGCGGGACCGCAATGAAGATGCTTTTGACTATGATTCAGAAACTGGGTTCTTCATGGTTGCCGATGGCATGGGAGGGTTAGATGCTGGTGATATTGCTAGCCGAGCAACTATCGCAATCTTTCAGCAAGGATTGAGTCAGCCTGCCCCTCTAACAAACTGTAATAAAGCAGGTCGACTAGCATTGTTGCAAAACTTAGCCATAGAAGCTAACGATAAGGTCTACACTTACGCTAATCTATACGATTTTCAGACGCGGATGGGAACCACATTAACCGCTGGGTTTGTATCCGACTCTCATCTACTTTACGTCCATGTTGGCGATAGCCGAATCTACTTGATCCGTCGGGATAAGATCCGGCAGTTGACGAAGGATCATTCTCTGGTGCAAGAGATGGTTGATATGGGGAAGATCTCACTCGACGAAGCACGAACGCATATGCAGCGGAATATCATTAGTCAAGCGATTGGTCTAGAACCAGTGATTGACGTTGATTGTGGGGAATGCCAACTAGAACCTGGGGATATCCTGCTCGCTTGCACTGACGGATTACACGATATGATTACTTCAGATTTGGAGATAGCAGCTTTAATTCAAACGGCGGAGAATTTGGATGCTGGCGCCTCAAACTTGATACAGAAAGCCCTTGAAAATGGTGGGATGGATAATGTAACAGTTGTTCTCGTTGAGATTGAATAAAAATAACATGTGATTCCGACAACTCACACCCACAGGATTAAAGTCTCTCCCTCACCTAGTTGGCCTTGATCGGGCCTGATCGAGAAAAATTCCCTTTACGCACGTTAACCTTAAACTTCCTTTAATTATTCTACTGTCCTGCATTTTACCTTACGAATTACGGCTTGGATCTCGGTTGCAACAGATTTGACAGTAAAAAGAGCGATATGTTATAGTTGCGACTCGTTTATCCATTCAAGAATCACGTTTCCCGATCTGTTCTGGGGTCTCTTGCAAACTGAATTAGAAGCAGAAGTAAGAGTCAGAATTGGGCTTGACGGAAGCGGTTGTCTTCGCTAAGTTGAAGAATAACCCCATTGTGAGTTAAGGAGTCTCTTTTGAACGTATCCATGAAAGAACTGTTGGAGGCAGGTGTTCATTTTGGCCACCAAATGCGGCGGTGGAATCCGAAAATGGCGAAGTACATTTTCGCTGAACGTAATGGGATCTATATTGTAGACCTCCAAAAAACATTGCGACTGTTAGAAGTCGCTTACGAATTTATCCGTCAAACCGTCGCTGACGGTGGTAAGGTCTTATTTGTCGGTACTAAGAAACAGTCACAACAAGCCATAGAGACGGAAGCTAAACGCTGCCAAATGTTCTTTGTCAATCAACGCTGGCTAGGCGGAATGCTAACCAACTACGATACCATCTCCAAAAGTATCGATCGGTTGAAGAAACTGGAAGAAGACGACGCCAGTGGTGCCCTAGATGACTTTGTCAAGAAAGAAGCAATGAAACTGCGTCGCCAAAAGCAAAAATTGGATAACAACTTATCCGGTATTAAAACCATGGATGGATTACCCAATGCAGTTATAATCACCGACACCAACAAAGAAGAAATTACAGTTCTAGAAGCCAAAAAACTGGGCATTCCAATCGTCGCCATTGTTGATACCAACTGTGACCCGGATCTGATTGACTATCCAATTCCAGGTAATGACGATGCCATTCGATCCAATAATCTTATCTGTCGAGCTTTAGCCGATGCAGTCGTCGAAGGACGAGGAACAGCGCTAGAAGGACGAGATGAAGATGAGGCGGAAGTAATAGAAGAGGGCAATATTGAAGCCGATGACGGCCAGCCCGTTGTCGAAGCTCAGGTGGATAGCGAATAAGATGGATCTAAAATAGACTGACGGAGGTTTTTTTAATTTCAATGAAGATTTCAGCCAAGATGGTCGCCGAATTAAGAGCTCGTACGGGAGCCGGTATGATGGATTGTAAAAAAGCGTTAACAGAGGTTGACGGAGATGTCGACCAAGCAATCCAGTTATTACGGGAAAAGGGGCTAAAGGCGTCGGAATTAAAAAGCTCTCGCGATGCTTCGGAGGGCATAATCGTGTCCTATATTCATCCGGGAAATCGGGTTGGTGCAATAGTCGAGATCAACTGCGAAACAGACTTTGTGGCTCGCACAGATGTATTCCAAGACCTAGCAAAAAATATTGCCATGCAAATTGCCGCTTCCAAACCCAAGTATCTCAAACGGGAAGAGGTGCCACAGGAGGTAATCGATTCCGAAAAAGACATCCTAAAACAGCAAGACGATATTCAAGGAAAACCTGATCATGTTATTGGAAGAATCGTTGAAGGCCGTCTGGATAAGTTTTACACCGAAGTCTGCCTGTTAGAACAAACTTTCATTAGGGATAATAATAAAACGATCGACCAAATCGTCAAAGAATCGATTGCCCAATTTGGCGAGAATATCGTCATTAACCGCTTCGCACTTTACGTCTTGGGTCAATCATAAATCGTAGATGTAAAAGGCGCATCATAACCGTTGCTCAGACAGCAATTACAGTTAGTCAGACAGGAGAGTTAATCAAATGCCAGATATAATCGTTTTAGAAGCTGAGGAGCATATGGAGAAGGCGGTTGTTGCGATTGTCAGTGAGTTCAGTAAAGTACAAACGGGTCGAGCCTCAGCTTCCTTACTGGACAATGTCACTGTTGATTACTATGGCAGCAAAAATCAGATCAACAAAATCGCTACCATAACAACTCCAGAAGCCCGCTTGATTGTGATCCAGCCGTGGGACAAATCCGTCATCAAAGATATTGAGAAAGCAATTGCCACCTCGGATTTAGGACTGAACCCAAATAGTGATGGTACTCTGGTCCGAATCGCTATACCAGAACTAACTACTGAACGGCGTCAACAGTTAACCAGAGTAGTTGCTAAAATCGCTGAAGATGGCCGTATTTCTGTCCGTAACATCCGCCGAGATGCCAACGATTCGCTGAAGATGATGGAAAAGGCAAAAGAAATTTCGGAAGACGACCTGCACGGCTACATGGGTGACATTCAGGATCTAACCGATCAATCCATCGAGAAAATTAACGAACATCTTCAGGCCAAAGAGCAAGAACTTTTAGAGATCTAGCCCGTTTTGGCAAACAAAACGGACTATGCTGTTACGGCTTCTTAGCGCCTTGGTTCTGATCCCACTTGTCATCTTAGTTATTTGGCAAGGGGGTGCTTTGTATTTGCTGATGGTCGTAGCCTTAGTTGCAGTGATGCTGTTCGAGCTGTGCCGGCTAACAGAGGAAATCGGTTCCGACCGGAGTCGATTTCTAACCATTTTGTCCGGATTATTTCTTTGCTTAGTTGCACTGACGGAATATCTTCCGCAGCATTCGCATTTAAGACACCTTTCTTTTGGTCCAGTTCTATTTGCGACCTTTTTACTTAATTTCACTCATCAAATTTTTCATGACCGGACTAAATTCCTGTCGGTGGCGACCAATTTTGTAAACGCTATTTACATTGGCTGGGGGTTTGGATTTCACGCCCTCAAACTTCGGCAATTGAGTGGGTCCTCCCCACGAATTGGGTTTTACCTGATCGTTTTTTTGTTGGCCACGATCTGGTGCAATGACACCTTTGCCTATCTATTCGGGAAGCAGTTCGGTCAGTATAAGTTGCGCCCCAATATCAGCCCAGGCAAAACTATTGAAGGCACCTTGGCAGGTCTAATCGGTGGCACCATCAGCGCCTTGATGATCTGGCGTTTTCTGTTTAAGCAGTATTTAATCGGTATGGAAGCCCTTTCCACGACTATACATGTCGTATGTGCCGCCCAGTTGATTGGCATTACAAGTCAACTAGGTGATTTAAGTGAGTCGATTATTAAACGAGATGCTGGTGTCAAAGACTCTGGATATTTGATTCCTGGTCATGGTGGTTTCTTGGATCGCCTCGATAGCATAATATTTGCGACCCCAGCCTTCTTTTATTATCTGGAGTTTACTCAGTTACTGTGAAGCGGTTGGTTATTCTGGGATCAACGGGTTCGATTGGGCGAAATGCTTTGTCGGTTGTGGAGACGCACCCCGATCTATTCGAGATAGTAGGACTGTCAGCCAATCGGTCAGTTGATCAACTGGAAGCGCAAGTGCGTCAATTTCGGCCTAAATTGGTCGCTATGACCACTTCTTCTTCTGCCCAGGAGTTACAAAAACGGTTGCGAGGAGTCAATTCTACTGATGTGCTAACAGGCAACGATGGAATTATCACCCTGGCAAAAATGGCAGAAGCAGATCTAATTTTGGAAGGCATGGGAGGCAGTGCCGGGCTAATTCCGACTTTGGAGGCCATTGAGGCGGGTAAAGATCTCGCGTTTGTCAACAAGGAGGTTCTGGTGATGGGCGGTCAAATAGTCTTAGAAGCCGCCCGTAAAAACAAGGTACAACTTTTACCTGTCGATAGTGAAATCAGCGCCATTTTCCAGTGTTTACAATCAACAAAACTGCAACATCAAGGTCAACAACAACAACAGATACATCGTCTTATCCTTACGGCATCCGGAGGGCCATTTCGGCAAACGCCAATTGCTGATCTACATCGAGTCTCACCAACTCAAGCTTTAAAGCATCCTAACTGGAAAATGGGAAATAAGATTACCATAGATTCAGCCACCATGATGAATAAAGGACTAGAGATAATTGAAGCCAAATGGTTTTTTGGGGTCGACTTGTCACAGATCGAGGTTTTAGTTCACACAGAAAGTGTTATTCATTCGATGGTTGAATTTGTCGATGGTTCACTGTTGGCACAACTAGGTGTTGCCGATATGCGGGTGCCGATTCAATATGCACTTACTTATCCCGATCGACTACCAAATCCGTCACCAAGACTTGACTTTTCTCAGATCCAAAAACTACACTTTGAAAAGCCCGACTTACAACGGTTTCCCTGTCTCCAACACGCCTACACTGCGGCTGAGGTCGGAGGTACACTCCCAACGGTTTTAAGCCAAGCTGATGAAGTGGCGGTGGAAGCATTTTTGGAACAACGTATTGGATTTATGGATATCCCACGCATTTTAGGGCAAATAATGGATTCACATCAGGTCGTCGACGAGCCAAATCTGGAAGATATTCTTGAATCAAATCGATGGGCACAAATCAGGACAGAAGAACAGATTTCAAACACAATCTAATTTATTTTCTTAGGTGAGTTATGAGTTTTCTAGTTGCAATTTTTGCATTTGGCTTTCTAATCTTTATTCATGAGTTAGGTCACTTTATTGCTGCAGTTCAGTGTGGAATCCGGGTGGAAAAATTTTCGATTGGCTTTGGTCCTCGTTTAATTGGGTTTATAAAAGATGAAACTGATTATTGCATTTCAATAATTCCCTTTGGTGGGTACGTCAAAATGGCGGGGGAAGACCCCACCGAGCGAAAGGAAGATGATGTGTCGGGGTCACCTGCTGATGACAACCCAACAGGCGAATTTTATACCGCTCCCGTCAGACATCGCCTCCTGGTAGCGATTGCAGGACCGGTCGTTAATCTGATCTTTGGTGTTATCGCATTCGCTTTTATGTTTATGATCTGGGGCGAAGAAACGACTGAGTCGATGCAGTCGACAAAAATTGGTTATATCCAACCTGAAAGCGCAGCGTCGGCGGCAGATTTGCAGGTCGGAGACAAAATTATTTCTGTTGATGGTCGGCAGGTCAATAACTGGCCAAATCTAACTGAGACCATTATGCTAACGCCACCAGGAAAGGTCATTAGCCTGGATCTAATTCGAAACGGACAACCGCGGACGATTACTTCCACTACCTCTTCACGGAGAATCAATTCTAGAACTGTCAGTCAACTTGGTATTCTACCCTATCAAACACTATCGATTATCGACGGTGATCGAATCGACGGCCTTCAGAAAGATGACCAGATTATGACTGTTGATAAGCAATCGATCCATTCCGATCTCGCTTTTAGAGAAGCGACTCAACAAGGCCTGGTAACATTGGATGTTCGCCGAAACGGGAAATTAATTACGGTTGAAGATATTCTGGTAAACTGGCAGTTCAGAGTAGTTGGCAACGTCAAGGAAGATGAGGAAAAAGGTGATTTTCAAGATGGCGATCAGATCTTACAAATTAACGGGCAACCTGTAACTGACACCAACTTAACGGCTTTTTCTCAGCGACTCGAATCTTTAGCGGTTGAAAATATGGGGCAACCTGTTGTCTTCCGTCTGCAACGAGGGACCAAAGAGGTGACAACTTACATCACCCCTAAAGTTAAATCTAAACGAATTGGGAATGGGATGTCGGTCGATTGGCATGGATTACAGATAAGCCACTCCCCAACTAATTTGACCTGGAGAGAGTCAGAACAGAAAGTTGAGTTTGGCTTTTTCTCCGCCTGGGAGCGGGGGATCAAAGAGAGTGGGACAACAATTGAAAAAACCCTGACGGTGGTTAAGAAACTCTTCACCCAAAAAAATACAATTGGTTTGGTGAGTGGCCCTGTCGGTATCTTAAATATCATGTCCCGACAATCGGGAAAGTATCTTATTCGCCTAGTTGCTTTCATTAGCATTAATCTTTGCATCGTCAATCTGATTCCATTTTTAATAATGACTGACGGTGGTCAGATCGCACTGTTTTTACTGGAATGGGTTCGAGGTAAACCGCTACCACTCAAATATCAGGCTGGATTGCAGTATGTCGCATTAGCCCTAATTATTTTTGTCTTTGCCTATACGACATTTAATGATGTTCTTGATCTCATCGTTGGATAGGTCGTTATGGATTATTCAACAGATATTCACTGGCGTTTCGGTCAAGTCGTTACAGCAGTGAGGGAGTACGTGGAAGAACAGATGCAACTCGGATTTCTAGAGCTAGAAGAAAACGAAAATCAGTTACGGGACCGCACTTCCTCTTATGCAGATTTAGACTTAACCGGGCTGAGAGAATTAGCTGTTGCCTGCGAAAAATGCGAACTCTCTAAAACTCGAACACATGTTGTTTTCGGCACTGGAAATGAGCAAGCAGATCTCATGTTTGTCGGAGAAGCGCCCGGGGCAGACGAAGACCAGCAAGGGCAACCGTTCGTAGGTCGAGCGGGACAGTTACTAACTAAGATTATCGAGGCCTCAGGTTTAACGCGAGATCAGGTTTACATCGCCAATGTCCTGAAATGTCGTCCGCCCGGTAACCGAAATCCCAAATCAAGTGAGATTGAGTCATGCGAGCCTTACTTAATCCGACAAGTTATGCTGATCCAACCCAAAGTAATTTGTGCTCTCGGCACTTTTGCCGCTCAGATGATTTTAAGAACGGATGCTAAAATCTCCAACTTACGTGGGAATTTTCACAGTTACCACGGTATCAAGGTGATGCCAACCTATCATCCAGCCTATCTGCTTAGAAATCCTGGGGGGAAGCGACAGGTTTGGGAGGATATTCAGAAAGTGATGGCTGAACTCAATCTGTCAATCCCCCGCCCAGATGCCAGTTGATAATGACAAGTGCTTGGATAACGATATTCAGTACGCTGAGGTTGCTCTTCCACTTCCTCTAGACCTGAAAAGATATGTAGTTGCCCCAACAGAGCATCGTCTACAGCCAACCTACACTTACATCATTCCTTCCCATTTTTTGGCCATTGCCCAAGTCGGTTGTCGTGTCATTGCGCCATTCGGCAACTCAACTCGTGAGGGTGTGATTGTAGGTCGACCTAGCGAGCCCAACCTACCAGATACCTCCATCCAACTGAAAAAAATAACCGACTGTCTCGACGAAAAACCGACCTTTTCGTCATCAATGCTTCAGTTAACCCATTGGATGGCAGAATACTACTTGTCTTCTTGGGGGGAAGCATTAATGGCGACAGTGCCTGGAGCCGTTCGTTCACAACAGAAACGGACTTATAAGCTAAAGGCAGATCCAGAAGCAGTGGCTAAATTTGGTTCTCGGGCAAAGTTGCAGCGGCAGATCTTAGATCTGCTTCAAGAAGAGGGTAATCTGACTCGTACGCAGATCTCTCGACGGCTGCGAAAAGCTGAATCTGCACTTCGGGCACCGCTGGCTAAGCTGTTGGGGCAGGATCTAATTATGGTTATGGCTAAAATTCGCCCTAAAAGCCAAACACAGTATGAAACGGTCATTGGCTTAGCTCAGCCGTTAGAGGTCATCCAAGTTGAAGCTCAACAGCTCAAAAATGCCCCTAAACAGGTTGAGGTGCTTAACTTTTTGACCAATCAGGAGGTTAATCTACCAATTTTACAGTCACTCCTAACCCGTCAAGTTGGGTGTAACCTCTCGACATTGAGATCCTTAGAGAAGAAAGAGCTGATTAGGCTACGATCGCAACAAATAGTTCGCAACCCATTGAGCCTGGAATCGGTTCCGACTACTGAGCCTCTTAAGCTGAACGAAGCGCAAGCTCACGCTTTAACTGCAATTAATCGAGTGCTTGAGGATGGATTAGTAACTACCTTTCTATTACACGGGGTTACCGGTAGCGGAAAAACAGAGGTCTACATGCAGGCTATTACTAAAATCCTGTCGTTGGGTAGATCTGCTATTGTATTGGTACCGGAAATTTCACTAACTCCGCAAACAGTCTCTCGTTTTGTGGGGCGCTTCGGCCAACAAGTAGCAGTTCTGCACAGTCGGCTATCAGATGGGGAGCGGTATGATCAGTGGCAACGCATCCGGGAGGGAAAGACACAGATCGTGGTCGGAGCTAGATCTGCTGTTTTTGCGCCACTCAACAATTTGGGGCTAATTGTCATCGATGAAGAGCATGAAACCTCTTATAAGCAGGAGACCTCACCTCGTTACAATGCCAGAGAAGTTGCAATAAAAAGAGCGGAGATACAAGGCTGTGTGGTAATTTTAGGTAGTGCAACTCCATCTCTGGAGAGTTACTATCGGGCAGAACAGCAGACCTATCAACTACTTTCTATTCCAAACCGTGTCTCTACTATCAAGATGCCGACTGTAAAAATAGTTGATATGCGGCATGAGTTAAAACGAGGAAACCGCACAATTTTTTCAAAGCCCATGCATTCAGGTATTGTCGATCGGTTGCAGAAACGGGAACAGGTGATGCTGTTTCTGAATCGGCGCGGCCATTCCAGCTATGTTTTCTGCCGAGAGTGCGGATACGTTGAACGGTGTCAGGACTGTGATGTTTCGATGACGTTCCATTTTGACACCAAGCGGTTGCTCTGCCATCACTGCGCCCAAGAACGCCCAACGGTCGATCAATGTCCAGCTTGTGGGAGTATCTACATCCGCTACTTCGGTTTAGGAACGGAAAAGGTCGAACAGGAGGTGATTAAAATCTTTCCCAACGCACGTGCTAAGAGAATGGACGCTGACTCAACTTCAGGCAAAGACGGCCACCAGCGGATCCTCGATGCTTTCCGTGAACAACGAATTGATATTCTAATCGGTACCCAAATGATAGCCAAAGGCCTCGATTTTCCCAATGTGACACTGGTGGGCGTGATTACCGCCGATACTTCACTCAATCTTCCCGATTTTCGCTCTGCTGAGAGAACCTTCAATTTACTGACCCAGGTTGGTGGACGGTCGGGTCGCAGTCAATCTGGTGGTGAGGTGATAATCCAGACCTATTTGCCAACCCACGACAGCATTAAAACTGCACAACATCACGACTACGTCGGGTTTTATCAACGAGAAATCGGCTACCGTCACGATCTGCGATATCCACCGTTCACATATGTGGCAACTGTACTTTTACGTGGGTTGGAGGAAAAGGAGGTCATTGAAACTGCTCACTATTTATCCGAGGTGTTTATTCGCTTCCAGTCAGATGCTTTCCCAAAAATCGAGATTCGCGGCCCTGTTCCGGCCCCGCTATCAAAGATCAAAAATAGATACCGCTGGCATTTTTTATTGCGACATACAGATAATTGCAAACTCCGGGACTATCTAAAGCAAACTCTGTCACACTATGCTGGTTATCGATCCCGACAGATTGATCTAATTGTTGATATCGATCCCGTTAGTACCCTTTAGCCCCATCAGGAATCTCAGGTTACGGAGAAGTATTTAAAGGACGCCAAAGACTCGATAAACTTCGTCAATGGGCATACCGGCGGCAATTTTCTCCCGTTCATCGTTCTCTTTCTCAAAGGTCGCTTCAACCCGTAACAAAACTTCATCTACCAAATCCCTGGGGATAAGTTGAACTCCATCATGTCTGCAAATATGAAGTCACTAGGCATGACTTTAACGTAATGCGTTAGGTGACCCGGCAGGAAGATGGGAACGTTCACATCGGTGATGATCCAGCCACCGAACGCATTGGGACGGGTGCCAAAGGTGAACATTGGAAAATCGGGCATTTTCAGGATGTACTGCGTATCGCGGCAGTTGCCTGCCAAAAGCATACCTCGACAACCATGTGCATAGGCAAGCTGGCAACTCATTTCGCCAGAATGAGCGGGCTGCATATCCCCACCGCAGTCAAAGCAAAGGACTGTACCATCTTCAAGGTTATCAATGGTCCGCATCATTCGTTTCTGGGGATGCCCACCCTCAGCCTCCCATTTTCCCTCTTGAGCCTTCTGTTCTTCGGGAGTATTTACTCCCTGTACCAAGGAATGTAGTTTGATCGGCAAGGCTTAGCCGACCAGTTGCATCCCCTAACGGAGGGCTTTAAATCGAGCTGAGAAGACAGTATCGCATATACCGAGGCTATTTAGGGCCTCGGAAACGCTGCCGCCATACCCTGCTCTACGAAAGCGTTCAATGCGCTGTAAATCTGTGATATCAAGATGTCGGATATTCAACTTAGAATTGGACATGGTTTAACTCCTTATCTTCGGTAAAGATTAGACAAATTTGCCTATCTGTCAGCTTTCGTCATAGCAGTACCGTGTTGACACGGATATTCGATTGGCGTACGCAGAATATGGTAGAGTTTAGTTTTGTCATAAGGACATGCTCCAATATGCTTGGTATCCTTGAGTTGTTGTCCCTCTTCATCAACGGCACGGTTCAACGGCACGACTTTGAGCGCTATGTCTCGCACACGACCAATTCAAAATTTGCGGAGACATCCCAGTTGCACCGATCCGTGATATTTTCGATAATTAACCCTCCACTCACTGCGGCAATGAGGGCATACTAGTGAAGAAAGAGCGTAAAAAAGGCCGTTTCAACCGTGACTTTGTTGAATTCACGATTCTGGTCGAGGAAATGCCCCCGGCCAAACTGCTGAGTTCACAGATCGTTTGAAATCGACCTCTTTGCAGCATCCGTTTTGTCCAACATCAATACTCCCAGCCAAAGTTAACTGACCGAGTTCGGTAACGTAAGCGCAAAACCGTGCTGGAGTACGGTGATTGTGAGCGATGTCCGGCATAGAAAAATCCATAATTATAACAACATCGTGCGCATCGGCGGCGTAGAATCGGTGTTGCCGTTTAAATCTCCTGCCCCAATGATCTTTACCGCCATTGGCTCGCTCAAATCAATACGGCGATGGTAGACGTAAATGCCGTTCAGGGCGAGGTTACTACTTCAAGTAGATGAGTACCATGATCCAAGAAATCTCGTTCAAGAAATCAATGGATTTTTCCCTGATTTGAGTGGTAATTCCACCGTCCGTTCTTCAACAATCGAAGTGTAGACTGCCATCAGGGTTTCTGTGGCTCGAACCGCATTCTGCAAATTACTTTTCGGCTGAATGTCGGATTCAATTGCTAAGACCAATTGGTCCAGTGAATTTGTGGCTGTGGCGCCTTTGGCAAACTGATCAAAGTCGGTGGCAACATTGTTTATTGAGACCTGTTTGGCCGGAACATCAATGACCAAGATTTGGTGCTCAAAGTTGATTGTGATAGCGTTGCTATGTCGATGTTCCCCAACTAACTGCTGTTTCCCAATTTCCAAGACGGCGAAGAATGAACCATAATCTAAGATAACTTGACCGAAGTGCTCAACATCGGCCTGATAGTATACGTCCCACAATTTTCTCCACTTGGCGGTAACACTTCGTGGCAAACCAAAAAGCGAAACAACGTAATCGAGAGGATAACAGCCCATGTTGGTAAGTTCCCCTCCGCCTGACTTATCTACCGGATCTAAGCGTTCCGGCCAAGTTGATTGAAGATCAAAGTCTAGTGGAAAGTTCATACTAAATCGGTGGTAGTAGCTCAAGATCTGGCCATATTTACCATCCCACAGTTCTTGCTGCATTCTGGCATAAACGGGTACCGATCGAACCATCGGGATATCATAAACAAATTGGATTGGGTAACGCTCTACGGTTCGTTCAATCTGTCGGGCACTATCCAGACTCTCACACAGTGGTTTGTTGAGGAAAATATGTTTGCCGGCAGCCGCAGCAGCTTCTACCATTTGGGCTTTATCACGAGGATCACAGGTAATGACGACTATGTCGACGTCTTTCCGTTCAATGACCCTCTGGTAGGATGTAACTAACTCTTGGCCAATAGCCAGGCTGAGTTCAGCCTGACGGCGAGGATTAGCTTCATACCCGGTGATCACCTTAAACCGTTGATCTTGCTGAAAACTATGGCAAACACCAACCCCGTGAGTGCAACAGTTTCCTAAAATCCCGATTCCGTATGATTGTTTCACTAAAAGCACTTAGAATAGATCGGTAGCCAGTTATTCATTTCTAAAACATTGACCAAAATTTGCATAGAACGTCTGCTATCAGTCAATTGTTAAAACGTTTAGTAGTAGCATCCAAAGCCCGAATAGTCAGGAAGTTACTTCGACGACTACTCCGTCTCAGATATAAATCTATCAGGCTTTAACTTCCGGTGACCAATACCTAAAATAAAATGGTCGGCTATCAATCGAATCGGAGTGCGAAACAAAAACTGGACTTTTTCAACTCGAGACGCAAGAAGCGACTTCGCCAACCTGAGTTCTCAATTCGTCCCTACGAAAGCGAGGCTAAGTTGAAGACGTGTTTATTTCCAAACACCATTAACTGACTACTGATTTTTTGGAGAGGGTTGCTGTGAGAGGACACGAAAGTAATCTTCTAACTGTTGTCGATACTGAACCGGTATCTGTTGAAACTGGCCGGACCTTAAACCAAGTTGTGTCTCCTCGATCTTTTTTAATAATGACGGATCAAGTGGTGGAGTTGACGGTTTAGTGGCAATTGCTTTGGCGGCTTCACCCTTTCGCTTTTTACTGCTTTCTCGTTTTTGTAGTGACTTGGTACTCTCTAGCATTCGAGTCAGAATTCGCTTCTGCTTGTCCAGTACTTCCTGGCTTAGATTCTGTTTCCGCAACTTGGATTCGACAACTTTCATCTCCTCCGAAATCCCCTCCAAATCGCCTAGTAGTTGTGACATCTTCTCTGCCATTTCAGCTAATCGCTCCGTTGCTTCACGGATTAGTTGCTGTTCGTAGGCCATCCGATTCAACATTTGCTGGTCGCCAGGTAATTGGCCTCGCTGTCGCATTTGCTGACTGAGTTGTTGTGCCATTTGGTTCAGTTTCTCTTGGTTCTGTGCTAGTTGTTGCAACTGCTCCAACATATTTTCCATGCTACCAGCTCCCATCTGCATATTCATCTGGTTCATCGCATCTAGCAGCGCCAGTGTCACTTGATTCAAAGTGGCTAGACCCTGCTTCTGGATTGGTGTAGCCAAGCTCGGTTGCCGGTCTTCCAATGCCCGTGCCGATCGGCTAAGAGCGTCGCTGGCAGTCTCTAACGCCCATACGATTTCTGGCTTGACTTGCATCTGTTGTTGACCCAACTCCCATAGTCGATTGGCTAACGTATCAATGCCTTTAGCGAATCCGATTTCGTTAGCTGCTAATTGTTGTAGTTGCTGGATTTCTCCCTTTAAATATCGGCCGTGACCAGTTTCCAAAATCGATTTGGTCTTTTGGACTACTGTCTGATGCTTTTGCGATAAATAAAGTGTACTCCGAACAGCTGACCGCATCTCAGCTAATGCCTCCTCAGCATTGGCCCCTCGCATAAACTCCAGTGCATTGTCTAGTCCTTGATGCAGTTCACCCAGTGTCTGTTCTGCCCGCTGAGCCGACTGATTGGCCTTCTTTCCCTGTCGCAGTTGAGAAGCGGCCTCTTTTAAATCACGTGGTAACTGGTGGTCTAGCGCAAACTGGCGTAGTCGCTGAAGTTCATCACCGACACGTTGTAGATTTTGCTGACCGGTGGAGGCCTGTTCCGACAGATCTCTACCTAGTTGATCCAGTTCCGAGAGTAGATTTGTAGTACCATCCAGAATTCGATCTTCTTGTTGTGCCCATCGATTAGTGGATTTTGTCTCTTGACTTGAGAGTTGATCTGTTAATTGGTTCTGCCGGTCTTTTAGATCTTCCGCCTGTTTAACAGCCGATTCTAATCGTTGTTGGAGAATCATCTGCCGGTATAACGACTTCAACTGGTCCAGCTTCTGCATAAATTGCTCCTGACTGAAGTTGGCCGCCATTAAGTCCTTCTCTTGCTCCGTCAAATTTTTTTGTTTCAGTGCTTCGGCCAGTTTGTTGAGCAGTTCCTTATGTTCTTCTGATAAGGCTTGTTCCATTAACGCTTGCAATTCTTGATATTTTTGTACGGTTTCGGCATCAAACAATTGCTGTTTCTTCATCTGTTCTGTCAATTCTTGCATCTGCTGCAACTCTTGCTTAACACTTTGCTCGATCTGTTGCTGATTTTCAACGATTTGCCGAAGTTCTTTTCCGTCTTGCTGAGTTAGATCTTGACTTTTCCGGAGACGGTCAATCAATTCGTCCACCGCTGCTTCGGCTTCAGCCTGTTGCTCGAAAATAGCCTCCAGATCTTGAACACCCGCCTGTTGTTCAGACTCGACTTCGTCCAAAATCTCGGCTAAAGAGGGAAAACGAATGGTAAAGGTTTGTGAACTCCCGATATTAGCGCCAGAAACCGCATCGTTGTCTATCGCCTCCACGCGGTAAACCACTACATCCTCTGGAAACAGGCGTAGCAGATCTAGATCCCAGTCGTAGCTAACAATAGCATTGGTTTTGAAGGTTTGAAAAGTTTCAACCGGTAGTTGTTGATCTAACTGACCGGCGTCCCTTGCTTCAATTTGATACACTATTCGCAGTAATTGAAGACCAAAATCGTCTTGAGCCGAGATTTGAAGTTGTACTCTCATTGAATCATCCAGCACTACATCCTCGGCCGGGGCTAAGATTCTAACCGTCGGTGGTAGATCAGCTACCGATTCAATTTGATAAGTGATAGGATTTTCACTCTTCTGACCGGTCGCATCCTGTAAATCAATGTGATATTGTCGAGGCTCTCGAACCAAGAAACGACCCGTGACCAAAAAATCCCGAGAAAGTTGCAGGCTAACCTGTTCTAGGGAGTCGAAGATTAAACTGGCCTGATCGACGTTGTCGCTAACTTGCCCCTCAAACTCAACTACAGTTCCGATTAATGCGCGTAGATTTCCCTGATTTAGCTCTAGTTTTTGGTTTGTTAGTCCAGTGTAGGCTGGATAGCGTAACGTCAGTTGAAACCGCTGTAACCTTGGGGGATTTTTGACCGTCAGATGATAAGTCGATGTCTTCATTTCTGCCACCTGTAGATAGTATTCCATCGATTCGGTGATGTGCCGAATCGTAGCCTGGTATTGATTGCCAACTTTTGTCATTGGAACCGTTTGCCAGACCCCTTCTATTCGCCGATGGTGAAGGTCAACGCCAGAAGCGGCGTAAGAGATAGTTGCACTGAAATTTACCGCTTGACCAGGTTGAATCTCAATATTACCTGGTTTTAAGCTAGTAATTTCAATTGGTGGTGACGTTAAAGGTGTATTTGGTGCAGGTTCGAAGGCTCGGGTAAAATCAGTCAAGGAGGTTGGAAATAGGATCAGTACCACGATTAAACAAATCGACAACAGGCAGGCATATAAGATCTGTCGCCAAGTCGTAGCAATTTCCTGTTTGAATATTTGACCAGGTATGATTTTCTCCAACGAGGCATGTGCTTGGTCGATAACTTGATCGATTAGGACTGTCGAGTAGCCAAGTTGGTTGCTCGATTTGGAGGAGAACAGCTGAGTTGCACTCAGAATCCGATCCTCAAATTCAGGGTATGCCCTACTAACCCAAAGGGCAACGGACGATAGCGAGATCTTTGAAATTAAAGGTCCGAAGTATAAAAATCCTTGTTGTCCAATCAAGGCACAAAATATTAAAACCGTTGCCATTCTCAGCCAACGCGGTAGCGGAATTAGCTGATCCATCAACAGAATTAGACATAGCGCTAACAAGACCGAAGCACTCCACTTCAACACGGCCGCTAAAATAGCAAGACCTCGTCCTTGTCGTCTCAGCTTTTTAAGGGTATTCTCAACAGCTTGATATTTTAAATCGATATCCATTAGATTGGTTATGAGACTAACATTTACCTTGTCCCAAAGAGGAAAACAGTTTTGACAATCGATGCGCGTGTTCGTCGTAGGCAGATTGGAATAGATCTGTTGCTCGTTCAGATCCTACTAAACAAGAAGCGGTCAGTACCTTAGGAGGTGAGCCTGCTTTGGTCAATCGGTCAGCGACTTCAGCTTTGATGGCATTAACCAAAATTGCTCCACCAACAGTGGAGCCAGGAGACACTGGTGTTTCGAGTTGATCTACTGTTACCATTGCATCACCAGGCGGAGCACCATTGTCTAAAACAAGATCTACGACCTGAGTTAGTTTTAGGCCATCTGGGTGCTTGGAGGGACTAGCTTCGGAGTGCTGTCGACCTACGATGGCGACAACTGGCATCCCTGCTTTTTTGAGCCCCTGTGCTACTTCAATCGGTACCATGTTAGTTCCACTGTTCGATATCACCAGTGCGCTGTCTTGAGGTCTAAGATCAAAATTACGCAAGATCTGATCAGCTAATCCACTCACATTTTCCAAAAACATAGCTTGTCGTTGGCCGTTCGTCCCGACAACAGCATTATGATAGGTCAATGATAATTCGACTAACGGATTGAATCCAGGGAAGGATCCATAGCGGGGCCACATCTCTTCCACCATAATTCGGCTATGTCCGGATCCGAATAGATGAACCATTCGCCCCGCCAGAATAGTTTCAGCAAACCAGTCGGCGGTTTGCTGGATCTGTTCTGTCTGTTGTTCAACTGTATCGACTATTTGGCGACATTTCTCAATATAGTTTGGGCTGGGATCCATATTTACTTAGGCTGAAGTGTTTGAGTGCTGAGTTTATTTAATTCGATTCTACACCGGGTACGCATAATAATTTAGATTAGTATTCGGCTACTTAACACACATATGTCTTGAAAGGTTTCTTGAAAGGTTGTACTACTGTAACGCAAGTCGTCTGCTTGGTGCAAGCAGGATTTGGTTCTTTGGGAATTGATGTGAGTAGGGAAAGAGATGGGATAGCAAAGGAACAGAGAAAGGAAGGACCCCCATGCAAACGACGACAGCACCAGTCCGAATAACAATTCCATTGGAGATTGAGAAGATTAAGAGTTTTAGACCTCGAGTTGACAGTTGTAGAAGAGTATATCATCACCGCAGAAAGCACGGAGAAGGGAACCGAGTGTGCGAGGACAGGAATTAGTCGACCGAATGGGGGGATGATAAATGGGTTAGGCGGCGACACCGGTCGATTTGGGGATATCCAGTGAACTTGAGAAGAAGGCCCAAAGGGTACAAATGCAACTGTTCGCACCAGCCGACAACAAGCCGGCGGTTGGAATGATACCTGATGGGGTAGTCGGTGGACTGAATGGAAACGACATCTCATCGATCCTGGTCAGCAAATATGATTCAATCAACAGCCGAAGCAGCTTGGATTTTTTCAATCGCCTGAGAGAGAACGATCCCTTGTTTGACAAGCTTCACTTGATCTTAGGTGGTGACGGATACCACTGCAGTGAGATGGTGAAAAGTGCAGCCCATTGATTGAATATCGAGCTTGATTATCTCCCGCCTGACAGTCCGAATCTCAATCCGATAGAGCGACTTTGGAAAGTGAGGAATGAGAGGGTAAGAAATAACATTGACTTTCAAACAAACCGGATTTTATAGTCACCATCGATGAATTTTGGCGCTGACACTACCAAATATAGCCGTGACGTTATCGTCACCAATTAATGATAATTTTCAGCTACTCAAGCGAGCACTTTCAGGTTAATTGGGTATAGATTCGAAAAATCTCTTTTGAAATACTATCTTTGTTGCTCGGATTCAACTTCATCCTTGTGTTCTTCCGTAGGATCAATCTGTAGATATTTAGATAGATAATTAACCGCAACATAAAGAGGACCGGTATCCAATAATGCGATTACCAATTTAAATACGTAACCAGATCCTATAAATATTAGGAGTTGTGGAATAACAGCTTGATCTGGATTGATTGGTAACGCTCCAGCACCGTAGTGTGTAATTAATATTACCGCTGTGGTATCCACTAACTGACTAATTAAAGTTGATCCATTATTGCGTAACCAAAGATGTTTACCTTTGGTCAAACGCTTCCAAAAGTGATACATGTAGACATCGGTGAATTGAGCTACAATGTAAGCAATCATAGAAGCAGTAACTGCGCCAAAGGTTAATGCCCTTAGCTCAAAGAATATCGGTAATCTTCCTGCTGCGTCTTTAACGTATTCTCCCGTAGCATTAACTTCTTCGAAACCAGGTAAAATGCCACCTAACCATATGATGAATACGAGCCAAATATTGAGTATGACACCAACCCAGACCATGAACCGAGCTTTCTTTTCACCATATAGTTCACTGATCAGGTCAGTACATAAAAATGTCACTGGATAGGGCAGGACACCCACAGCTACAGCAAATGTAACTTCCCCAATACTGAAAAGTTTAATAAATCTGGAAATTCCCAGGATATTCAACATAGACAGTGTTCCCAGAAATAAACCTGCCAGAATCAGAAATACATTATCACGACGTTGCTGTATTACAGCAGAATCGACATTCAAAGATTCATTCATAAATACGATCCTCCAAATTTGCCAGATAGGCTCTCGGTACTTTACGATCATTTGACACTATAAATCACCAGTTCAATTAATTCTTGTTAATGACAGATTTAGAAGTTAAGGGTATCCTTATCTGTTTTAACTGCCAATTTAGTTTTGAATTCTGCTTCGGCAAAACTATCAGATCTCGGCAAGGGATTAACAAGGAATAAAAAGCTTGGACTTCTAACATAAAAAACACGGCAAGAATTTTTATCAGGTAGATACTCTCATACATCTAGACGACATGAACTATCATTGTAGAAATGAAATCTTCTATCTGTTAATTTAATGGTGTCCAGGTCGTTAATGATTACAACCAAATGTAAATTATCGTTAAATGAAATCAAGTCTAATAGATCACGGAAGGCAATCATTGACAGGTCCGTCATAATAGTTTGGTTCTGTGGCACCAGACCAGTGAATGTTAGTAGAGGACACGATGTAATTCCCACGAGGTTTGCCCACTAGTTGCATAACCGATCCTCACCAGGGGTCGCTTTTAGTGGTGATCATTATGCTCCATCCTATAAGAGGGCCAAATTTATCAGAGGGGGTCAACAGAAGCAGATCTTGGACTCAATTGGCGATTTGAATCTTTTCCCCCCTCTCAGCACTCAAGTAAATTGCGTCCAACAATTTCATAAATACCAGGGCATTGTCAGGAGATACATCTGGTGGACTTTGCCCACGAATTGCAGCGGCAAAGTCTCGTATTTCAGCATTGAAATCACCCACACCATGTTCTTCAAATTCGTCGATAAAATTGTCGCCCTCAGTATAGATAGAACCCAGGAGGCGACGCGTTCCCGAACCTTGCGCCGTGGATTGCTGCTCAATAGTACCCTCCGTTCCCAATACCCGTAGGGATAAATCCCAGGCACGATCCGCCCAAGTGGGGATGACGGCAGAAGTGTCCATTTGGATTGTCATTCCACCAACAAATCCAACCAAAAAACTGAGATAGTCTTCGGAATGGCGGCCGAGATTGAAGGTTGATGGAAAAGCGCTGTGACTAACGGCATAGGCCCACTCGGGCGTTGGGCAGCCCATTAAGAACCAAGCTAAGTCGAGGTAGTGGGAGCCGTGTTGTCCCAATGCGCCTCCCTTTTTACCCCAGCGATACAACCATTCTCTGCCTGGTGGCACCTCATAGTCGGTTCCGCGCTCCCGAAAATGGTAATGCACTCGTGTATGATAGACATGTCCAATTTTACCCTGGGCGATGATGGTACGATTCTTTTTATTTTCCTGTTGATGCCGCATAAAATAGGAGTAGACGAGTGTTTTTTCAGACTCTACCGCCACCAAGTTAATTTCTCGTATCTCCTCGGCATTGCATCCATGCGGTTTTTGCACTAAGACATGTTTTCCCGCCTTGAGTGCGTCGACCACCATTGGCTTGCGTATATCAGGTGCGGTTGCAATTCCAACCGCATCAATTCTATCATCTTCTAGCAGCTCTCGATAGTCGCTATAGACTCTAGGCACCTCGTTTTCCGCAGCAATCTGCTGAGCAAGCTGTCGATCCAGATCCGCAACGGCCCAAGCAGTCGTGTCTTCACACCGTGTCGCTCCTACCACCCAATTCCGGCCTACACCACAACCAATGACTCCAATTTTAATCTTTTCTATCATACTACTGTATATCCTTTACTATATATCCCCATTTTGAACTAATAGTTAATTAAAAAGACCTGTTCCCAGATTTCTCCTACTACACTAAATGTGGCGTGGCCCAGCCCTAAATGTACTGCCTACTTGCTTAACATCGTAAAAACCCAACCTCTCGCCTCTGACTGGATTAAGTACTTGGCTGTTGGAGATTTTTAGGAAAAATAGTTCCCCTTTGTACCGATAATCTTTTCCCTCTCCGTTATGCCGTATCATACATGGTTTAGGCGCCGACCTGTGCAGGGAATTAGGCCAGACAAACATCAACCTATCGATTTCGTCGATTTTCAGCCGGTCGATGGACCAGTGTATGAATGCGCCGATTCCCGCGCCACTGAGCCCGTCCGTCTGCAGCGATTCGCTCGTTGATAGTGGGTTGCTCACAGTAGTTCCTACCAGGAAATAAATTGAGTATATTGTCCCTGAACATGCTCATCTATGTTATCAAATAAGCTGTTCTTCAGAATAGGGATGACACCGCTCTGAATATCCTGCCCAATGCATTCTGTCGAATGCTAACGAATATTGGAAACCTCATCTCGACATCATCTCTAAGGCTGAGGCGGCTAAGGTGCTGATCTCTTGATCGTCGTCATCTAAGGCTTGAAACAGTGCTAGGGCGGCCACTGATCCCATTTGAGTTAGGGAGGTAACTGCTTGCAAGCGAATATCCCGGTCGTCGTCCAACAAGGCCTGTGTTAGCACCGGGACCGCCTGACTGCCCATTTGACCGAGTGAGTTAACCGCATGTAGACGAATGTCTCGGTCGTCGTCAATCAGGGCTTGGCTGAGAACCGGCACCGCTTGTTGCCCCAACCGCCCTAATGCCGTTACGGTATCGAAGCGAATATCCCGGTCATCGTCCAACAAAGCTTGAAACAGTACCGGAGCCGCCTCTTCTCCAATCAGTTCTAGTGATTGGACCGCATTCAGCCGAATATCTCGGTCGTCATCGGTCAGGGCCTGACTCAGGGCCGGCACCACCTCTTCTCCCATTTGACTCAGCGACAACACCGCATCCATCCGTACATCTCGATCATCACTCAGCACGGTCTGACTAAGAACGGCTAGAGCTGATTCTATTTTGGATTCTCCCACCAATAGGCCGCTAGCGGCTCCTCTGCTTCGGCTAACGGTTCAGTTTCGGAATTGGTCAAGAAAGCCAACATATCTTCGACGTCTTCAACTGAGGTGTCGGCGATTTCACTCTGATCCGGGGGCGTAGGCACACTTTCTGCCAATTCGCTGACTAATGGCGTCGAGACCGTCTGGGGGGCGATGGACGATTCAACCTCATCAAGCAGGTTCTGCGTAGAGGTCATCCAAGACCCGTATCAGAACAGAGGTTGTATGGTCCGCGGTCGATTTTTCTGTTCGCTGCCGGCTGTTGGGTCTGGATTCGGCAACTGGCAGTTGGTCAATGGACTCTTGGGCCGCTTTCGGTGGCTCTGGCTGCCCACAACCCATCAAACCGAACAAGCCAAAAAGCAGGATCCAACCGATCGTCTTCATCACGCACGCTCCTGAATAAGGCTGATGATTGAAATCTAGTAGATTGTAAGTATAAGGGTATTTGATGATTAGTCTTGTCCTCTACCGATGTTGCCCGTGTTGAGAAGAAAAAGGTACCAACTAAGTAAGGGATCGTATGGCTATCTTCATACCTGGCAGTACCTCTCGCCTTAATGCCTGTAAACATATACCATTTAAGCAGAGAATTTGCACAGTCTCGCAGTTATCTTGTTAGTCTTTCAGGATCTGGTTGAAGATCAGATCCTGAAAGAGACTGTAGTGGCAACCAATAACCGGCTAAGCCATCCAAACAGTAAAAACATAATTGCTTTTTCTTTCTTGTTTTTCAATTTTTATTACTCTCTTTATCGAAAAGACTGTAATAAAAAAGTACGCAGTCTCGACGTTGTTCAGACAAGAAACCATCTGTGCTCCACAGAAGAAAGCGATCTACCACGTTAGTAATAATTGGTCGGCTAATTACCAAGCGCGGGTGACACTTCCAAACCAGAGCAGACACTCTGAGGGGGGTTGCCTTTTCAAATCACACCTATTCTTGTTTATAACGGGAGTAGGAGATAAATACGTCTAACATGAGATGTGAACCAGATGGTTTACATGACCATTATATAGCAATGAAAATTACTAGTCAATAGGATCATAATTAACCTGAATTCGGGATTAAATGTAAGAAATTAAAAAAAAGATCCTCGGGCTTGTACGCCCTCACTCTTTTCTTCATAATTGTTGGACATCAACTTAAAAATGGAGATC
>JASMLX010000189.1 GCA_030748495.1 Candidatus Poribacteria bacterium | reverse complement strand
AGGACGATGGCTAAGGCCTGATCCACCTCCACTGTTAACTCCTGCCCCTGGGCTAGTGGAGCCTGATTAATGGCTATGACCGTAATACTAACTGTCGCCGGCTCACTATCGATCTCCCCGTCGTTGACAGAAAAGGTGAAGCTGTCCGTGCCGATATATCCCTCCTCAGGTGTATAGGTTAGATCCGGTGCTGTGCCGGACAGGGTGCCGTGCTGCGGCTGGCTCACTATCTGGTAGGTCAGATCTTTGGCTTCGTTATCGGCGTCCGTGGCCGTCAGGACGATGGCTAAGGCCTGATCCACCTCCACTGCTAGCTCCTGCCCCTGAGCTAGCGGAGCCTGATTAATGGCCGTGACCGTAATACTAACCGTCGCCAGCTCACTATCGACCTCCCCGTCGTTGACGGAAAAGGTGAAGCTGTCCGTACCGCTATATCCCTCCTCAGGTGTATAGGTCAGATCCGGTGCTGTACCGGACAAGGTGCCGTGCTGTGGCGAATCCACTATCTGGTAGGTCAGGTTGTCTTCTTCAGCATCACTTGCCTGAAGCGTGATATTGATCGAACTGCTTGCATCCAATTCCACGTTTTGACTGCTGGCTATCGGTGCGTTATTCAGCACCTCCGTAATAGTGATATCAATGGTTACTGTTTGACTATCGCTGGTGCCATCATTGACTTTGAAGGTAAAACTGTCGCTCCCGGTCAGTCCTTCGTTGGGCATGTAGGTCAAGTTAGGTGGTGTGCCGCTTAAGGCTCCTTTAACCGGATTACCGACTATAGTGTAGGTTAAAGCGCTATTCTCGGCGTCAGTTCCCGTCAGCGTGATGGTCACCTCGGTGTCTTCAGGGGTAGTGATGGTCTGTCCTTGAGCAACCGGCGGGCTATTGGTTGGCGTAACTACAGGAGGGGCACTAATAGTGATGTTAACAGTTGCCACCTCGCTTTCCAACGAGCCGTCATTGACTTTAAAGGTAAAACTGTCGCTCCCAGTCTGACCAACGTTAGGTGTATAGGTCAGGTTAGGCGGTGTGCCGGTCAGTGATCCTTTAACCGGATCACTGACTACCATATAGGTCAAGGCACTACTATCGACGTCTGTATCCTCTGCGTTGAGCGTAACACCCACCGGGGAACCGGCGGTAGCAGTAACCGACCGGGCCAAGGCTACCGGTGTGTGGTTGTGCAATGTCAGGACATAGCTCAGGTGAGAGACTTCGGTCTGCAACAGGTTATTCCCTACCGCCAAGGTAGGTAGGAATTCAAATTCACCATTAGCTCTGACCCGTACGATAGCGTTGGGGATAGTATCTGCACTTTTTGTGGGGTCAAATGGCAGACGGATGATTAGAGGCGCCGATGAAAAATCGGTCAGCGGGTTATCGTCAGGTGCTAAAAAGTCCAGGCTCAGGGCTACGCCAATATCAGTCCGGCTACCAAATAGACCGGGAAGAATACTGGTGTCGTCGATCACGCTCAGGTTGAGTTGCAACAAACCGTATGTTTCCGCAATCTCAATCTCAGCCCCGTCGTCGGCCAGACCGAAGAAACTATCCAGACTGAAAGCCACCATCTCACCAGGTTCTGACTGCTGGAGACTTATCACTTCAGAATCAATAACCCCAATGGTAACCATTGCTATATTACTGCTGTTATTACTATCAGCACTATCGTCAACCTTAAAGGTAAAGCTATCCTGACCGGCAAAACCCACATTGGCAGTATAAGTCAGGTCGGGAGTTTCTCCCTCCAGAATCCCGTGTTGCGGTTGGTCTACTACGGTGTAAGTCAGGTCTAGGGCATCCGTATCGACATCGGTAGCGGACAGAGTAACCTCTATGTCGGTGCCAGGCACAACATTTAATATCTCTTGGTCTATGGCTACTGGTGCATCGTTGACTGGCTCAACTACCAGAGTCAATGTCTGCTGAAAGGTATTGTTCGGAAGTTCATTTCCCTCCGCATCGGTCTCGGTGGCGTCGATCACCAACTGTTGTGTTCCATTTTGGTGCGGCAAAGACGAAATGGTAATTTGAAGTTGAGATTCATCAAAAGAGATAGTAGCCAGATCAATGGTACTTGGATCTGGAGAGAGCACATAGGTAACAATCTGTGTCGTCTCATCACTGGGAACAATAGGCGTTAAGGAGACTGTTTGAGTCGCGGAAAAATCTTCCTCCACTTCGATCAGGGTTGTGCTCAAGCTGAACTCCGGCGCGTCGTTAATTGGTATGATGTTGACAGTGATAGTGGCCGAACTATCATCGCTACCGTCATTGACAGTAAAGGTGAAATTATCAATCCCATTCACATCGGCATTAGGTGTGTAGGTCAGATGGGGGGCCGTTCCCGATAGCGTTCCCTTACTGGGGCTATCCATATCCACTAGATACATTAAGTCATTGCTGTCCACCTCTGCATCCGTCGCCTCTAGTGTAATCTCTACCGGTGTATCTTCATCCGTTTTCACTTGTTGGTTTTTTGCTTCCGGAGCTTGGTTGTGAAGCGTCAGTACATAGCTCAGGTGATAAATTTCCGCTTCTAGCTGGTTTCCGTTCACAACCTGAGTTGGCAAGAATTCGAACGCGCCGTCATCTCTTACCAATACAATTGCATTGGCTCTCGTTTGTTCATCCTGATCGGGATCGAATGGAATACGAACGGTTAAGGGCAAGGATGAGAAGTTGGTCAACTGGCTATCGTCAGCGGCTAAAAAGTCCAGGCTAAGGGCAACACCAATATCATTTCGGGTACTAAACAGACCGGGAAGAATACTGGTGTCGTCGACCACACTTAGATCGAGTTGCAACAAGCCGTATAATGCGGGAATCTCAATGGCAACAATATTACTGGCGAGATCAGCCAAACTAGCCAGGCTGAAAGCCACGGTCTGACCGGGTATCGATTGCTGTAGACGAACGATTGGTGAGACTGCAATACCGATGCTAACGGAAGCTATATTACTATCACTAGTTCCATCATTGGCTTTGAAGGTAAAGCTATCCTGACCACTATAATCAACGTGGGAGACGTAAGTCAGATTGGGTGCCGTTCCCGACAA
Source organism: Candidatus Poribacteria bacterium (assembly GCA_030748495.1). Classification (GTDB taxonomy): domain Bacteria; phylum Poribacteria; class WGA-4E; order WGA-4E; family UBA9662. Next base: position 6,522 of record JASMLX010000189.1, on the reverse strand, counting down.
AACTCCGTGTTGGGGCTGTGTGTACTCATAACTGAGTTCATCTCCTTCGACGTCATCAGCCTGAAGCGTAATTTCCAGGGTTATCCCCTGTTCCACCTCCCATAACTGTGTTATTGCCTCCGGTGCGTAGTTGACTGTAACGCTGACTTTTGTGGGTGAACTCTCTGCCGCTCCATCGCTGACCCTAAAAGTGAAGCTGTCACTGCCGCTTTGATCGATATACGGAGTGTAGGTTACCTCAGTGCCAGAAAGCGTAACATCTCCCTGACCCGGTTTTTCTACGATGTAATAGGTCAACGGGTCATCGTCATCATCACGACCTGTTAGGGTAATAAGTTTACCTGTCCGGTCAGTGATCACTTCCGTAATTGACTGTGGATTAGCCACTGGCGGATTATTGTGCATAGCTGCCACTAGACTCAGGTGTGGGATATGACCAACTAACACGCCATTTTCAACTATAGCTGGTAACATTTGACTACCATTGGTGTTGAAGATGAAAAGAGCTGTTGCATCTTCCACATATCCTGTCATCGGTAGGTGAAGCCGTAGGGGATTTTCACTATCTATGACATGATTCCCCGCACTATCTTTAATATGAATTTTCAAAATCGGTCCAGCCGCCCGCCTTAGATGATTGACAATCTGGTCGAAAATTCGCTTATGGTCTTCACTGTTCTCAGGGTCCAGTTCGTGTAGCCCGTAAGTTGGATCTTCCATTAGATCGCGTAGGGTTTTTTCTGCTTTGAGATGATCTCTGTGTGGCTGGTGGTCCTCATGGGCTATACCAACATGGATTTCAGAAATATCGGAACGGGAGCCTGCAGGCAGGTGAAATTTTATCTGTCCGTGTGCGGTATGAATATCCTGGCGGTGGCCAAGGTGGGGATTGCTTACCGGATAGACTCCCATCTCAAGGACGTTAAACGTTACAGCTGATGTGCTCCTTGTATTACTAGAATCAGTAACGGTATAGGAGAAACTATCTTCTCCAATGAAGTCAGGAGTTGGTGTATAGAAGAATAGTTCCGAGTATAGTTGATTGCCCTGGATCTGGCCTTCCAATTTACCTGTACGGAATTGAAAACTCAACTTGGAAGGCAAAAGCAACAACGGCTGGCCATCGATATTTTTAGCAGCTGTTTCCAGCAATCTTATCTGATATTGGTTCTCTTCAGCCAATTGCAGGAAGTCAGAGGTCATATTTAATACGGTTCTTCCAAATTGATCTTCAGACAGGGTAATTTTGGCTAAATTAGGATTGTCGGTCAGCTGCGCACTTAGATCAAAAATAAATGGTGAATAGCCCGAAGTTAAATCAGCTAATTCGAAAGTCGAATTTAAAACCGAATCGTGGTCCATTTTTTGGCTGAAGACTAAACTCATACTGACCAGAGGAGAAACACTAGTTGCACCGTTAGCAGGGAAGGTTTGTACAATAATAGGTGCAATGGTAACTGCCAGATTCTCTTGACCATTATCGGTTTCAACCGGCTGCCCATCCTGCCAAATAAGTTGTCCCGCAGTATTGAAGAGCTGACCAGAAGATGGACCTGTATCGATATTAAAGGTTAGCCTCTCATCTAAGTCACTATCTGTTGCTACTAATTCCACTGGGTGTTGATAGGAATTTCGAAGGACATTTAACATCTGATCTTGAGAATTGGGGGCCTCGTTGATCAAGGTAATCTGAATTTGGGAGGTACTCTGTTCCCCACTGCTATCGGTCACCGTATAGCTAAAGCTGTCAACTATTACCGTCCCACTGTGGTCCGGCGTTGGAGTGTAGTGCAACAGCCTGGAGTAGCCGTGGCTGTCAGCGGAAGTTAGTTCTAACTGATCGCTAACCACAACCGTCTCACCAGCCAACAACTGCCCAAAGCTGGGCCCATCCTCGATGCTAAAGGTCAGGCTCTCATTCAGATCCACATCGGTGGCGGTCAACAGAACCTCATTCCGCACCGAGTTCTTAAGCGCCTCTAGTGCTATATCTGCGGAGACCGGCTCATCGTTGATCGAATTAACGTCGATCAGTACTTGCCCTATCTGCTCAGCGCCAGAGGTGTCAGTAATCTTATAGAAGAAGGCGTCACCACTGCCGTCTACCTGCTGGCCAAAGAAATTTAGGGGTGGCGTATACTGGATTTCCTGCTGATTCGAATCCAATGTTACTTTTCCTTGCGTCGGCAAATTGCCCTGCCCATCATCTGTCATAACGCCAATGACTGTTAATGGCTCTAAATCATCGTCAATATCGTTGCCTAGCAGATCATCGAATGGAATACGTAAACTCTGGTCTTCATCGGTATCAAATTCATCTTGTACTGTCAGTGGCACACGGTTAATCATTACCATTTCTACCGCACAGAGTTGACTATTCAGACTTTCTACCAGCCCCGTCACCGTGCTATTTTTGACGTCGACGGAAGAGTTCCAAATTTTTACCCAAGACGATTGTGTTGCCCCCACTTCGACTTTTCCCAGACCAACATTTTCTATTTGGCCGCCCTGCGGCAGGCTCGGCGGGCTGTAAGGTAGCGTAACCGTGATGGGCTGCTTAAAGCTCTGATCTGTGGGCACAAAATTGAAGGCCGGCAAGAGCATGCCTTCAGTCAGCGGGTAGTCGCCGCCTTCAGCCTTTATTACATGGATGTCTACAGGCGTATCCAAAGCCTCAGCCGGCACCTCCAAAGTAACGAATTGATCAGCTTGGCCGACCGATTGGATTCTCTCTACCTGTTCGCCTCCACTGGCCGGATCGAGCATCAACCGCACCTCTATTACCTCCAGTTCGGTTCGGTCTAAAGTTTGCCCTCCGCCTACGCTATCTTCTACCGCCAAATAGAGCAGATAGCTACCGGCTACCACCTGAGGTGATCCATAAAAGGTCAGGTCGATTTGGTTTTGGCTAACTGGCTCCAATTTAAAGAGGCTGTCGTTATCTGCCAAATTGATCATAGACGTTTCAGTTTCCGGTCTATCAGGTGGCAGATAGTGGCCGCTAAACTGGAGATGCTCCACACCACTGGTGTTGAAAAACTGGTGATCGTCAATAGAGAGTGTCAGCAGAACAGACTCTGATTCAGTCTGCAGCATCGGCCCAATGAATCTGGGGATTTGTGACTTAAATTCGGGTGAGGCGTTAATGGTTACAGCGAGCGCCTCCTCCATCAGTGTTGTGTCCAGTTCCAGATTGTCAACCCGGTCGGAGACCTGGAGTGAAAAGTGGTAAGTGCCAGGCAAAGCACCACCAACATAATCCACCTGGGCCAGGTTGGCTGCGCCGTCGCTATTGGCTGTTAGCTGAAAACCAAAGGCTTGATCACCGTCAACCAGTGATTCAACCTTACCCGGACTCGCTGCCGGCCAGACCTGAAGTGAGAAATCGTAGGCCTCTTTAGTGCTGCCAAACTGGTCGACATTTTCTACATTGACTTGGAAAAGGTTGTCATAGCTTTTTTGTTGTGAGATTACACCCAGATCGCCGGCTGTCTGCAGGTTGAGAACCGGTGCCTTGTTAACGTATAGCTTACCGTTGACAGTCATATCCTCACTATTGAGGCGGCGGTGGTTCAAGCCAAACAGTTGGGTCCGTTCAAAGCCAAACTCGGCTCGACCTGCCTTGACGGCTGTTAAAACGATGGTCAATAGTCGGACATCATCTCCATCGCTAGCTGCCATTGGGCTTCGGCCCGGCATGGTGCTGGAGATTTGCAAGCGGCCGTCATCGATTGGGTTTTGAATCAGGAAACTCGGTTGTTCTCCTTGCTGCAGGGAGTCAAGGACCTCAGCTACCTCTAGTATTTCTGGATCCCACCGGAAGTGCAGGTCGAATCCGTCCAGATTGACCAATTGGTCCGCTAATAGGTGCAACTGAATGCTATCTCCGGGTAAGAACCGGTGTTGTTCCGGTTCAAAGGCAAGACGAAGAGAAGGCTCCAATTGGGGGGATGCCATTAGGGCTGACTGACCGATGGTCGCCAATCGATCCCCCATACGGTTAAAGGCGACTGTCTCTTGCAGCTGAATTTCGATCGGACCGTCTGCCATGACCTGGAATCGCAAAGCGGCTACCCGACCGGAACCCAAACCCGTATTCTGGGCTTTCTGTCCCACTAGACTGTGATTGATGCCGACTCGCCCCGAACTGACTTGGGGCATCAGCAGTGTATTTTTCTTTGGCCCCAGAAAATCACCCGCTTGGATCGAATCGCCTATCGGTCGTAATAGCATGGGGTCAAAACTCAAATCCAGACTGTAGGAATCGAGGTCTTCCACATTAGAAACCCAGACATCGATATCGACTATCTGGTTGAGCACAACTGGCACCGGATTATTGTCTCGTCCGTCTTGGATACCATCCTGACCTGGATCTAAATCCAGTTCAAAGACAACAGGATAGATGGGCCTGGCCTGGATGGTACGATCAAACTGCAGAGTAAAACCGGATCCGAAACGGATGGGAGAACCGGCCGGTATCTTTTTAGCCGCTGTCAGCGGTAAATTCACCTCTGCCGGTAGAACGTCCGGCACCCGCTGCATACCGTGGAAATCGCCAACAATCACCGTCATTAGATCCGCTAGACTGGCAACAATATCAATTTGGTAGGCGATCAGTGAGGTGTCATCGTCCGTTGTGATGGTGCTCTCCTGCGGTTCCAGATCGAAGTCATAAGCGGGAAGTTCAAACGGCGCTTGCGGGATGGCTAATCCTTGATAATCCTCGATGATTAAATAGCTGTGATTAGGGGCTAAGTCGGCCACCAGGGTCGATAACAACTCCCCGTCGGTAGAGGTAAAGGTCCGCTCGGCCATCACACTACCGTTCTGTGTATCAACCACCGACACCTCGACTCCGAATTGGATATCCATCGGCAGGTTAATCGATGTGCCCTGTGGTACATCGATAGCCAGGGGCGAAATAGGTTGGGCGATACCGATCGGTACTAATACCTTCTGCGATAGAGGTGGGACGGCGTCAATGACTACCAACTCAAATTCAAGCTGGCTTCGAATGGCACCGTTGTCAATAAAAACGGTGACGGTATAGGCGCCCGAATCGTTGTAGCCCAACTGCCCCGTAATTGAGCCACTACCATCTTGATTGTCAATCAGCTGTAAGGTTGGCGGTAAACCGCCGGCACTTAATCGGACCGGATCACCACCCGGGTCAGCGCCTGAAAGTGGGATCGACACCACATCGCCCTCATGGAGCTGCTGATCGTCAATGGGATTGATAACGGCTGGCGCCGGCAGGACGGTTAATTTGAATTGCCGGCTGGCACTAGCCGCAATAGCGCTATCATCGGTGGCGGTTAGACTGATTTGGTAGACGCCCTCATCCTGATAGCCCAGCGTGCCACTGATCAAACCATTGCCGTGGCCGTAATCGGTCAAGCTGATGACATCCGGTTGGCCGGAGATTTCCAGCTGCAGATTATCGCCGTCTCGATCTATCGCCTTGACCTTAATAGCCAGTGTCTGGCCTTCAGTCAGCACCGGGTTGTCAATTGGTGCGATCGTGATCTGATCCGCCAGGGTGCCCGTCCGAAAACGAAAAACATTGCTCGGCGGCAGAATCAGTAAGGGGTCGCCGGCTAGATTGGTAGCGGCTGTTTCGACCAGGCGTATCTGGTACTCGTTGTCCTGGGTCAGCTGTATGAAATCAGAGGTCATCTGCAAAATCGTCTGCCCATTCCCATTTTCCTGCTTAAAGGTGACGTTAACCAGGGCCGTATTCTGATCCAGCCCATCTTGCAGATTAAAGATGAAGGGCGTCTGGCCACTGCTCAGGTCGGCCAGCTCAAAGGTCGAATCCATAATTGAGTCTTGGTTCATTAGCTGGCTGAAGACCAGACGGACATTGATTTCGGGCGAGACATTGACAGATCCGTTGGCCGGATAGGTCTCCACAATCGTTGGCGCCGTGCCGGTAGAGAAACGGAACACCAGATCGTCTGGCGGCAATATTAATCCATTACCGTCGGCGTCTGCAGCCGTCGTCTCCAACAGACGAATCTGATACATGGTATCTGGATCCAGGGTAAAGACACTGGAGGTGATGCTCAGTGTGGTCCGCTGGTTAACTGTATCATCCGCAAAAGTAACCGACAACAGGGTATCAGCATCGGTGATACCTTGTTGCAGATGGAAAACAAAGGGAGGACTCTGGTCCGTCAGGTTAGCCAGTTCAAAGGTGGAGTCTTTAATCGAATCGTGGTCCATCAGCTTGCTGAAAACCATCTCCACCTCGATTGCCGGCGTCACATTGATGGCTCCATTAGCCGGTTGGGTGGAGACGACGGTTGGATGCACCGAGCTTCTGGTGGAGAAGCGGAAAACGGTCTCTTCTGGTCTGATCATCAAGCGGTTACCGTCTGTATCCCGAGCCGATGTCTTCACTAACCGAATTTGATAGGCCGTATTGCTATCCAGACTAAAGACGCTGGAGGTGATGCTCAGTGTGGTCCGCTGGTTAACTGTATCATCCGCAAAAGTAACCGACAACAGGGTGTCAGTATC
>JASMLX010000188.1 GCA_030748495.1 Candidatus Poribacteria bacterium | reverse complement strand
CAATAACTAAAACTGTTTTGGCCATTAATCATATATCCTTCCGTGGAGCGTCTACATACATAGCGAACCACGTTTAGGAAAGAATGTCAAGGCTTTTTGAAATAAAATGATCACCAGCACCAGAATTGCTTCGTCTAAGCAAGATCTATCTTCTCATGCTATAATAACACTATCAGGATAGGTGAAAAGGGCTGTTATGATTGGCAACAGATTTCAGCTAATTCGGTGGGTTCTCCAATTGGTGCACTGTCTGCTTCTGTTGATAGTAATCTTTGGGTGCGGGCAAACTGATTCCCCGACTCAAACCGAATTGGTCGAAGAAGACCTCCCCATCGGCCTCACCCAGGATGTATTTCGTAGTCAACGCTATATCTTTCAACTGGCAGATTTACCAGTTGAGAATTGGCAAATTGAAACAGTCACTAATGCTGATACTGTCGATGCCTTTTTGAATTGGGAGTCCATCTTCGGTGGCAAAATTAAGTTCAATGATGTTGACTCCATGTTGTTGTTGCAACCGAAAGGTCAGCCGTTTATCCGTTCACTAACCGAAGTTTTTGACCAGAAGATTCCCCATATTTTTGTCTGGGTGGAAAAACAGACCATCAGTGATGTTAGCAACACCGAAGATCTGGTGAATACCATCCTAGAAATCATGAAATTGATCTATCCACCGGAATCCTTTGAGGTCGTTGACCAGGGACGAATCCACTCGCAAGATCGTGTGGTAGGTGACTTTTATACCCTGAAATGGGAAAATGGAAACTACGATAAAAAAGCCGTTTTTATGCGACCTACCGGTAACACGTTCTACCTCTATCACATTGATCTCTGGACACTGACTACAGATGAGTTTCAGCAATTTGAATCCGAATATAATCAAATATTAGAGAACCTGATTTTTCGTTTACAGTGACTTTAATGAAGCCTAATCGCCTATTCACAAGAGATACAAAAAAAAGCAACTGGCAAATTAGAAGACAACTCTGTTTCTGTTGGCTAATGGGACTCGCTTGGATTTTTTTGACGGGTTGTACTATCCTACAAGAACTGCAGGAATCCAACTTGAAACGGCAACAAGAAAATCGTGTCCGGATGAAGGATCGATATGTTACTTTTGAAGCACCAGACGACACCGGAGTTAATGTTTCTGGAGATGGATTGGAAATCGACAGTGCTCATTATAAGCTGTCGTTCGGACCGGATCTCCATCAGCATCCGGACTATGATACCCCTACCGAGCGGCAGCAGATTGGACACGGATCGCTAGTCTTTATGGAGAGTTTATATCAGTTTCTGCATCAAATCTTCGGATTTGAACCTAAACATAAAATCCACGTCGTCTTGCACGATATATATCGTGGTACTAAACTGATGGCAACGACAACCATACACGCACAAAATCGGATGCAGAACGGACAAATCATCAAAGTAATCCAAGGAATCGAGATGAACTTTCCCCTGAATATGTTTAGCGAACGACCCGTCCGGGCACACGAATTGGCACACGCCTTCACTAATATCTATCTGCTTCCGGCATGGTTTTCGGAGGGCATTGCCGTCTGGGTTGAAGTGGAATACGCCAAGGGCAAAGACCATCGAAACGTCGACTTGAACGAGATTAAACTCACACTTGATGGCCTTAATGCAGCACAAGAGTGGAGTGGAGATCTGGATGCGGGTGCTGATGCCTTAACCCAATGGCGATACAATTATTGCTATACAATTGTCGCTGAGATGAAGGATCGATTTGGAGAAGACTTCTACCTCAAGTTTTTCAAGTTAATGGAGGAAGATAAACTTTATCAGCAACTACCGGGTAATATGCCAACCAGTTTTCTGGTTTACTATCTAAGCCAGGCAGCAGGCGAAGATCTGGTTCCTTTTTTTCAAAGCCTGAAGTTCAAAATACAAAAACTGTCCAGAGATGAAATCATCAAGGCTATCCAACAGGCTAACCAAACACTAAGGAGACAAAAGCGGAACGATGAATCTGAAGAATAATCCCCTCAAGTTAGCGATTCGCCGATTACTACCGACATTCGCTTTTTGCTTGTTGTACTTCTCCTTGATGGGATGCAAAGCTTTACAAATTCTAGCAACCAGCCAAGAGTGGAGTGAAAACTATACCTTAATAGCAGGGACAACCTGCAATGACCCGGCCATGATTGATGGCAATTTGGAGACGATTGGAGAAACCAAGTATCTCGAAGGCGCCTCCAAGCAGTCGGTTCGGGGATATATGGTGCCTTCGGAAGGTGTCGTTATTTTGCCAGAACCGAAGTCGATCAACAAAGTGGTCATCCACTCTCAAAATCTTCAAGCCTTTGACCTCTTTGCACTCGAAACCAACGGCAACTGGAGACATGTTCAGGAGGTCAAAAATATGACCGAAAGGCGATTGACCTTGAATCTTAGAATACCGGTCTACACTTCAGGATTGAAGATCCGGGTCGAAAAGACTTCAGATGACGACGCCTTGAGGCGGCAAAACATACAGAAAATTAGAGGTGTCTCGATGTTCAGTGGTCATACCAAAGCCCTAGCAAAAATCAATGAGATTGAGATTTACGGATTTGTTCAATCAGCTGTTGAATAACCATCGGAAAAAAGGTAACCGTTGGATCGTTTCCCTAATTCTACTCCTTGGTGTCTTGAGTTTGTTATCTTGGGCTCAACCGCCCCCCCCGTCGAATCTGGCATCTATTCAACAGGCCCTCCAAAAAGCATATGACCTGTTCTACGACCGGAAGTATCAGGCCGCACTCGATGCCTATCTAAAAATCTCCAACGGCGCAGCATCCACTAGTTCAGCGAGAACGCCCAGCATTCGGCTCAATATTGGACGATGTTACGCGGAGTTGGGGCAGGATAAACACGCGCTGCAAATTTTCAGCGCGATCATCAATGGTGATCCTGACGATTCCTATGCCACGCAAGCGGTCTACCAAGTCGGTAATCTTTTTGTGCAACGCTACCAGTACGATCAAGCAGGTCGTGTTTGTCAGCAGATCTTGGACAAACACCCTCAGACTCAAAGTGGTGCCATCGCCGGTTATCTAGCTGGACAGTACTGGTATTATGCAGGTCAGACCGAAAAGTCGATCCAGGCCTATCAAGCATTTTTGGGCGATTATCCGGCCTCACCTTATCGGAGCAGTGCCTTGCGTAGCTTGGTGCAGATCTGGATCAAAGCGCAGCAATTCGAGCCGGCAGAGCGGCTTCTAAAAGACCAATTGTCGCAGAAGAGCCAAGATTCAGACCTGGTTGAGCAGTTGGCCGACCTCTACAAAGCACAAGGAAAACTCGACTTAGCCTTTCAGTTGTACCGATCCGCCCTTGACAAAGCGCCAGACGATACAGATCTACTCAAAAAGTTGGGCGAACTATATGCTGAAAGCGGCAACCGTCAACAAGCGTTGGCTTTATGGTCCAAAATTGCTACTTCCAACCCGAACCAATATTACCGGTATCAGCAGATGGCCGATATCTATGTGGCCAACCAACTCTACGACCAGGCGATTGTCGCTTATCGATCTGCTTTGAAGCTAAATCCAACCAACGCTTACCTTTACACCGAACTGGCCGGGGTCTACAAAATCAAAGGTGAGATCCCGCAAGTGGTGGACACACTCCTCAAAGCGCTCTCAGTAGTTGATTTCAATTTTAATAATCGGGATATGATCTTACAAGAATTGGCCAATATCTACGAGGGAGAACGACAACGACAGTTACTGACCGAGGTCCTCACTAAATTAGAGGCTTTAAATCAAAACTCCCCCAAGCGGTTGCTAACGCTTGCGGAGATCAGCTTTCACGCCCAGGACTTCGACCGGGCTCTGCGCTATTTCCGGCAGTTTGGCCAACAATATCCACAACATAAAGGCCCAATGCTGGAAAAGTACACTCGTATTTTAGATCGAAACGGTCATTTACAAGCGAATCAATTCTATCAAGCCTTGATTGCCGATTCTCCAAATAGCCAGTCGAAGCGAAACAGTCAGGTGGAACTGGTTAAACGTTATCAGAGAACGGGTGACTGGGAGCAGGCATTGGCAACACTACAACAGATAGAAGCCAAAGACATATCGATCCAGTTAAAAATAGCGGATTTGTTACTCCACAGCGCTTATCGTTTCTCAGAGGCGGAGCAGATCTATCGGAATTTGAGCCAGCGATCACTTTCTGTCCAGTATCGACAACAGGTCAATCTAGGATTAGCGGAAACACTTCTACTTTCCAATCGCTTCGTCGCGGCTCGAAGCATTTTACAACCGATTTCAGAGCGGAAAGGCACTGCCGACCAAGCACAAGCCTTGAAACTAATTGGAGACGCATACCTGTTCGAGCATAATTTCGAATCAGCGATTCAGACCTATAAACAGGTCGCCCAATTGTTGACAGATTACACCAATGAGGCTTTGACCTGGATGGTGAGAATTCAGTCAAACTCAGATAGTAGCAAAGAACCTTTGGTCCGATATGTTGAGGCTGAATACCTGAAGCGGAAGGGCCTAATCACGGAGGCCACCCATCGCTGCCGGTCGGCAATCCAGCAATACCCTCAGTCGCTGATCGTCGATGACCTACGGTGGATGCTTGGAAATTTGTATCTCCACCAAAAGCAGTTTACTACAGCCATCCAGCAATACCGGCAGGTGATAAGTCAGGGCAATGGGATTTTGTCTGCCGAAGCGCAAGCCCAAATTGCAGATATTTACCAGTTCGAAATCAAAGATCGCGAGCAGGCATATCAGTCTTACACAACTTTAATTGAGCACTACGGCGATAGTGTGGTGTCGGCTTACGCCCAACAGCAAGCCGATGCACTTCGCTAATTTGCTCCAGTTTAGCATTTGGTTGTGCAAGCGACGACTTCAACTCTTACTACTATTGAGTTGTTATTGAGTTGTGAGGAAGTCGCTTCACAATTTCTTGACTGAAAGTCAGGCCTCTCTCGATTCTCAATTCTAAATACACTTATATTCTAAATACAGGGAGCATCAGGATGCCAGAGCCTATTTTAGGCCATATCCATCGACCCGAAACCCTTGAACCGGTTGTATCTCGATGCCAACAGGACTATCCCCACCTCAAAGTGGGATATGATCGTGTCCGAGCGGGCCGGTTTGGTGAAGGCTCAGGAGATGAAATCACTGCAATACATAATGGCGTACGTCATTTATTTGTTTTAGGTGGTCAAGGTGAAGTCTTCTTAGATATCAGCTATCGGACTCAGGAAGGCGACGGAGAACCGTTGCCAGACTGCTACGAACCAGACGTTTGCGACAGTGAAAATCTGCCGATTTTACAGACCTTGGCCGAAAATCTGGATACGCTACATTCGCAAATTTGCCCCTATGTAGAATCGATTCTGACCCGGCTTAATGGCAACGTGCTGATCGGTGATATTTCTTCTGAAATTCGTTTAATGGCCGAAACAGGACTACCATTGATCGAATGGTCAAGCCGACCCAAAGTTCGCCGCGCTTTCGAGATTTTACAGGTTAACTATTCTCAACTGGGTTGGTCCACCAAGAAGGAGGCCACCTTTGAGCCTTTTGGCGCTGGTGATCAGCTGACGGTCACTGCGGACGAACCAATTCGAGTCAGAGGAGAATTCGACTACTGGTGGGTTGAAAATACAGAGCTCTTTATGACCCATATCACTGCTACCCGGCGGTTGCGTTATCTTCGAAATATGTTCCATTCTAGCCCATCCACTAATTTCCGACGACTACCACTAACCTGGTATGCGCATACCGAAATGGAGGGTGAAGATGATGGGATCAATAGTGTCAACAGTCATCTGGTTCATCTAACCGCTGAAACCTCTCAACCTCACTACCACCCATCACAAGCCGTTGGCGGCGGTCAGGCGGAGTCTCAAATCTATTTAATTTTAGATCCAGCGGATGTATCGGCTACAATAGGCTCAGTTGACCTGGGCGGAAAACCGGAGCTGATGCAAATCTACCCGGCGCTAAATGATCTCAGCCATTGTCAGGAACTTGCACTCAAGCCAGGTAGCGTGGTTTATATCCCGCCAGATACAGGACATTGTGGTATCGATATGCTGGCTAATGTAATTGCCATTCCTGGTTTTAAGCCGCACAATCAAATTCCGTTAACCTAAGCAGCGATCTCACCCTCAACTTTATTGGGAAATTGGAGCTATCCGGTGATAGATCTATCGCGCTTTGCCATGATCGCCAATCCGATCTCAGGCCGGAGAAAATCAGTAGATATGGCGCAGGCGGCCTACCAAAGGCTGGTCGAGAACCAGAAAAAGGGTGAACTATACCTAACTCAAAAACGAGGAGACGCCTACCGCTTAGCAGGAAGTGCCATCAATCAAGGGGTTCGCTTCCTGATCGGATGTGGAGGAGACGGCACAATCCATGAGATCATCAATGCCATCGGTCAAACGGAGACTGATCTAGCACTCGGTATTTTGCCCTGTGGCAAAGGCAACGACCTGGCCAGAGCACTCAATATTCCTACTAACCTGGAGTTAGCAACCGAGATTTTATTGACAGGACGGCCAAAGAAAATAGATCTGGGAAAGGTTGGTTCGCATTACTTTAGTACCATCGTCACCTGCGGTTACGATGCTGAGGTAGGAAGACGCGTTACGGAAGAGGGAATACAGGGAATCGCAGCTATCTTTTCCGGCACATTGGCTTATGTTGTAACCGCCATTACGACCTTACCACTATTCAAAGCACCGATGGCCACCATACAAGGCGACTTCGGCACCTATCAAGGACAGATTCTGATCTCATCGACAGGTGTGACAGGCAGTTATGGTGGTGGGATGCGGATCCTGCCGGATGCAGTGATGGACGATGGATTGTTTGACGTCTGTATCATCCAACCTATTTCTCATTTAACTATCTTACGAATGCTGGTAACGCTTTTTTGGGGAGGGCATACCAAACACCCAGCTGTACAGATCCACAGAACCAAGTCCCTATCGATCACAACAGATCCGCCAATGAAGATGTACGCCGACGGTGAATATATTGGTGATACCCCTAAACAGATCCAGATCCTCCCTCGCAAACTGACAGTTGTTGCTCCGTGATTGCTGAAGATACAACTAGAAAGCCTCAACTTTGAGCTGAACCCAAACTCATTGTTCACCATATCATCAGACATTTAACTCTGTATCCCCAGGTCGGAAGTGGTGCCAACTACTTTCACTGTGACTCGACTGCCTATCTGGTACAGAACAATAAGAGACTGATGTTGGCTGTGGCTTACGTGCGGGTCAGTGGTTCGATGGTTGAGGCTCCGGTTAGATAATTGATAATTTGCCGATTGGCTGTCATCGCCTTCTTCTTGACAAGAGCTATGATAGGGTGCAAGTGAGTTGCGAAGAGGTCGTTTCACGGATATAGTCAACATTTTGGTGTTGAAAGAGTAGACGTTGCAGCTAATCGGTTAAATTCTATTGCCGAAGGAGAACCACCTCAGTCATATTTTGAACCTCTATTAAATTTGAGTGATCTAATCTTTGATTAAGCCCAGTCAAGGTTTATAGTTGAGATATTCTGCCAAAATTGCTTTGGCTTCCGGACTATCGATCTTTCTTAGTGCATGAGCGGCAGACCAACGCACTTGGCCGTCTTGATGGTCAAGTGCCTGCTGGAGCGCAGGAACGGCATCCGGTCCAATATTTCCTAAAGCTGAAATGATACTACGACGAACTTCGGTATCCTCATCATCTAAGGCCTGCTGTAACTCAGGTATAGCCAGTTTGCCGAACTGGCCCAGTACATCCATCGCGCGGAGTTGCATGATACGATCCCCATTTTTGAGCGTGTCGATGAGCGCGGTAACTGATGGTTCTCCAATTAGGATCAACGCATTAACAGCATTGTAACGAACGCCTTCATGTTCATCACGTAAGGCTTGGATTAACATTGGGATGGAGGCTTGAGCGGACTCACCAATTTGACCCAGAGCATGAGCGGCACCTAAGCGAATCCATTCGTCCTGATCCGACAGCATCGGGATCAAATCGGATACACCAGCCGCAGTACCGATCTGACCCAGCGCATGTATGACACTGAGGCGAACGTCAGGATTCGAATCGCTCAGTGCTTGAATGAGATTTGGAACGACTGCTGTCGCCGCTTTACCAATCCCACCTAATCCGTAGGCCGCGTTGATACGAATTGTTTGATCAGAGTGAGATAACAGTTCTGTGAGTCGAGGCACCGCACCTATTGCCGCTTCACCGATCCCGCCTAGAGCGTAGGCTGCTAGGCCGCAAACTGATGGGTTGGGATCATCCAGCAGTTTCATCAGGTCAGGTACTGCCACCTCTACCGAAGCCCCAATCTGGCCTAATGCCAATATCGCATGCAGCCTCAATTTTTGATCCTGGCACCATAAGGTTTGAACGAGTAGGGAGACAGCCGGCTGCCCCATCTGTTCCAATGCCTGTGCAGCCCGTTGCCTGATGGCCGGCTCCTCCTCTGACATCTTGTCCAGTAAAGCAAAAACTGCTGGTGCTCCAATCCCGTTCAACGCTACCAGGGTGGCCGTTACCACTTTCTGGTCGTTACTGCCGAGAGCGTCGATTAACTTGGACAAGATTTCGAGAACAGCTGTTTCAACTTTTGGCGATTCAATTTGACTTAAGGCATAAGCCCCGGTCGCCCGTGCCAGATCGCCTCCTTGCGTGAACTGAATCAAGGCCTGTATGACCGTATCAACGGGTTGACCGATACCACCCAGGGCAACGGCAGCATTGGCGCGAATCTCCTCCCGTTCGTGGTTAAGAGCTTGAATTAAGATCGGTGTTGCTGCCTGAGCCGTTGCCCCCATGGCACCAACAGCAACAATTGTTGCCGCACGGACTTTGATATGGTTATTTTCATGGCTGTGTCGATCGGCTAAATCGTCGATCAATCGAGGTAGAATTTGCTGTAGGGCCAATTTGGCCGGCAGCGTGCCAATCCGACTTAAAGTGTATGCACTAGCCGCACGGACTAACCCGTTTTCGTCTTGTAAAGCTTGAATTAAAATGGGAACAGCCGTTGTAGCAGGTGGATTAATACGGCTGAGGGCATAGGCCGCGTCTACGCGCGTCTGAATCCTTTTGGATTGAAGTCGCTGGACCAGTTCCCCAACCGACGATGATTCCACCTCAGCGGGTGGCTCTTGACCGTGAATGGTGAGTGGAACGGCTAATAGGATCGTCAAAACCAGCGTTAACCACTTGATCGGCTTAGTGTTTTTCATGGGTATTCAACCATTAGTGTTTTTTGCGGTTAAGAGGCCGGGAATGCCGTACTCCTGATTGGGTTGGTCCACCCCCAGAGAGATTACCACCTCTTCAATTTTTACCTGCTTTAACCGATGTAAAAGAGAGCTTTCAGAAGGATATATCGGATATCTTTTCTGGCACGGTAGAAGTGGATGAAACCTATATTGGGGCACAATGGAACCACAAAAGACACCGCGCCAAAGCTGCTGGTAGTAAACGTGGAAGAGGGCGTTCCAACACTCCTGTTTTTGGCATCTTAGGCCGAGGTGGAAAGGTTTGGGCACAAGTGGTTTCTGATGTCGAAGCAAGGACGTTATTACCTCCGATCTCCCAACGGGTGGCGTTGGGAAGTCCTATCTGTTCTGAGAGCTG
>JASMLX010000187.1 GCA_030748495.1 Candidatus Poribacteria bacterium | reverse complement strand
ACGAAACGACGGACCCAGTTCATCAAAGCCAACACTTCAGTGGTTGTTTGCCGGTATTTAAAAGAATTCATACCCACCACCTGACCTGTCATATCCAACTCTTCGATAATCAATTCACGCTTTTGTAGCCACTCACCAATCTGCAGGTATAGTTCTTCGCTACCTTCATCTTTGGTTTGTGTAAAAACCAAGGCCTGCCCCAGCCCGTTGGTCTTTATCAATATTGGTAGTTTCTTGGCATATGATTTATATTTCTTTTGCAGGCTTTCGCTTTGATGGCAAACACTAGAAACCTGGTTATAGGCATAACTGGCTCGCCCCTGCTCAATTCCGCTCATGCTGTCTTCATTCATTTCCGCCACCTCCACCATTTTCTGGGATATGGGTTCGCACTAACCCTTTACCGGTCGAGGCATTACCTCCAATCTGTATGATCCCGGGTAATCCATCTTCAAAGAAGTCCATCACTTTTCTGGCTTCGCATCGGTCATCCATCTCATTGTGAGCAAAAATTCCTTTTTCTGTTTCTCCTTTGACAAAAACCGGTGATGTCAGAGCCAACGAATATAGGATAGATTCGGACGGCAAATATTCTTCGTACCATAATGCCCCTTCCTGAACAGTGCCGGTTTGCTGATTAATTTTTATTCGGGCAATTACTTCCGTCGACTGGGTAACGAAATCCTGAAAATCGTTGTCTGACAACACGATCAGACTCTTTTTGACTTTCTCCCGCCAATAGGCATAAGTATCGTCCCCCGGCATCACATGTTCAGCTATCCATTCAGCCAATTGTGTACATTCGTCAGATTTTTGCACACCAAAAGTATATTCTTCTAAAACAACCTTGTTGCTATCCACCATCAGATCACAATCTGCTGGTACCCGGTCTCTTTTATCCGGCAAATCCGGTAAGCCCAGATTGGCTTGACAAATAGAAAGATCCTGCTTAAATTTGGACAAAACGGCCGGGCAGGTAATCCAGGCGAAAACACCTCGCACTGACTTAACTGGAAACAGTAACAGGCGGGCATCAGTAAAACCCAGCGCAGCGGCATGATCACCACCGGTATCGGGCCCAAAGGCCAGATTGATGGCTTTTTGTGTGTAGTCGTCCGATTGAGGGTCAATATTCCACATCGCCTCAATTTGGTCTGATTTGGGCTGGCTGACAAAAACTCCCCGCATGGATCCTTTTAGGCTGGAGGCCTCAATCTTAGGGAAATTGGTGTGCCCTTCACGCTGGATGGGTAAATCGACGATCCCCAAATCGGTTCCGCTACCGGCATGAAGCGGGGTTTCAACAATCAAAAAAAGCGGTTTAGCTAACTGGTACATCTGTTTTTCCTCTTATTTTTCCGGGTTTGCCAGGCATTCTAATTGGGTTTCTATTGCTCCTACATCCTCTACCACTATACTTGTAACTTGGCCGCCTCTGTTCATATCTGGAATTCTTGGTCAGTCAGTAATTCCAACATAGGTTAAACCAAATCCTTCCTGCCGTCTCAGGTCACTTCGGTTTTGGTTATGAAAATGATCCACTAGACTCGTTGCACAAGTATCTTCTAGCAATTTGAAGTAGTACACGCTACCGGCCGGGACCGCCCGATAGGCAGTTTTTGCCCGTCCTCCTTCAATACTCCAACCGCCGGCCGTGATGTAATTTCCTACAGCGGCGGTGATTAATTGCAATTGCAGACCGGCACCGGCGTTGGTAATTATCTTCCAGATACCGTCTTGGCCCAGGCATTTAGGCCGCCATCCTTGTTCAAAAATTGCAGGTGTGGCCAGATACAGTTTAAATGATCGGCTTTCCTGAACCCGTTCACTTAGCCGTTTCAGGTCTGGGTCGCCCAGTGGGTTTGTTCGCATGTCAAAGGGTTGTCGGATGCATGTTTTCCCTTCTCCACCCAGGCGTAACAAGCCCTCCTGAGCTAATTGATCGATTCCTGACAGGTCTACAACTAAGCCATAGTCTGTAGTTTTAAACCGCTTCATAGCCAGCCGATACAACATTCCTTCTTCAGCCGTATTGGTTGCAGTATCCCTTTTGATCCCGATCTTTGGTTCATCAATAATGAAATCGGGTTTCAGGTAAGTCAGGTCACTGCTCGGCCCCAGTAAAAACTGCCTTAGCTGGGATTGAACCAACCAGCCTGTTGGTGAGACTACAACTTCGTCCCCCTGGTAAGTCAGTGGATTTTCCAGTCTGGAATTGGAATAAAAATCGGATTTGCCCACACTTAGCGGAAAGAGTTTGGTATCAGCTGAATTCTTGGCCGCTACCAAATCTCTGGGAACAGGGTAATAAACTTCATCCTGACCGGGCTTAACTGAATCGATTGCACCGGACTGGCCCACGAAAACACCTCTCAGTTGAAGGCTGGCCTTTTGCATGGAGGTATGTGTTCCGATTGCCGGTTCCATCTTTCCGTCCAAAAAATCGATTAACCCCCCTTCCTGAGCGATGTAGGCAGAACGAATTGCTCCCATCAGAGTAGAAGGTAAAGGAGGAAAAATGGAATAACCTTCCGTTTGCTGGCCACTACTAAAAGGTCGGCCATCTCGAAAAAAGAGCCCATCATTTGGTCTCAGGAAGAGTCTCATTTTTTAGTCTCCCGGGCGATAAAGTTGATGATTTCTAGATAATTCAGGAAATTGGAGAATTCCGTAATCTGCATTAGATGTTTGAGATCCGCTGTTTTCAATTCAACCATTTCCTGTTGCCCCGCCTGACTGGCTCGCAACAACAGACGTTGAAACTCGGCCTGAACCAGGTCAATTAATGAATCATCCAGCTGGTTCTGTTGATCAAACCTATCGAACAGGGTTCGAAAACTGTAAATAAACTTTTTTGAAACATTATTACTGTTCAGAACTTGTATCAGATTATCGGAGATTTCAATCAGATTCAGCTCCGGATTAGGATAAGACCATTTCAGAACCGTTTGGGCCAGATTGCCCGAATGTTTTAGCAGTGAAATGCCGAGGGCATTCTTGCCTTCCACCCCTTTGGCCGCTTGCTCCATTTTCCGCGCCTGATCGATAGCGTCGCCCAGCGGCGTTTTATGGTGGGCAATACAAACACCGGCCGATGCCGATGAAGACGGGTTGGCACTGTCATTTAAGGAAGGGAACTTTAAGCGCAGGTCGTTCAGCACCCACAGCAGATCATTCAGGTTAACCAGAGCCAGGACGTCATCACCACCTGCGTAGACCAGTTTGCCCAGCTGAGCTACTTCTACTAACTGCTGAACCTGGCTAGAATAGTCGACCAGTTTCTGGCTGATGTCTTGATGGGATGAGGCATTTGGGCAGGCTCCAACCCAAGAGCCCATGTTGTCACCATCAATCTGGACGATGGCATAATAAGCGCTGGGCGGAAAGCCAACTTTGTCGATTAACCTGCGCTGCTCTAGTTGACAGTTAAGCATCTGTGCCGGATCCAGATCAAGTCCGCTCTCCCTCTTCCAGACTGACGGATCTAGCGATTCCTCAAAAAGCCAACGCCCATCAATATTGGCCTCCATTTGCGACTGCAGCTTAGGTACAGGACTGACCTTTTCTTCCGGTTGAAGCTGGTTGACGGCATCGACAAAGCGGGTATAAATCTCTGCCTTTTCGCTGTTTTCAGCAATCTCCGCTTTGAAATTAGCGGTAGCAACTTCAGCCGTGGAAGGGAAAGTCAGATTAGAGACCTCGGCTTGCTGTTGCCCCAAATAACCCTTGTATTCCCCGGCCACCCGCTTAGTCAGGCAAACGGCGCACAGACCTTCGTTCGGTCGAATATATTTGGGACGTCTGCGCAGGAACTGTTGCCAAGTGTCCATTTCCGTCAGGATCTGCCGCTCTCCACAGAGGGAACACTTGCGACCACCTTCTTCCGTTTGCTCAAAGGGCCGGCAGTTTTTCACCGCCGCCAACCGTTTTTCGGCCATGGCGTAATTTGTCTGGTAGTTTTCCTGTTCCGCCCAAGGCGAAACAACCCAGTAAATCTGCAGAAAGTTTGCCACCTGCCGTTCCAGGATCTGCCGCGCTGCTCCACTGTCCCAGCGCCAATTTTGTCCTAAGGCCTGCTGGAAAAAATTAAAGGCCTGATCCGCCATGTTGGCGAATTCTGTCCCAACGGCCGATTCCGCCTGCTGCAACAGTAACAGATTCTCTTGCGGGTCCTGCTCGGTACTGAGGGCCAAGAATCGGTTGGGAAAAGAGGCGGTCGTGATTCCTTGCCGGCGCCAGAAGTCAAAAGGGTCTTGATTGCCAATGGCCGGAAAAATGAGGCGGATGCTTGATTGATCGTAAACTTGTTGGATGGCTGTAGCGCAGAAGTAGGACAGCAGGTAACTACCCAGCCAGAGATCTTCTGTTTTTCGGGCGGTGGCGATAAAACCTTGTACGGGTCCTAAAGTGAAAATCAGCATCTGCTCAGTCATCCGATCCTCCTCTACCTATAATGCTGTCGATGAAGGCCTGTTGTTTCTCCAGGCTGAAGTTTCGTTTGCTCGCTGAACTCAGCAGGGAACAGATCGGTAGACAATTCCGCCCAACCTTCTGAATCCGGACATGGATCGGAGAACTGTGTCGCGGATTGGCTGAACCGATATCATCACTGTCGTGATTATGTGTAGCCTGGCCAATCCTGGTGAGCAGGTTGTCGACATTATCTGTCAGCTGGCCCCAATATATCTTTTTGATTGTCGGATAGTCGGGGAACGTCGTCCGCCTCGATTCGATGGCTTCCCCATTGTCAGTATACTGATCTTCCGTGATTGCATTCAGCGTGTTCAAAATACTCTTTCGGACTGCCTCGACATCATCGAACTGCCAGCTGGTATCGCAAATCGAACCAAACCCGCGCCGCGAGCGGTTGCCAACACCACCAAGCAGAAAACTGAGGTTGGCAATGTTTTGGTATAATTCCAGATTGGATGCCGTTAGTCGAAGTCTAAATTCTTGATCTGTGCCGAAGGCGCGTTTTGAAAAGTTCCGCTTATGCGGCAAAGGATAAGCGGTTAAAGTTTCCAGATTGTTACGGTTACCAACAATCCGAATTAGCAACGGTGACCGGCTATCGGTTTGGCCGAACAGTTCCCCCTCTTGATCTCTAGGGTTCTGGTGAGCCGTAACCGCCCGCCACCAATAACGAAACAAAGCTTTGAAGGCCGGCTCTCGGAGCTGCGGGGGGGCATCTTTATCATTATGGGCCCCATGCAGGAACATCGGGCTAACCGTTTGGAGATTCAGATCCAGGCTAGGCACTTGCTTTACCTCCAGAATTCTGAGCTGTTTTTTTTAGTTTTGGTTAAAAATTAATGACGTTAATCTATTGGTTCCAGGTATCGGCAGATTGGTATCTTGATTAGATTCAAAATCTAGATAATATTGATTTTCTACTCCACGCTCACGCATCGCCATTAGCCCGCTCACACTCATTACACTGGTTCCACCGGTCAGATCAATGGCCACCTGTCCCATATTATGGCCTTCATCATCCAGTTTTTCCCATCTTTGCTTAAAGGCTGCAACAATCTTGTCGGCAGTTAACTCCTCCAATAATAGAAAATCAATCTCCGGTGTCGGCTCAGAGGCTAAATCTTCCAGGTCCGCAAAAGCGTCAAGAACAGCGGCCTCAATGCGGTAAGCATTCAATTGACTCATCGAGCTATGAACAAGTATCACTTTTTTGGGCTTCAGTAGACAGGTGGCTAACAGGCTGACCTCATCGGCAAATCCAACCAGTGTAAAAAGCAAATCGATTTTTGGTCGATTACAGTTTTGAGGATTAATAGCCAGAAAGCGAAACAGAGTGGGAAACAAATCGGTCATATAGCTATCATCCGACTCGACCAGGTTTCGGCCGTAGATTTTTTGTCTCTGGTAGTATTCTTGCTGAAGGTTCTCAATAGTATAGTACACCTCTAACGCTCCAAGAAATCATCTATTTGCTTCTTCTGCCCACTAGCCAAGCCTTCCATACGGCAAAAAGACCGGAGTTTATCTTGAAGTTGACCCTCTGTCGCGACTGAGATTTCCTCCCTTTCAAACCACTTTATTGTCTTTTCGCCCTTCTCGAAACTAGCTGTAGTCAGTGCTTCAATGATCTTGAAACGATTGAGATGATCACGACCACACATATTAAGATTAGCCACGAAGTCTAGAATTTGTTGTTCACTGGCCAAGCAGAGGGCCGATGTCAGCCGTGAGGGTTCATGGTCAGCAATCCACCCCAGGGCTGGCTGGAAGTCGAGTCTTTGGCCGTCTAATACCAAATCCGGGTTATTATGAAAAACGACGAATTTGTGACCGTTCCTAACCTGGGTGAAGAACTGCTGTAAGTCACGAAGCGAATCTGGCGAAGGAGTCGTATTAAGATCGAAAAAGAACACCATTGGTGGTGAGTGCTTAATCTTATCTTTTATCTCCTCGCGCGCTACACTAACATGATCGGCGATAGTATAATAAATTGTCTCGAGATGCCAGGCCGGACCAAGGTTAACGTTGACTGGTATCAGCTGCTTTTGCAAGCAAGCCCGCTGGCCTGCCAGCCGGCAAGCCGTTCTGTCATCGTTTGCGGCCCCCCTGACCAGCAGAACACGATTTTCTGCCTCGATGAAATTAATGAGTTGGCCCTGTGTGGTGTTATCCCTAGCGAGGATCAGATATCGGTCTGGCTTTTTGACCAGCCACTCTAACCTGGCACTGGCCTGTTCTTTAATTTCCTGCTCGACCTGATTTTTAAAAATCGTGTATTTGTAGCGGTCTGTTTTGGGTCGACAAGCAATCATCTTTCAAGTGCCAGATCAAGTTTTGGAATTTTGACCATCTCACCCACAATAAAAGGATTGGCTCTCTGTTCCTCTATTTGACGACGATCAATTACGGCCATTTCATCAGCCCGGGTAAAAATGGCAATGGTTTTAATGGCGTCCTGCAGAGCAGTGGTGCCTCCAGTGAGGCAGACGATGTTATGCTCAGTTGCCTCTTTTTGGGCTAGCTTCTTAGCCAGTTGCCGACCTTCCAGAAAACCGGTGAAGGGGTCCGATAGCGTGTGGAGTTCGATCGGACAATGGCAATCAATTGCCGCCAATGCTTCCACCACCAGGGTTAAATTTTGACTGGCCTGCCGACTACTGACCACGATGACCCGATCCGGCTGGGTTAATGCGACAGCGGAAAAGAGTGAGCCGTAGGAAAGCCCAAGCGGTGCAAAGAGGGTCTTCACCATTTGTCCTCTAATGGTCTACTATTTAAACTCTTTCGGCAACAGTTGCCGGAAGATTGCTAAACGGTGTCTGGCAGATTGATTAGCTCGATATTTTCTTTTGTGTAGGCGCCCAATCCCTGCCGTTTAGCTTACATCTGTTGACTGACAGTTAACAATACTTTCTCTCTCAGGCCACCAACTTGGTGGCTGAAACATCTAACAGCTTGGAGTTGGTTCATTATATTGTTTTTTCCCGGCTCTTCAAACTGTTTTCACCTTTCACCTGAGATTGCAATCAGTTTGTTATCTGGCACAAATGAAAACATCAATTTCGTGGTGCACTGCAGACCTTAACATAAATTGTTGTTTTACTGTCTGTGGTTTTAATTTAAGCCGGGTTGAGACTTCTTGTTGGCCACCAATGTAATTGATATCGGCTGCCATACTGACAACATCTCTGGACTTCGCTTGTATGGCAAAGCGAATCAGATATATTGCCTCCAGCAGCGGTGTAAACTGGCGGTAAATTTTGCTGAGTTGGGAGGTGTATCCTAGGCATAAAATAGAATCCATCTGTACGTTCGGCCATCAGCCTTAAAACGCGTTCATTAGCTTCCCCCTTACCAATGAAAAATTGGACTGGCCGCCGCTGGAGCAGAGGTTAAGACCTGTTCTATTGTTTCTGCCCGGCCGGAATCGCCAGCGTCAGTGAACGATGTCATCAACGGCCAAAGGTTCTTTAAACTCGCTCAATCAGTGGGGCCACCCTAATATGGCGGCGAAAAAGACCATGTCACCTTGATCAACAAGAGCACTCAATGATTTTGTCAGGCTTTTTTGATCTCCGGGTATGGTTTTTTTTATATTCCCCGCACTATGGTTAATGAAACCTTTGGCCTTAAATTGCAGCCCCTCCAACAAATCTTTTTTTATTGATTAGAATTTACTGCGCGGTTTTGAAGAGCAGGCAATGGTTGAATCTCGACCCTGCTTGGTCATTACTGCTTTTGGCCTTCCATCTTTCCCTCTGGGTGTCAGATGATAAAACTGAAACCCCTTAGTACTTTGTTAATCTGATGAACTCCAATTGCCTAGCCTCTTAGCTCATTACGAGGTGTAGGGAGTATAAGAACCGGTGGAGAAAACTAATGGTCGCAGGCTGCGGGACCTGACCTGACCTTTAGCTTATCGTACAAACTGGTCAAATTGAGATTGATCCAGCATGACTATTTTTTCTTTATCGAGCGCAATTGAGGCCACATAAGCGCATTAAAGTAAGAGACTAATTAAACCGTCAGATTTCAGCATAAAGAAGAGATTGGCATTTTACAAGACGCTATGAAAAGACGCAAATTCCACCAAGTTAAAAACCTGGGCAAAAGCCGAGTATCAGATGGAATTCGACACCCGATGGCACCGCCAGAAAAACGCTTTCGTTCAAAGAAAGCTTATAACCGACAAAGTGAAAAAAGACGATTGAAAAAAGAACATAACTTATAACCTCAATAAGGAGAGATTTTCAATGAATTTAAGTATACTGGACAAAAAATGTACCTTAGACTACCTAGAAAAACTAGTCCCATTGCAACGGAAGCTGTTAGGACACATACTTCATGGTAAGGTTTTAACCATTGACTCTCAGATAGAAACCATCCAGCACACGATTGCATACGTAGCTCAGAGTAAGGAAGCATATGATTATGATTCTATACTTAAAGTTATGGAACACTGGGTTCAAAAGGGAAAAGGAAAAATCAGGCTAGACAAGTTGCAACAAGAATTAAAACAATCATTCGTGGTCTAATATGAACATACATCACGTATGTGAATCAACCAGGTGTGAGCTCTTATCGCTCACGCCTAGCAATTACTTAATGACAGCTTGGGTATTTAAAAGAGACCCTAGAAATAAAACAGGCGGTCATGTAGCCAGGTCACATGCCAAGCACATGATACTTGACAGTGGCTTCTTAGGGGCAGCTAAAAAAGAGAATTAGATTGGAAGAATAATCAGGATTTAATATCTGAATTGGCTAACGAACACCAATTCGATTTGGCAACCGCAATAGAGTTTCAATACCGCCAGCGGTCATTCACTATTTGGAACTCCCGGTCCAGGCCCCACTGCGCCCAGTGGTGCACCATGGATTCTTTTTCCCAGGCGCCGGTGGTGAATCGGAATCGCTCGTGGCCGTAGCTCGTGTAGATCCAGTTATCCAGGTTCCAGATGAGTCCACTGTTCTGATGTTCAACCGAGGTTTTGGGGCTGCCGGGCCGCCCTTCGAACAGCAACGTCTTCTCGTCCGCCACCCCGTCGCCGTCCGTGTCGCGATACGACCACCCCGCGGTGTGATCGGTTTCCACCACCGCGATGCGATCGTCGAGCGGAAGGATCATGCGGGGCAGGTTCAGGCCGTCCACGAATACGGTGGCCCGGTCGATGATGCCGT
>JASMLX010000186.1 GCA_030748495.1 Candidatus Poribacteria bacterium | reverse complement strand
GAGGAGTCGGGCCATAGATGACAGGAGTAGTTCAAGAGTAGTCAATACTACGATTTCCAATACCATCGAGACCAGCACGGATTCCCGCCATTGGATTGACGTACAACAGCGGCTGGAGATAGGACGGTAGAATCAGATCGGCAGAAATGGGTGGCAGGCTATGTGGCTAAGGGTTGTCACTGCCGTGGGTGCTAGAGATTTTTGCTCTGTTTTAGAGCCGGAAGTGACAAGACACTATCAGCCGGCGCAAGCGGAAGCGGATAATTGAGGGCTAAATTAGTTATCGGACATTTATTTGGCCAATTGAGACTCAATAAGGTCGGCTGAAGCCAGTGATAGCCAGAGGTCAATTTGGGCTTGATCCTTGACACTTACTATAATCTTCCTCTATAATCTCGCAGCAAGGAGTCGATTTTCGATTTTCACTATTTTGTATTTGTATCGACCATTACGATTAAATCGAAACAAGGGGCTTGCAAATGAAAACTAACAAGGTGAAACTTTTCCTCTTCTGTATTATGTTTGGTATTGGACAAATCACTACAAGTTACGCTGGCAAAGAGGTTGGTGTTGTCGTTCACCGGCCAGAAGAAGGAGATACAAATTTTGGCCACGCTGTTGACATTAGTGGCAAAACGTTCATCGCTTCATACACCTCATACGTTGGTGACCATGGAGGTGTTTATATTTTCGCCCAGAAGGCTAAAAAATGGGACGTTATCAACCACTTCAAAACCCCGGACGGCAAGGCAAGGGACTGGTTTGGCTGGGACGTAGCTATCGATGGCGATATTGCGGTTATTGGCGCCTATGAAGATGGAGGTAGAAAAGTGGTTGCCGGTGGTCCTCTAGGGGAAGGCCCAGGTGCAGTCTATGCATATCGCCGGCAAGGGAAGGGATTTGGAAAGAAGACCCAGCTAAAGGCTAACGACGCAGCGGATAAGGATCGCTTTGGATTTGCCGTCGATGTAAGTGGAAACACCCTTATTGTTGGGGCTCCCAACGATGATGACGCCGGTTCAGATTCGGGTTCGGCATACGTATATATCCTTGACGGTGACAAATGGAAAAAGCAAACCAAGCTGGTTGCAACTGACGCCGCGGCAAAACAATGGTTCGGTTGGGATGTTGCCATCGACGGAAATACGATTGTTGTAGGCGCCCCACTCGACAAAGAGAAAGGCCGCAACGCTGGTGCAGCTTACATTTTTGTTCGAGAAGGAGTCGAATGGAAGCAACAAGCTAAGCTGGTTGCCACAGATGGAGATAGCAACGATAAATTTGGTAATGCTGTTGATATCAGCCAGGATAGTGTTGTTATCGGCACACCTAAGGATGAAGAAAAAGGAAAGGATACCGGCGCAGCCTATGTTTTCTTACAAAGCGGAGATAACTGGACCGAAGAACAGAAACTGCTGCCCAGCACTTCCGAGGTAAAAGGTATGTTCGGACATGCAGTGGCGATTGCAGACGATATGGCAGTTGTCGGTGCGCCGTTTGAGGACGGTGTAGATGTTGACGCCGGCGCCGCCTACACCTTTCTAAGAAGAGGTGGAGAATGGGTCGAAACGAAAAAAGTAGCGTCACAAAAGCTTAAAAAGGGCGAAGATGAAGACTTAACCACGGGAGACAACTTTGGTAACGCCATTGCTGTTGATAAACGTGTGGCTGCCGCCAGGCTGGCGGGGCAACTCTTCGTCGCCATTGGGTCGCGGTGGGATAATGTTGCTGGCAACAATGATCGGGGAAGCGTATACGTTTACAATGCTGAAGCCGACCTGGGAATGCCTCTTTCCGTCGACTTAACCTCAGATCTACTAATAACCAAGTTAGGTCATATCAAGTGGACGGTCCTACTACAGAATTTCCCCAACCCCTTTAACCCGGAAACCTGGTTCCCTTACACACTGGCCGAAGATTCAACTGTCACCTTTCTGGTTCACGATATGAATGGTCGATTGGTTCGTCAACTCGAATTCGGACAGGTAAGGGCTGGCAGTTACCTCGATACTGAAACCGCAGCCTATTGGGATGGTATCAGCCAAAGTGGCGAACGCGTGTCGAGTGGTGTTTATTATTATACCTTGCAATCGGAGACGCATACGGAGACGAGGAAGATGATTCTTCTTAAATAATAGAGGAAACCCGTTGCTACATTTCAAGGGAGCGGCAACATTTTGGTTAGTATCCGGTCTTTCTTTGGAAAGACCGGATTATCAGCATAGATCTTTATCTATTGAGTGATAGAAGGTCACAATTCAATTTAACCTTAAAGCAGGAGAATTTAGATGAAATGGTTCACTACAATGAGCTGCCTAATAGTCTGTGCTTTATGCTTACATACTCACGCTGTTACTAATCTCGCTGCTAGTGTTTGATGGGGCGATTTTGACACCTATGTATCTGCCTCGTCACGATGTGTTCAACAAAGCTCTCGGAGACACCTATACTATCGAATGCTGGTTTAAGCCCTTCAAAGCAGAAGGGGAGTGAATGATCGTGAATAAAGAGGATGAGTGGGAATTCGCCAGTAAGGCAGGGTTATTCCAATCAGCTATTGCGGTAGATGGAAATCCATGGGCTTGGAAAGACAGTGGAATGACGAATAAACACAAGCAATGGAACCACGGGGTGATTGTCTGGGACGGGAAACAATTACACCATTATCTCAACGGCAAAAAAGGGAAATCCCATGATATGCCGGAGAAAGCGGTTAAATCAACCAAAT
The DNA here is from genome assembly GCA_030748495.1 of Candidatus Poribacteria bacterium. Lineage (GTDB taxonomy): Bacteria > Poribacteria > WGA-4E > WGA-4E > UBA9662. The sequence continues at coordinate 6,930 of JASMLX010000186.1, read as the reverse complement.
CGACTTTCAAAGTCGGCAGACGTGAGCGCGGAGGTGCGACCCACTCGGTCTTCGATGGATTAGTCGATGAAGTCCGGATATCGGATAATATTCGCTACGATGCTGATTATGACGTACCCAAATTTGCATTTGTTGCTGATGATCACACCTTATATCTGTTACATCTTGATAATGAAGACATTGAAGGACATAAGTCAAAAACCATGGTAAAATGGGGCCGGACGCCCTGCTGGAAGGTGATGTTGAACTGGTCGATGCTGAACTTCCGAATACAAAGCGAGGCGCAGTGCAAACAGTTGTTGCCCCAAGGAATCGATTGACCGTCATGTGGGGGCAGCTAAAATCAGAACACAGGTAGAAAATGAGACTTGTCACCCAACATACAGATGATAAAGAAACGGTTATCCTAAAACTCACTACATTTCGCGGGCTGGAAGTAGGATATCCGTTTCCTTTTAAAGGTATTAGTTAAGAGGTGGTAGTCGACAGGCGTCAATTTCTCCGCCATTCAGCTCTGGCCACAATGGGACTAACCAGTGGGCTGCTCGGTTGCCGTCAAAGCGACCCGGAACGAGTTACCCCTCTGGTCTTTAAAGGCTGGCCCTACGAACCTGATCTGGTTAAGGAGAACATTGAGTTTTTTACCGACCAGATCGGCATTGATGTCGATTACGAGATGGTATCGGGCAACTATCACGATAAGATGGTTGCCCTGTTTTTAGCCCAGTCCAGAATGGACTGTTGTTATGTCCGGGATGACGATTTCGCTGAATGGGTCGAAGCTGGTTGGCTACGTCCATTCGACGACTTGCCTAAGGCCGAATCGTATCAAAACGATCTCTATGATTACAATATGGAATCCATGTCCTATCAAGGGCATTCATATGGTCTTCCATATTACACCGATTTTACTGTCTGGATCTATAATTCAGAAATGCTGGCACAGGCAGGCTTCAGCCAGTCTGCCAGAACCTTGGACGAACTTACAGAACAAGCGGTAAAAATCAAGGAACGTAGCATTCGATCGCCCGATGGACAACGAATTGAATATCCGATTCTGCTGGGGTTTCGGCAATCGCCCGGCATGGGATTTGGCGACTGGTGGGCACTTAACTACGGCTCTGAGGTTCAGCTGTTTGATGATGAACTGAACCCTATCTTCCCCGATGACACGGATAGACAAGCCGAAAGAATACTACAGTGGATCGTCGATGGTATTCATAAATACCGGATCATCGACATCAACTCGTTAACACTGGGGCGTATTAGAGAGAATACGGCCGCCGGGCGACAGGTCTATTGTCTATTGTCTAAATACGATGTGGAGTGGATTAACAACCGCAAGAACAGCGCAGTGGTGGATACCTACCTGGCAGACAGAAATCTCGACCAGAGCCACGCCAAGGTTCTGAAAATGGCCCCCATTCCTAGCCTCGAGACAGGTCAACAAGGAACGTTAGGCTGGACACGTATGTACTGTCTGACCGCACACTGCAACCCCGATAAGGTGCTGGATGCCTGGCAATTACTTCAATTCTTGGGAGGAAAAGATCGCAACGGTGAATACTATACCGCCAAGCAGTGGTTCCGATTGCGAGGGCTGGGTTTCGCCTATAGATCGTTAATGGAAGATCCTGAAATTATCGCTCAAATGGAACGGTGGGGTGATGTAGGACTGATAAAAACCATGTCGAAAGTGGCACGGATACGTGAAAATATCAAATCCCCCTGGTTCCCAGATTTCAACGTTTACTACCAACCGGAAATACAGAAAATACTCCTTCGACAACAGTCACCCCGGGATGGACTGGGTCGAATCGCCAAACGATGTCAGCAATTTAAGCTAGAATGGCAATCAATGGGCTAACCCCGGAGAATATTACGACGGATGCCACCCAAGTTAAGGTCAGATCACATTCAGCAGCGAGCCAACCATGTCTTCGCTCTGGTGATGAATCTACCTGCTCTGACCTTAATCCTCCTGTTGATTGGATATCCGGTTATCGTTTCTCTGTGGACCAGTTTGCATCGATATAATCTACGGCGGCCGGACACGTTTGACTTCGTGGGCTTGATGAATTATGTTACGATTCTAACCAACCACGATTTTTGGCATTCGATTGGTGTCTCGTTCTACTTTACTGCGGTGTCAGTTCCGCTAACTATTCTAATTGCTCTGGGTATTGCACTGCTCTTTAATCAGGAATTTACCGGACGCGGTGTGTTCCGAGCGTTATTGCTCATTCCGTGGGCGGTTCCAGGCGTCGTCAATGGCCTGATGTGGATGGGGTTATTAGGGAAACACGGGGCATTCGATACCATCATCAGTAACAACATCGAGTTGTTTAACAAATTGTTAGGCACCAATATCGACTATATTGGGATGGCATCTCCAGTGGTCGCCCTCAACGCTGCCGTGGCTGCTCATATCTGGAAAAATGTGCCGTTTGCTTGTATTATTTTCTTAGCCGCTTTGCAGGGAATACCGTCGGAGCAATACCGGGCAGCCAGAATCGACGGTGCATCCACTTGGAAAAGGTTTCTGCACCTCACTCTACCATGGCTGCTGCACCCCATTATGATCGTGGCCATTCTTACCACGATGAACAGCTTTAGGGTTTTTGACCTCATTTTCGCCCTGACTGGAGGAGGCCCCGGTGACGCCACCTATGTAATTGCCTGGCAGACCTATAAAGAGGCATTTGGTCGACTCAACTTCGGTGGGGCTAACGCCTATTCTTACCTGATTACCATCATCACCATGACCCTGGCCATCGTCTATATCCGTTTGCTATATCGCCGTGGCAGTGTCCAGGGTTGATGTGCGGCGATTAGGTCGTACACTTCACGATGTACCGTATGGACAAGGGAGAGACAAATCGCATTGGCATATAATTTCTCGCATAACTGATCATCTCAATTGGACATGGTGAAACATCGGATTGGACTATATCTTCTCTCTTTCCTGGCCGTGTTATACCTGGTTACCCCCTTCCTCTGGGTAGTATTGGTCAGCTTTATGGAGGAACGAGAAGCGAATCAACACCACTGGATTCCACGTCAACCCACATTTGATAATTACTGGCCTTATCTGGCTAAAGGATCGGTAACAGATGAGGATAAGACAGCCGGTGACGCAGTCGGTGGATTTACAGCCCGGCAATTTCCCCGTGCTATTATTAATAGCCTCATCAACGCCAGTCTGGTTATGGTAATGAATCTATTCTTCGGCTCATTAGCCGCCTATGCTCTGGCCAGAGTTGACTTCTCGGGAAAATTTGTCCTTCTGCTCTTCTACCTAGGCACGCGGAGCGTACCCGGAGTTGCCATTATGGTTCCAATGTACCTGTTAATTCGCGGATACGGGTTGTTAGATACTCACCTGGCTATTATTTTGGCCCACACTACCTTTACACTGCCTTTTACCATTTGGATCCTCAAAGGGTATTTCCAGACCATACCTATCGACCTGGAACGTTCAGCCCGGATTGACGGTTGTACGCGACTTGGCGCGCTCTTTCGAGTTTTTATGCCGGTTGCCACCCCCGGGATGATTGCTGTTGGTATTTTCGCCTTTATCTCTTCTTGGGGGGAATTTTTCTTTGCCTTGTTGTTGACCTCATCCATCGGCTCCAAACCGGTCACGGTTTTGATCTCCGACTTTGCACAGGAATTACAGGTTGACTTTACCTTAATTGCAGCGGGTGGGGTTCTGGTCGTTTTGATACCTATTGTGTTAGCCTTTATCTTCCAGCGTTTTATTATCCACGGTATTGGCGGGGCGGTAACCGGCTAAGCAACAAACAGCAAAAACGCCGGCGATGGCTCAGATTAATATTGGTAAACAATGGCCAAAATAACCATTCAGAACATGAGCAAACATTTCGGTGACGTGATCGCTGTTGACAAGCTCAATCTTGAAATTGATGAGCAGGAATTTTTAACCCTCCTCGGGCCTTCCGGTTGCGGGAAAACGACCACCCTCAATATCATCGCCGGCTTGGAAGAACCAACCGAAGGACAGGTTTTTTTCGACGATCAAGACGTCACCCACATCCCACCAGAACAAAGAAATATTGCCATGGTATTTCAAACCTATGCCCTGTACCCACACATGCGCGTCTTCGACAATATTGCCTTCGGTTTACGCATGCGCAAGGTTGCAGGTGATCAAATCAAGACTCGGGTAATCGAAGCTGCCCAGGCAATGGAGATTGAAAATTTAATGGATAGAAAACCTCGTCAATTGAGTGGTGGGCAACGGCAACGGGTAGCCTTGGCACGTGCGATTGTGCGAGATCCGCGCCTTTTCCTTCTCGATGAACCGCTATCAAATCTGGATGCTAAGCTACGAATCACAATGCGAACAGAATTAAAACGGTTACACGCTGAGTTAGAAAAGACATTCGTCTATGTGACCCATGACCAGGCAGAATCGATGATTATGTCTGACCGAATAGCTATCCTCAACGAAGGCAAATTGCAGCAACTGGATAACCCGGAGAAGATTTATAACTATCCAACGAATATGTTTATCGCTGGTTTTGTCGGCAGTCCGCCGATGAACTTTTTTGAAGCAGAAATCAGGCACGAAAACGAGAAATGGCAGATCAGAGGAGACGGTTTCGCCTGTTCGCTTGATGCTGAAACGGGTCGACGCTTGGTTCATAATCCTCCAAATATCGTCGAACTTGGAATTCGGCCAGAAGACATTGGGGTCGTTACCCAGTCGGATACAGACCCAACAGATGTATCTGCTCAGACACTCGCTCTGGCTGATGAATATGTTCCTGGTTGGGATACATCGGCTGAACAGTGTTTTGCTAAAGCCAAGGTTATCGTTCGTGAGCCTTTGGGCAGCGATCTGTTTTTAGCATTGGAATTAAACGGTGCAACCTTTAAGGTTCGAACACGACCCAACATCGATTTTGGGCGTGGTGATATAGTTTCTATTGCGCTAAACCCGGCCAAGTTTCACTTGTTTGACCCGGTGACAGGAAGCACACTTCTCCAACCGACTAAGTGAACAGGGAAAAAAAGGCCTTTTCTGCTCATCCCGTCACGCTGCGAAGTATCGTAATTGCGCTATTTCTCCTGCCGCTAATCTACCGCTGGCATATTGAATGCGAAGCACTCCGTTACACCTTCCCTACCCTGATGGCACCATTCTACAGTGTTGTCTTTGCAGTTTTGATCATCTCGGCATTAAATCTGATCCTCAGAAAATGGATGCCGGCTCAGGCGCTCAAGAATGGAGAGTTACTGACACTCTATGTGCTGATGTCGGCCGCAGCACTTTTAATGTCCTATGATATGTTTCTACCCCTGGTTTCGATCGTGGTCCACGCCTTTTGGCATGCTACCCCGGAAAACGAATGGCGCCAACTTTTCTGGCACTATCTGCCCGATTGGCTAACAGTCCGTGATCAGGACACTTTGCGTGCGTTTTATCTGGGAGAGCAGTCAATTTTTGAGCCCCTTTATCTGCTACCCTGGTTAAAGCCCATCTTTTGGTGGTCGGTGTTTACATTTGCCCTCGTTTTCGTCATGCAATGCATCAACGTTATCATACGGAAACAGTGGGTAGAGCAGGAAAAGCTAGCTTATCCGATCGTTCAACTGCCTTACGAAATTACGTGCAATACCAAGAATTTTCTGCTCAAGAAAATGATGTGGTGGGGCTTTATTTTAGCCGCTTCGATTAGCTTGACCAACGGTCTTCACCTGTTTTTCCCGGAAATTCCGGGAGTTCCAAATAAGCGGATTCCGCTCCATCATTTTTTCACGCACAAACCCTGGGTAGCATTGCAAAAAGACCAATTTGATATTATCGTCTATCCATTTGCTGTGGGATTGGGTTTCCTGATGCCGCTGGATCTAATTTTCTCGTGTGTGTTCTTCTTCTTCTTATACAAATCGCAGTATGTCATCGGCAGCCTGATTGGGCTCAGCGATCTTCCCGGATACCCATTTCAATACGAGCAGAATATCGGTGCCTATGCAGGTGTCTGTGTTCTCTTACTATGGACAACACAACACCAAATTTATTCAGCATTACGGTTGGCCTTCGGGAGTTTTAATGCGAAAAATAGCAGTCCGGTCACTGTTTCTAGAGACAATCCTAATAGTGACGAGAACGAACCTATGCGTTACCGAACCGCTTTCGTTGGAATAATTGCAGGTGGCATCTTCCTGGTTGCTTTTTCTATTCGTGCTGGAATGGATTTATGGGTGGCAACACTGTTTTTTGTCGCTCATTTTACAATTGCCATCACGCTGACGCGTATCCGCGCTGAGATTGGATTTCCCATCCATTCGACAACCTTCATTGGTCCTCACCACAGTTTGGTCAGTATTTTTGGCACCCGTTGGCTAGGCACCCATAATCTAACTAACTTTTCCCTGTTCTTTTGGTTTAACCGCGACAATCGTAGTCACCCCATGCCGCATCAGCTTGAAGCCTTTAAACTTTCACAGCAAGGAAATCTGGATTCTAAAAAGCTGTCGAGGTCGATGTTATTTCTGGTCGTCATTGCCATGCCTCTGTGTTTTTTGATGTTATTGGATACTTTTTTGGAACTTGGTGTCGATCGTGGAGAGGTCGGGTCTCAGATCAACAGTTTTGGCGGACGTGCTTATACCTTTCTACATAGCTGGATTACCGTACCACGACCCCCAAATGCCGCACACCTTGTGGCAATCATTATTGGGTTCGCCGTTACCATCTTTCTGGCTATTGTTCGAAAGCATCTATTCTGGTGGCCAATTCATCCACTTGGGTACGGAGTTTCTTTTCACATGCACATGTTTTGGGCCGCTTTCCTGATTAGTGGTATTTTGAAAGGCACGATTCTTAAATTTGGTAGTATTCGCGCCTACCGACGCTATGTGCCATTTTTCCTCGGACTAATCCTCGGTGACTTTGTAATT
>JASMLX010000185.1 GCA_030748495.1 Candidatus Poribacteria bacterium | reverse complement strand
TTGACTAAAACGAGAATAGTATCTCACTCGCTTTTTTTCAAATACTAGCTGTTGCACTTACAAAAAAATCCGCCAAATGTCAGTATTTGTAAATGTGATACAATTCATACGTATGCAAGAAGTCTAATATTTTGAAACAAAGCGGGATTGATTATTTGTTATTTGGTGGTGTTAAAATCTATCCCTCTAATCCAAAAGAATTAGCATGAGACGTCGATAATTCTAAAATTAGGAGGTAACAATTTTTTCAGGTCTTGCTGTGGTTTTGAGGTCAGGTCAAAAAAGGATATTACCGAATCATAGAAATCGGACAAATGCTCGTAAGATTGATTGTGAGTCACTGATTTTTTTAATTGCCTCCATAATCGTTCGATCCGGTTTAGATTGGGTACAGTTCTCTGAACAATGGTTGAGATAGCTTGGTTTGTCAGTTGATTTGGATGGTAGCTAATGGCCTCTCCAGCTTCTTTGGTGGCCGCTGGCCTGGTTATGGTTACATTCCTCTGGTGGCGGTTGGTGTTTGATTGGTTGGACCGCCAGTGAATCTTCAGGCAGCCATCGGGCAGTCTTATTCGACCCGGGCTGGTCTCATCCGGGTATCGATGTGCATAGCGAAGGCGGTCCGCCTGGCATAGAAATGCCGTCCGGCTTTGGAAGGTGTTGGGAGTGGTGTCAGCGTGTAGTCGTTCTTCTCTCGCTTGAAAACAGGTTCTGCAGAAGAGGGCCGACCATAGTTTGCCTTGAAAGTTGGGCTGTTGGGCGGTGTCTCTGGAATGGAGGTAGACCACCCGTCCATCGTCGGAGATGGAACCGACGTCCAGCTAATTACATGGAAGGCCTGCTCCCTTCTTGGGGCAACACCACTTGATGCGGTCTCAGTTCTGCACCGGACACATGGGGATGCCTTCTGAATTGATATGTGCCATGGGCTTCTGGTAGATGGCGGTGGCCGTAGACAAAGCCATCATGACAGGCGTCATAGCCCACCAAAGCTTCAGGGGCATTGTAGTTGCCTTTGCCGTCACCGCTCCGTTTTAGCACCGCCACATACCTTCTTGCCGTGGTGATTGCCAAGCATTGGCCGTTTGTTGCCGTTCAGTTGGGGGTGTTGAGGTCAAACACGGCGACTCAGTCAGACCGCAACCATGGCTTCCTGGGCTGGAACAGGGATGGCACCGTTTTTGATGCCATCTGAGGCGTAGTGCATACTCGAATACGCGCAGTGACTGGCACGTGGCCTTTGGTTGCCCTGGTCTTGTTTTCTTTGGGCTGACTCTTCTGTTTTTTGGTCCGCCGCGTGGGTTTGCGCCGTGTCGAGTACTCTTTACCGTCGGCTGGCCGTTTGTCAGTCGGTCTACAAAGTCACAGAAGCAATCTACCGAGGACACGTCAGCAGTTATTCGGTGATTTCTATGAGAAGGTCGCCGAAGGTTTCTCTACCTCATGATCATGGGAGTCAATTTATCTACCATGACTGCCAAATGGAGCTCATATTTCTGGGTGTCAAGTCCTATAGTTGAGCCACAATGAAACGGTGTCTCAGAGCGCTTTATTCGTCCGCTTCTCTGGCTCCGTCGCTTTCGCTCAGTTGAGGATTTGAACAATGCTCTTCATGCTTTCAAAAAGCGTTATAATGACTCATGGCCAAACATCAGTACCTCACCCTTTCTCCAGTGCGCTTAAAGCCCACCTCTTCTCCGAATCGGGCGCATCCAGTAGCCTGCTCTAGGGCAGTACACTGGATACGCCAGTACTAATACCGGCCACCTCTGTCGTCGTCATCTACCATACCAAAGATTAAAACGCCCTTACTTCCCCCTTGACTCAGAAATCCCGTTACTGCAACCCACAATCCTAACTTAGGGCCTTATGTAGGGCAACATACGCGTTAATCGTGGGTAAAAACTGGTTATTTCAAATAAAACCTGGATTCCAATCTAGCCCTTCCTAATCTACTGTCTTTACCGGGGCAACATAAAGGAGTCAAAAATCCAGAAGAGGCGATGCCATAGTAGAATATGCTGTCTAGCTTGTTCTGTTTACACAGGAGCAGTTATGAAGAATGCACACCGATGGGATATTCTCGATTTTGGTATCGTAACCTTAGATGGTATGTGTTTGCCAAAGGGAAGATCCCCCAAAGATGCCTATATGCTGTCTTGTAATGGTAATCACACGCTTCCTTCTGGACTTATGGTTATCCGATTGACTCACCAACTAACTTCCAATTGTAACCCACTTCTGCTGAATGCGGCATTAGAAAGGAGTTATTCTTCATAACACGATAGAAACCTGTATAAACGAAGTATCTGTATATAGCAGTTACCAAGTGTGGCGATGGTATCAAAGCGTTACTGATTGACATAACACCAAGGTATTGGGCTCTTGCTTCATTGAAGTTTTTCCAGTGATTCTTTGGACCTGGCTTAGCTCTTGATCAGTGTTATGATTCTCTTGGCATCTGGTAAGCCCAAGCCATTGACAAAATAGATCTCTTGGGCGGTTTCAATTTTCAAGCGAGATTGGTAGGTTAGTTTTTGCCAAAGCGTTTGCTCTACTGTAAGAGACTTGATCTGCTGAAAATCCAAATTACAACGGACGGCGGCGTAGGAGAGGAGCCCAATGCTTTGCTCTGTTAGAACCAAAATTCGATTGGTTGTCACCAGAACGAAATCGGGTTGAAAAACTTGCGAGCCACCGACAGCACAAAACCGGATTGAAAGCGAGTTTAGTTGATCCTCCGCCAATTGCTGGATCTTGAGTGGTAAGCCCTCAAATTCAGCCATAGATCTTATGGATCTAAGCCTATCGAAGCCGTACCATAGCTAAAGGTTAGACTGTAAAACGTCCCAGGTCTTCATCGTCTAGATCTTCAAGAGAACTGGCTTTCTTTTTTTCTATTAGGTCGCCTTCTGCAAAGCTATTTTTGTCGATGATCTCTTCTTCTACGAAAATAGGAGCATTTACCCTTAATGCGAGTGCAATGCTATCGCTTGGACGCGCGTCGATCTGCATGGTTTTATCACCAACGGTTAGATTGATGAGGGCGAAAAAAGTCCGATCTTTTAAACTATGAACATGGATGGATTCAACTTTGGCCGATAAAACTTCAATGATATTTCTCATTAGGTCGTGGGTAAAAGGACGAGGAGGAATTTCCTCCTTCAACTGCAGGTGAATTGCAATGGCTTCACCTTGACCAACCCAAATAGGCAGTAATCTCTTTTCTTCTCTATCTACATCCCGAAGGAATACAACTGGCGACCCGGCAGCATCCACAGAGACAAATGCAACTTCAACGAGGATCATTTTACTTCTCCTTTTCGAAACTTCGCATTGGCACGGTAGAAAACACGAATCGGAGCTCCTTCAAAACCGAAGGCTTGACGAATATTGTTGATAATGTAAGACTCATAATGGGTTTGTAACTTGTCGGTGTTGGTTCCAAAAATTAAGAACGTTGGTGGTTGAATCTCGACTTGTGTAATATACCTTAATTTTGGCCGGAATCTTCCAACGTGTGGTGGCTGTCGCCGATTCTTCAAATCTGTTAAGAGGTCGTTTAGATCTGGTGTCGGGACTCGTGTAGAAGCTGCTCGATGAATTTCCAAACTGGCATCAAGCATCTTGTTGACCCTTTGTCCTGTTTTGGCAGAGATAAAAACCAAGGGCACATAGGTCAATTGGGGAAACGTTCGATAGACATTATCAACAAACTGATTAAAAGTCGTATTGTCCTTTTCGATTAGATCCCATTTATTGACGGCAATCACACAAGATGTACCTTGTTTAGCGATAAAATCGCCGATTATTTTGTCTTGTCGTGAGATTTTTCGAGTTGCATCCAGAACTAGCCAAGCGATGTCGCTTTGCCGAATACTTCGAATTGCCCGTTGTACACTCGATTTTTCGAGTTTCTCTGTTACTGCAGATTTTCGTCTCATCCCAGCCGTATCAATCAATTCAAAAGGAATATGCTGGTAGGCAAAATGGATGTTGATAGCGTCTCTCGTTGTGCCGGGGATATCACTGACGATCATTCGATCCTCACCCAGAATCGTATTGATCAATAATGATTTGCCTGCGTTTGGTCGACCTGAAATGGCAATTTTTAGTGGTGTTGGTGGGCGATCAGGCAAATCAATTGGATCTGGTAAAACCGCCAACATATCTTCAACCAAGATATCCACGCCCAGATTTTGCGTGCAAGAAATCGAGTATAGAGAATTGAGTCCAAATTCATAGAAATCTGCGGCTACATCCACCCATCTTTGGCTGTCAACTTTGTTAACTATCAAGAAGACCGGCTTATTGGTTTGTCGCAGCTTAGCCGCCATAATTTCGTCTTGTGGCATGATCCCATCTCGAACATCAACTAAAAAAAAGATTGCGTCAGCCTCAGCTAAGGCCACCTCCACTTGAATCTGAACTGAGTCAATTAGTTCATCAATTGGAGTTAGATCTAGTCCACCTGTATCGACAATGGTGAATTGATTGTCTCCCCAAGTCACATCGGCATAGATCCGATCTCGGGTGACACCTGGCATGTCGTGAACAACAGCAATTTTTCGCCGTGCTAGCAAATTAAACAGAGACGACTTGCCAACATTTGGTCGTCCAACGATAGCAATGACTGGCTTTTTCACTGCCAAGCCTCTTTAACCTCTGTCATAAACTGACCGTATGTTTCTAACAACGATCTGTTCCACGCTTCGGTATCACTTTTTTCGGCGGTATAGATTGACAATGCTTGATCTGTCAAAGGAAAAAATTTCGACTTTACGTTGTTTAGCCCCCATTTACCACTTCTTGTTTTGGTGACGATTCTGGGTGTAACTGCTGAAGTAGATAAATAATTTCCCTTTTCTAAGGTGTAAACATCGCTTTGTGCTGGGTTGAAGCATCCCGTCACCAACGAATCATGCAAGTAGATACTGGTCAGGTCGCTTCGCAAAACTGACAATCCCTCAACAATTTTGTTTAGTAGAGGAGCAATATTGTCGGGAATTTGAGCTGACGGTTTCACTATTGCGCTTCACCTGTTGTTCCAGGGGAAGTTTCAGATTCTTGGTTCGGTTGGTCTGTTTTCTCGGCATCTGGTGTCGATTGGATTTTCAGCGCATTCAGTTTTTTGCGAACTTCACGATCGTACCGATTTTTAGTTAGATATCGCTCCAGTACTGAAATCGCATCTGCCGGATTCTCCAACTGAAGATATACATCACTCAGAGCAGTTGCGGCCACACCAAGACGCGGATTTTTTTCCAGTGCGGTCGTAAAAGCCGAAATTGCTCCCTCACTATTCTGATTGAAAATCGCAATTCTACCTTTGGCATAATCTAGCATCGCATGGTTGGGATTGATTTCTGCTAATGCTTGGATCACCTGTTCGCCATCTTCCGGTTTGCCGGTTTCATAGCTAGTCATTGCTGCTTGAATCTTGGCGTGTAACAGTTTGTTTTGCAGTGACTTTTTATCAGCTTCGTTTTCGGCTTTGTCCAACTCGCGTTGCGCGATTCGTGAAGCATTGTTATAGCGAGATTTTGCTTTTGAGTATTGACCATACCGACTAGACACATTCGCCAGTTCCATCTGAACTTCATAGCTGTTTCCCTTTCCTTCAACCAGATCCTGGTAATAGCCTGCACGTGTCCGCTCTTTCATTCGATAGTTTAACGCTTCGGCTAAACTCTGCAGGGCATCTTCATACTCTGGATTGGAGACAACTGCTCTTTCGAGGTATTCGACCTCTTTTTCGGTATCTTTCATCTTTTTATGAGCCAAAGCTATGTGCCAGTAGATATCGGGATCTGCACTTCGATTAAAGCCCAGAACCGACTTGTAAGTTTCAATCGCCTTTTCATACTCATCGTTAGCATACTGGTTCTCACCAGAACGGATCACCGCATTTAGAACCTCTTTGTCTTTGCGAATTGCCTGGCGCATTAACTCCTGTGCCCGTATACTCATGCCAACTTTCCGATAGCAAATTGATAATCGGAGGTAAGCATAGGGATCGACCGTCCCTTGATCGGATCTGGCAAGTTCAAGAGCTCTGAAATATAGTGCACCTGCATCCCGGTAACTCTCTTCTTGAAATTGCATATTTGCAATCATCAGCATCGCATCGTAGTATGTCCCCTGCTCATCACCTTGAATTGAGCCAAAGTATGACATTACCTCTTCCGCTGTGACTCCAAAACCCGAGTCTTGCCCCATTCCCATAACTGCTCGACTTCGTTCGGCATTTTTAGGGCGATCTCGCTCTAATCGCCGACGTTGTCGCTCCATTGCTTGCCCTACTGGCGTCTGGGTTGGGTCTTCGGGTTTAGGAATAAAAGCCCCCATAGATTTGAGTTCCAACTTGGCTTCATCCAGTTGTTCGCTTAACCCTGTTACTTTGCCAAATTTCTTGACCACCTGTTGATAGGTTCGCTCAGCTTCTCTATCTTCGCCCAGATGGCCTTTCTGAATTTTAGCCTTTAGTATTAAGGCGTCGGCCGCCCGCTTACTCTTTGGGTTTCTAACAGCGAAGTTATCATAAACCTCGGCTGCTTTTTCGTATTGCTGCGCTTTCTCGAAACTCTTGGCTAACATCAACTGAGCGTTGTTGCTCAACTCCAGTTGGGGAAATCGGTTGACTATCAGGTTAAAAGCTTCTTGTGCTTCCTGATATTGTTCGACTTTAAAATAGTGGATGCCAATCCGATAATAGGCCTCCGCAGCTTCCGCACTTTCGGCAGGCTGAGCGATTAGATCTTTATATACAGCTATCCCTTGTTCGGGGCGTTGCATTGTCTTAAGATAGAGTTCTCCCATCTCCAATTGTGCTTGTCGTGCTTGTTCCGTACCAGATTTGGTTTCAATAATGTTTTGATAGATATCGATTGCACCTTGGTAATCTTTTTCAGTCACTAGCTTTTTTGCTTGTCCCATTCCGCCGGTTATCGACGGTAGGCAACCCAAAAGCATGAACAATAGCATTCCCACATAGATTGTTAGACAATAACGAATAAATTTCATTTTCTTAACTCCCACTTCTAAAGTATCTAAAGGTTAGTCTACTTGGCGAGATCAAACCAACACCAACTCAACTATCACAATTAAAACATCTGACGACGACTACATTCTTGAATCAAGTGGTGTACCTCATTACGTGTATAGCCCTCACCCTCCAGTAACCGGTCACAGTCAACTGGATGTTGGACGCTACTTCCTTTTCCTGCTTTGATAATTGCATTGGTCATCCAACTAGTTCGCACCCCGTTTATACTGGAGACATAGTTGGTCGTATAGCTACCGGTAATTAAGCCGATGATCTGATCAATTTTATTTTTAGGGTAGTTGTCGGGCCGAGTCGGGCTCAACTCCCGTGTAGGACCACTGTTGGGAATAAAGCGTACACCATTTTTGATTTCTAGTATGCCAGTTTCGCCTTTTAGTCGAATCCATTCTTCGAAGCCCAGCTTAGTATTACCAACAATATTGATTGTGCCAATCGCTCCGTTCTCCATAGTGACAGTAGTGCTGGAATTGATTTCAACTGCTTTTTGAATGAGATTCCCTTCGTCATCTTCGAACTCAAAACTAGTTGTGCCATAAGCGGTCTGAGGTAACAGTTCTGTTACCCACAATATGATATCTTGTAGATGACTGCCTGAATCGTTTGGTTGTCCTCCACCTGAAAATCGAGGATCACCTCGCCAGGTTCGACCAGCCCAACGTTGCGCCAAATAAACATCGAACTGCTGAACTTCTCCAATTAACCCATCTACGAGAGCTTGTTTGGTAGCTAAATAGGTGTTTTGGAAGTGTCGTTGGTAACCGATTGCCAGATGTCGTTGCCGACCAATTGCCAGTTTAGTGAGAGCAATGGCGTCGCCTACAAGATTCGCCATCGGTTTTTCAACCAGCACATGGCAGTTAGCGCGAAGTGCAAATCGGGCATGGATGTCGTGTAGTGAGTGTGGAGAAAAAACACCAACCAGATCTAGATCTGCCTGGTTTAGCATTTCGATGAACTCATACTCGCCAGTATAACGGTTAAAGCTATTTTCCTTGTAGCCTTCCACCCGTTCTCTCAACGCATTTTCGAGGTAGTCTAAGCTCTGCTCGTTAGTATCGGCAGCAGCAACGAGTTCGACTTGGCCACTAGATACTAGAGCCAGAGTATTTCCTCTACCTGCTCCACCGGGGCCAATAACACCCAGACGAATAACGCTATTTTTTTTCACGAAATAACCTATAGAAATAGGGCCTATGCTAATGGAAGCGGTGAACAAACGACGGTTTCGACTGTTGATGAAGAAAAAAGCTTTAAATTATATCAATTCCTGCATATACCAGCAAGTGTATTTGAATTTTTCTGCAATCGTGATAAAATAGTGTGATTAAACACAGTCAGACTCTTTAAGGGAAAAATGGCAGTTCATCATTTTCAACCAACAGTATATTACACTGCAATCGGAACATACCCTCCCGTACTCGAAATTCAAAGTGGCGACACGGTTGTAACGACAACAGTCGACAGTGCGGGGCGAGATGGGCAAGACCAACAGGTAACACCCAGAGGTAACCCACAAACTGGCCCCTTTTTGATCCAAGATGCAGAAGCCGGAGATATCGTCTCGATCCACTTTGACCACCTTTCCCCCAACCGCAAGATTGGACGAACCTCTACGACTATTGCGCCTAATGTACTCGATCCACACTACGTGGCCTCACAAATGCCATCTGGCGGCGGTGCCGAGTGGGAAATCGACCTTGGGGCGTGGACAGCTAAGCTAATATCACCTGAGAACCAAATCTCTAATCTCCATATACCGTTGGAACCAATGGTCGGTTGCTTCGGTGTCGCACCGCCTAGAGAACAATCGATTTCAACTGCTACTTCTGCTACTCACGGTGGTAACATGGACTATCGAGGATTTGCCGAAGGCGTTACGGTTTACTTTCCGATCTTTGTTCCAGGTGCTTTATTTTATCTGGGGGACGGTCATGCAGCCCAAGGTGATGGAGAGATCGTCGGTACTGGCATCGAAATTTCTTTCGACGTTCAGTTTACGGTGCAACTTATAAAAGGAAGGGATATTGGCTGGCCCAGGGCTGAAGACCAAAACTATATCATGACTGTAGGTAATGCTCGACCGCTAGACCAAGCACTACAACATGCTACGACGGAAATGGTCTGTTGGTTGGTCGATTTGGGGCTAGAGAAATCTGCCGCCCACATCCTGCTTGGTCAATGTATAGAATATGATGTAGGTAACGTCTTTGATCCGGCTTATACCATGATCTGTAAGATCAAAAAGCGCACTTTAGAGCAGGTTGGTATTTGGCCCTCGGCCGTCTGGCCATAGACTTAGCAGAATCGTACCTTTGTTCTCACGAGATCTACGATAATTCCTATTTCCAATCAGTTCCGTTTAACTGATGGATGCTTGGGCTTTGAGTGAAGCGGATGTCTCCGCATTCTCTTCATTCTATCCTAATCAAATCGATCAGAATTGATTAGGATTGAGAACCAGTTTTGAGTTTCATAAATTGGGAGATTAACCAAGGAGTTATTTAACCTCAGTTCGGCCTTTTTTACCTCTCACCAAGCAGTGAGAGGTAAAAAAGGCATTCTAATGGAAGGTTTCTTCTCCTTCCAAGTGTCAGAAATCAGTCCCGCTATTCAGTTGACCCTAAAATTGACTGGACTCCGCTGT
>JASMLX010000184.1 GCA_030748495.1 Candidatus Poribacteria bacterium | reverse complement strand
GCTATATAGTAACAGGGTTAGCGATCTTACCCCTTTAGCTAAATTGGCTAACTTGGATTATCTGCATCTCTCTAAAAATCGGATCAGTGACATTAGCCCATTGGCTAATCTGATCTGGCTGGAAAGACTGTATCTTAATACAAACCAAATCAACGACATTAGTCCACTAACTAATCTGACAAATTTGACTGATTTGAAGCTGCCTGGCAATAAGATTACTAGCATTGATGTCTTGGCAAATATGAATGGCTTGACTGAGCTAGTGCTATATAGTAACAGGGTTAGTGATCTTACCCCTTTAGCTGGATTGACTAACTTGGATTATCTGCATCTCTCAAATAATCGGATCAGTGACATTAGCCCATTGGTAAAAAACGAAGGTATTCAAGGCCACATTTGGCTAAAAAATAACCCACTGAGCAAGGTTTCAGCCCTGACCCACTTATCTGCAATACAAGCTAGAGGTGTCAACATTGAACATAATGCTACTTTGCCAAAAGGGGTTATCATTAATGGAGGCAATGTGCAAGATGGTATCAAGACTGTTGATCCCACAACTTTGTCTTCAAAGGGGGTAATACTAGAATTCAGTGATAAAGTTACCCGAGGTACTGTAGAACTGAAAGCTAAGGAAGGCCGGGTTCTTAAGACTCTAGCTAACTGGGGAGACAACCAACTGGCCCTGACTTTAGCTGAAGGTGAGACTTTTAGCTACCAAACTACCTATACAATTACCCTAATTGGGGTTAAGGGCCAAGATGACCGCAATCTGGATGGTAACCGAATTACTTTTACTACTGCTACAAAAGAGGAACTGGTGGAGTCTGTGACGTCACAACCACCCCTCCCCTTATCGCATGCTAGTTACACTCTCAACCTCAAGACTGGACTCAACATGATTTCCTTACCAGTAAAGCCCGATCAAGCTGTTACGTCAAAAACCTTAGCCCGAGACTTGGCAGCTACCGTCATTCTGCGCCTGGATAGGGACAGCCAGAAGTTTATACCTTTTGTACCGGAACAATATGAAGGCACCAATTTTGAGATCACAGGCGGAATGGGCATCATTGTTAATGTTAGAGAGGAAAAGGCACACACTTTCACCGGCACCATTTGGAGCAACATACCAGTAGCAGCCCCTAGCATCAGCAGCAATCCGGTCTGGGCCTTTACTGTGCTGTTTGAAGGGCAAGCACTCGACCACAGTCAACTTTCTGTTACTAACCTGAGTCGTGGTATTAGCTTCTCTACCCAGTTGGATGATAGCTGCCAAATGGGTACAGCCTCAGCGGTGGATTCCAGCCAGCAATCCGTTATTAATACTGGTGATCTGATCCAGGTGAAGACTGATGGTCACAGGTGGCAATATCGAGTGACAGATGAAGATTTAGCCAATGCCTTTGCCAACCTAACCTTGAATGTGGATCTGAGAGTACCAGACCAAACCCAATTGCTACAGAACTACCCTAACCCCTTCAATCCAGAAACATGGATCCCATTTGAGTTAGCTTCAGACACAGAAGTAACTGTTAGCATCTATGATGTGCAGGGCAAACCTGTACGCCAACTGCAGCTGGGGCTAATGATGGCTGGTAAATATGTGGGGGTAGATAGAGCTATTCACTGGGATGGCAAGACTGAGAGTGGTGAGAGCGTGGCTAGTGGCACCTACTTCTACCAGATTGATGCAGGGGATTACCGAGCAACACGGAAGATGGTGATCCTGAAGTAGGAGGTGGAGAGAGGTTCAGCATGAAACGAATATTGCCCCTATTCTTGTTGATTATGTTGCTGGCCATTCTCTTGGAATCAGGCAAGAGGTGATAAATAGTATCAGGGCGTCACTGCAAACGCCGGATCGGTACCATTGAGCAGGGGGAAGCCAGCAACTTCGAACGGAGAACCTCACGGATACTAGTCCAGGCACTTTAAGGTCTCACTGGAATCTGGCGCTGGCCTAAATGTTGCCGTTTATCCTGTCTTCCTCTCCGGTTAGTCCAACCATCCTATTCCCGTCGATTGCTTCAGGTTTGCCCCTGCTGTGACTCTCAGAATGACGCGACGCCAATTTGTGCTCCTATGATACAGAAGCGACATCGAGACCGCCCGGGAAAAAGACAAGGTGGATAGTTAAAATTTAAAAGGCCTGACCCAATCGCAGGACAAAATGGGGTTGACGACCATTGCTGCTCCCTGTTTGAGGCATTGTAACTTCGAACCGGAGCTGGCCTTCCGGCGTAGAAAACCCCGCACCAAGTCCGAGGGAGAGTCCAAACCGCGGGAGAACCTGGTCGGCCTGATACCAGGCACAGCCACTATCCGAAAAAATGGCGCCCAATATTCCGGTGGGGTGCAGATAGACATACTCGAGGTTGAAAAGAAGCAACCGGTCTCCGATGAATTCGCGGGGGGCAAACCCACGTAGGCTGAATCCGCCCAGGTAGAACAGGCGCTGCGGCAGATAGTCCGCTCCCGTCAGCATACCAGCGTGCCCTCGAATGTTGAAGGCATGATTTTTCCCGAACCGGTTATAACGGGTGAGTTGAAGATGAAATTCGGAAACCCTCAAGCTCTCTTCTATCTCTATTACGGATTGACGAGCCAGTTCAACCGATAATTTCCCTAACCAACCTACTGTCGGTTCCGGACTCGGCATCTGCAGGTCACGGAACAGGCGAGACCTGGTCAACTTTTCAGGTCTACTATCAAGAGACAGCGATAATTTGGCCGACTGCAGATTTCCAGCCCGAATTCGCTGGTTGCCTCGCTTGAGTCGGTTTTTAGCTAGCAGACTCCAATCAGTATACTTAAACAGATTGTTCTGTTGTTCGTCGGTCAGGGTTAAATCGATTGCCAGTGCGGAGTAAACCTGCTGTTTTAGCCAGACCTGGCCGCCAATTCGATGGTAGTAGTCAAGGTTAGCGGTTCCCCAGATGCTAGCTCCTAAAGGCTCCTGAAAAACCGTTTGACCAACGCTACTGATGATGTCCGTCAAACGATAAACAGTTAAGCCGGCGGTTAAAGACGAAGCCGATTGTTCTCCTTGTTGCCAGGTCTGTTTAATACCGGCCTGATAGTCCAGACTCTGGCTGGAGAGGCCTTGATTGATCAACCTGATAGGAGACAGGCTCAAACTGAGCAGATACTGCCGCTGGGGTATTCTCTCCTGATATAGTGTTGTTTGTCCCCCAAGAACCAGCCCGTGAACACGATTGAAATCGATCACAGGGGCAGGGTTAAACTTCAATCCTAACCCCGGACGCCACGGATCGAAAGCCGATGGTAGATCCTCTGAACGGGGTCGGCTGTTTCTAGTCGCGTTGGTAGAGAAACTGACGCCTGACAATTTAACTTTTCCTCCTTCACCGGTACGCAACAGAATCAGGCGTTCTCCTTCTCCAGACACAAACGATTGTGTTAGTTGTTCACCCTTCCAGACCTCGAATACGGCCTCGAAACCGTCCGGTAGGTCGAGAGCGATATTACCATTGGGAGCTTCGATTTTTGTCTCCGCAGCCAGATAATCCAAGACCTCAATGGAAACGCTACCAAGCTTGGTAACAAATTTATTTTGGCCGCCGTTTAACAAAATCTGTCCGCTGATCCTTCCCTCGTCCAACGCGACCTTATACCTACCGGTTGTCTGTCGTAGCTCTATATCCCCCCGACGAGAATAGAGATCCAGGTTCCCTCGAATCCCTCGGAGGCGGATATCGCCATCGGTGGCATTGATACGGATAGACAGGTCAGGTGGCGTCTGGATCTGTAGGTCCAACCGGGCAGGTTGCCCTTCAACGGGAAGCGATAGTTGAACGATATCCTCTAACCTGTTGATAACCAGTGGCGGAGAGTCCACCTCTACGGTTGGTGGGTTAGATTCGCCTTCATCGGTCTGGGATTTTGGGTAGACTGGCGAGGTCTGTATCTGAATTTGGTTTTCCGCTGTTGTTTCGATGGTAATATGCCCCGCCACAGGAAGGTCAATCTCCAAAGCGTAAACGTGGTCGTAACTGACGGTCTGATCAGTCGTTTGGCCTAATTTAGTCCAAATGAGAGTGAAGAAAAGGAGGGGCCAGACATACTTCATAGACGGTTATCTCAAAACAGTGACAAGCATAAAAACAGGTTTACCTTTGACCTCGAGTAGACCCAACCTTGATCGGCCAACTTCCTGGTTGACGTACTTTTGATCGGAGACTTCAACATCATATAAACAGGGAAGATCTTCTCTAAAACGTTTCACGCTTAAGGCAATTGATTCTATCATTGATTGATGTTATTGGCAACCCTGGCTAACAAATTAACTGAGATGTCAATGTCTACCTGGTGGCGTTGTCTGCCGTATAGCAGGCAAAAATGTGCTATAATCAGCCAATAGCAAACTCTCTATTTTATTATTTTAACCTGGTAAGAGAGCCTGATAAAAGAGACCGTATGATATCAAAGAGACCGAACATTTTAGCAATTATGACCGATCAGCAGCGATTCGATACCGTCGCGGCTT
Organism: Candidatus Poribacteria bacterium; assembly: GCA_030748495.1. Lineage (GTDB taxonomy): Bacteria > Poribacteria > WGA-4E > WGA-4E > UBA9662. The sequence continues at coordinate 5,256 of JASMLX010000184.1, read as the reverse complement.
TAGGCAACCCGATTATCCAAACGCCGGCCCTAGACCGCCTGGTCAGGGAGGGTACGAGTTTTACCTCCGCCTATTGTACCTCACCGGTATGTGTCGCTTCTCGTTGTAGTTTTTTGCTGGGAGAGTATCCCCATCGGACTGGATCCACCTCCAACACGCCCATGCCTCAAGATCGTACTTCGTTGATGATGTATCTTAATGGTGATGGGTACCAGACACACGGTATTGGTAAGATGCACTTTTCGCCGGACAGTCGAAAATTGTGGGGCTACGAGTCACGGGTCTTTTCCGAAGAGGGAGGGGGTGAAGACGACTTCCGTCTCTTTTTAGACCAGAACGGATACGACCATATTGTGGCGCCACAAGGCGAGCGGAGCGAATACTACTATGTACCACAACCATCCCAACTGCCCGACCGCTTACACCACACCACATGGATGGGTGACAAGACCATTGAGTTTCTCAACAACAGAGAGGAGGATCGCCCTTTTTTCTGCTGGACCAGTTTCATCAAGCCGCATCCCCCTTTCGAGGCTCCAGTCCCCTGGAGTCGCCTGTATCGGTTGATCGAAATGATGCCACCGCATCTGCCGCCGGATAGTGAGACTTTTCTCAGCTATTGGAACCATTTCCAGAATCGATACAAGTACCGGGACCAGGGATGCGATATGAATCTGTTGCGACTGATGCGCGCCGCTTACTATGCTACCATTTCGCAGATCGACTACCAGATTGGGCGGATTCTGAATCGATTGGAAGCGCAGGGAATTCTGGATCAAACGCTGATTCTTTTCACCTCCGATCACGGTGAAATGCTAGGCGACTTCAACTGTTACGGTAAACGCTCTTTTCTCGATTCGGCTGCTCGTGTACCGTTGCTGGTTCGCTATCCGGAAAGATTCAGCGCTGGAGTGGAGTGCGAGCAACCGGTTAGTCTGGTCGATGTCTTGCCAACTTGCCTGACCGCCGCCGGCCAATCGACAGAATCGCAACACGCCGGTTTTGACCTGGCGGAGATCGCCAACGGAAGTTTGGAGCGTGAAGCCGTTATCGGCCAATTTAGTCACGGTGATCGTGGGCTTTACGCGCTGATCAGCCAGGACCTCAAATACATCTACTCCGTTGCTGATCGCAAGGAGTGGCTATTCAGGCGATTAGCGGGGCGGTTGGAAGATAGAAATCTAGCGGGCAACCCGGCCTTCCAGCGTCAGTTGGTTTCGCACCGAGAGTTCCTGATCAACCGTTTTCAAGCCGACGGTTACGAAGAACCCATTCATGGACAGAACTGGCGTCAGTTTCCGCTACCGGAACCAATTCCAGAGGATCCAGATGCCTGGCAACTGTTCCAGGATGGACGCTCTGTCTCAGACCGCTTTCCTGACGGTTACTCGCCAAGCGTAGATCCGCTACAACGAGGTAAGCAACCCAAAGGGCTTAGCGGTTTTTAATCACTCCGTGCGTATCCTGGTTCTGCTGTCGACCCTCTGTTGGTTGAACTCAGCAGTAGCTGAAATTGAGTTGGCTTCGATACAGGTCGGCTTTGACCAGATCTATAAGCACGACCGCTGGACGGCAGTCCAGGCGACTATCGAAAGTCGATACGAATCCTTTGAGGGCCAGCTCGAATTACGTGTCCAGGATACCATCGCTGATCAAGCCAATCAGACATATATCCAGCCTGTGGTTTTACAACAGGTGGATCGGCAACAACGGACCTTTCTGATCTGGATGCCAAACCGATCCGTCGAACTGCGATTTCAGTTGCGAAGCCACCTGGGGGATGTCCGTTTGACCCACCAACTCACACCGGCAATTCCCAAACCGCTGGCGGATCTAGTGGTATTGGTTGTCTCTCCTACGATCAGCTACAGATATCATCAAACCGATCAGAATTGGAATGTCCAGAAGGAAACGGATCCGGACGCCGGTGTAAAGTCGCCTGAGAGACAGGTCTTTGTCGCCCACACTACCCCCTCGCAACTTCCCAGGGTGTGGTTAGGTTACGATAGTGTCGATCTGATGATTTTGCACAACGTCAGGCTGACTGAGAGATACTTTCCATCCTCCAATCAGACGGCAATACTGGATTGGATCTGCCGGGGTGGAACCTTAATGTTAGAGGCAGACGATCACTATCCGGGAATAACAAGCCAGCAGACGAATTTTCTGACCCCCTGGCTACCGGCGGCGTTAACACCTCAACCAAGACCAGCACGGACTGAACAGGCTGAACAAATTTCGCTGCATCCGCTTGGTAGTGGGCAGTTGGGAACCTTGCCTGCTTACCTCCAGCAAATGGTGTCGGAGGATACGACCACTTTTTGGTTAACCCTTTTCGATCAGGTGTCCATGTCGGCTCGACATGCTGAAGCACGCTATGACCCCTACCGGCGCCACCGTGAACGAATTTATCAGCAGTTAAAAACGCTAAAGCCGCAACATTCACCACTGATTCGGCACCTATTTATCTTTTCGCTGATTTATGTAGTCGCGATGTGGTTGATTAGCCGACAACAACTCCAGCGTTACATCCTTCTATCTCTGGTGGTACCAATTGGCTTTATCCTGATTTTGATTCTCCCGAACCAACCACAGCGGATCAACCTGCATCATTTCTCAATGGCGACGGTTTATGGCCGGCGACAACGGTTACACCTCAAGTCGTATCTGGGGATAATCGGACAAAAACAGGTCCACGCCTCGCTTCAGTTCCCGCGCCCTTCGGCTATCCGAACGACCGATTTCGATGCGGCAGTAGTTCAGACGCCAACGGCCGTCTCGATACCGTCAACAATTGATCCGTGGCAGGTACAGATCCTGGAGGTAGAAACATTCCTCGATTTGAATCGTCACAATTTTTCAGCCTTAAAACAGCAGGTCGGGGTGGAGTGGCAGATTCCAGGTGAGACTCCTCCGAAGACAGGTGTTACCCATACTGCCCCGACTTCAGATCAATCCTATGGTCGATTTCAGTCACAGTTTCCCAGATCGATGGAGGGTCAAAGAAAAAAGTACGCTGAGATTATGATCCGGGAAAATCTGCTGCGGCACCTGTTTAAGGAACAGAACCAAAAAACGGTCGGTTGGGCTACCTTGCCCGACAAACTCGTCCCGCTAACACTACCCGATAAGGTCTCGGTTGATATGACGTCCGACAATAGCCTGATAATCGTCTATCCAAAAACCGGTCTGGATCAAGAGAAGTAAGAGCCGGTTAGCCTAAAGCGACGGTGTTATTCTCCTCACCACCTGGACTACATCTGAAGATCATCCACGAACTCGGAGACCGGATCGACACCGGTTACCAGCAGGTGATCCCTGGCCCGCGTACAGGCCACGTATAGCAGATGCCTTTCCGTATCGTAGACCTCTTCCAGATCGGCTTCATCGACAATAGATTCGACGCGCTCTTGCAGTGGAATCACTTCGTCATCACAGGCCATTACCACCACGGCTCGGAACTCCAAACCTTTGGCCAGATGCATGGCGCTGATCGAAACACGACCGCTGGTGGTATCAAAATGCTGATCCAGTTGTTTATAACGTAGATTTGCACTCTCGATGGCCGCGCGTCCCCTGTCCAATTCGGCTTCAGAACGGACGAACACACCGATTTCGTGCGGTGCGACCCTGTCTTCAACTCGGTCCAGTATCCACTGGCCTACCAGTTCGGTCTCCTCTTCAGGCCTATTACATTCCATCACAGTTGGCTCCGGACCGTTAAAGACCGAAATGGTGCCGTACCGTGATTCGGTGTTGCCGTCAACATCGGTTAACTCATCATCTAGTAGTAAGTCTGCTTGCCTTCTAATCTGGTGTGAGGTGCGATAATTGATACGCAGTGTCTTAGAACGGCCACGAATGTGGACGCCAAGTCGGGCCCATGAAAAAGGTTGCCGAAAAATTCTTTGACCTAAATCACCTGCAAAAAAGAGAGCATTTGGCTGACTATTGGCTAGCATGGCGAGAAACTTTAGCTGGGGGACGCTAATATCTTGTGCTTCGTCTACCACCATAAAATCATATGAGGAACTTCGATTTGATGAAAAATGATCGGTTAATCTGCCAAACAACAAGGCATAAGTCAACTGATTTTCAGTCAACAATCTAGCCGGACAGGTTCAAAAATTGCCCACAATAACTCGCTTTGTTTTTCAGGCAACCGTGTCTTCCGACCCAACCGTCTGACATTCCGATAGGCTGGCCACGAATCGAGTTGCCAGGCATCGACCACCTGCTCCCATTCAGAGGCCAAAAAGGGTAGGCTGAATTTGTGACTCTCGACCGCATCCGCCGATTCGGCAATCAACTGCTGAACCTTCTCTCTGCTGTCGATGTGGAGGGATTCAAAGTTCCGTTCATAAAGCCGTTGGCCTACCTCGTCCAGCGCATGAACCTCCAGACGTTCTGCCAGACCGGGTTGGTTACTGATTGACCGTTCCATTTTGACACAAACCCCGCCATAGACTGGTTTTGAGCCCTTTCTCTGATACGAATATCGACCCTTTTGTCCAATTTGGATACACTGAAGGATACACTTCGTATTATGAATCCCTCGTATCTCGTCCATCGTAAGCAATAGAATTTTTGCCTTGACTTTTTTGGAGTTGTCTGACAAAATATGATATTAACATATTGATACCCGCGAGTATCTTTATGGGTTTGGATGTCCTATATTCTCACAGTTTAGTCTTGGAACCTCTAAAAAAATGCGAACCTATACCGATTTATCAGAAGCATTAAAAGAACCGGACAAAGTTCAAACTCTAGATTTAAGTAATCAAGGATTAACTGAAATTCCTGTTGAGATTTTTCAACTGACCAATCTGACTCTACTCGGTTTATCAGGAAACCAGATCGAGGTAATTCCCCCTGAAGTTGGGCAACTGACGAGTTTGACGACACTCAGTTTGGCATATAACCGGATCCAGGAGGTTCCACCTAAAATCGGACAACTGACTAGTCTGACTCTACTCGGTTTAACAGGAAACCAGATCCAGGTAATTCCCCCTGAGATTGGTCAACTGACCAATCTAACTAGACTCGGTTTAACAGGAAACCAGATCCAGGAGATTCCTGCTGAACTGTACCAACTAACCAATCTAAGATTTATACATTTAGAGTCTAACTTCATAGAATCCGTACCTACTGAGATCGGAAATCTAATCACTCTCACCCTCTTAAATCTGAGTCAGAATAAATTAGGAAACCTCCCAACTGAGATCAACCAACTGTCCAAACTTCAATCTCTCAACT
>JASMLX010000183.1 GCA_030748495.1 Candidatus Poribacteria bacterium | reverse complement strand
TTTTACCTGGGTCGGGAATGCTGGCGTGTATGGCTATCTTAGCCCGCGTCTTCAAGATTTTCTGGGTCAGAATGTGGAAGATATCGAAGATATAAATATTGATGACTTACCTTCACTTTTAAATATTGACGGTGGGTTAATTTTGGCTGTTGATGAAGGGTTCAACGGAGTTAACTATTATGGGTTCGCCCCACTTACTCAGCCGACCCCAATCATGAAGAGAAGGAGAGAATAGACGGAGATTGACCCACACCGCCATCAAATTTTAGTCGGCCAAGATACTATCTTGGTACCAGCTCAGGAAGAGGGGTTTCCGCAGGTATTCCTGGGCCAAACGCCTGCTGGGTTATCAAAATTTATTACTAAACAACATCTTGAATAATTTCCCGGTCTGCTCTATGCGCTAGTAGCAATCGCTCGACATTGCTATTGGCTACTTCGATGTGTGTACGATTTAACTTAGCCACCGATAATAGACCCGAGAGTTGGCTAATTCGAATGGTGAAGGCATATGAATATATTCGATCTTCGAAATCAGCTGATAACAGATTACGCCAACTACATTAAAAGTTTCATTCGCATTCGTGACTCTAGGATCTCACGACGAGTTGAGGACGAAATGGGTCAAGGGTTATTATGGCCGGACCCGTTAATCCAACTCAATCCCAGTTTTTTACCTGGGTCTTCGATTGACGAACTGGTAGCTGAAGGCACCCTAGAGACTGAATGTTCTCGCATTTTTCGACGAGACAAAGATCGCAGCCAATCCAAAGAACTACGCTTGCATCAGCACCAAACCGAGGCTATTCGACTGGCTGATAGTCGGGTAGATTATGTTTTAACTACGGGCACAGGTTCTGGTAAAAGCTTAGCTTATATTATTCCCATCGTTAATCATGTTCTGCGTAATGGCCCCAGCATCGGAATACAGGCTATTGTTGTCTACCCCATGAATGCTTTGGCCAACAGTCAACTGGGCGAACTCGAAAAATTTCTTTCGGCCGGTTATCCAAACGGCCGAGGCCCTGTTACCTTTGCCCGTTATACGGGCCAAGAATCTGATGAAAGACGGCAAGAAATTATGGCCAACCCTCCGCATATCATTCTGACTAACTATGTCATGCTAGAGCTGATTCTAACAAGGTCGACTGAACGGGCATTAGTTGCGGCGGCCAGGAACCTACAGTTTTTGGTACTAGACGAGTTGCATACTTATCGCGGTCGGCAGGGGGCCGATGTGGCCCTGCTAATTAGACGTCTTAAACAAGCCACTCAAGCGAGCGGCATGATTTGCGTCGGCACCTCAGCCACTCTATCTTCAGTCGGAAATTCCGACCAGCAGAAACAGGAGGTGGCCGAAGTTGCTAGTAAACTATTTGGCACAGTAGTAGCAGCAGAAAGTGTGATTGGTGAAACGTTAAAGCCAACCACGGTTGGCGATGTTAATCAACCAGGATTTGCCGTCAGCCTGAGAGAAAAAGTTGCCAACTTCCAGCCCGTCACTAGCTATCAAGAGCTTATTTCAGATCCCATTTCAATTTGGATCGAGGATACATTCGGGGTTTATACCGAAACCGAAACTGAACGCCTGATACGACGCATACCAAGAAGTCTAGTGGGTCCGACAGGTGCGGCTGAAGAACTGAGCCAACTAACGGAACTCCAGAGGTCGGATTGTGAATACGCAATACAGCAAACCCTGTTAGCCGGGTATCGCATTTCAGATCCTCTCACCGGTTTCCCCGCCTTTGCTTTTCGGTTGCATCAGTTTATTAGCCGCACCGGCGACGTCTATGCCTCTTTCCAACCGGAATCAGATCGATACCTGACGCTTCAGGCACAACAATATGTGCCGGCCGAGGCCAATGTGCGTAACCGGCTGTTGCTGCCAGTTGTTTTCTGCCGCGAATGTGGTCAGGAATACTACAGTGTTAAATGCCAAACTGTAGAGGGCGATGATTGGCAATCGGCTTCTTTTGCCGGCCGGGAGTTCTTTAATCGAGAGGATGAAGGCGACACTGGTGGCTATCTGTATCATAGTTCAGATAACCCTTGGCCGACAGATAGGGAAGAAGTTTTGTCACGCCTGCCTAGCGAATGGACAGAAATCAACCATGGCTCGGTAACAATAAGACGTATCCGTCGTAAATGGCTGCCGCAAAACCTTAAGGTGGGAACCGAGGGCAATGTTACAGTGAATGGGTTGGACTGTTCTTTCATCAAAACACCCTTTAGATTTTGCTTGCAATGCGGGGTCTCCTATGGATTTGAACAACGTTCCGAGTTTAGTAAGCTGAGTTCTTTGGGCACAGAAGGGCGTAGTACGGCTACAACCATTCTGAGTTTGTCGACTATTTTGCAATTAGGTGAACTGGACGGAATTTCAGCTCGGGCCAAAAAGTTACTCAGCTTTACTGATAATCGGCAAGATGCTTCTTTGCAAGCCGGACATCTAAACGACTTTGTAGAAATAGGAGTCTTGCGCGCTGCCCTCTACTCGGCTGTTCGGCAAGCCGGTCAAGATGGAATTCGGCATCAAGAATTACCTGTCCGCGTTTTTGAGGCTTTGAATCTACCTGTCGAAGCCTACTCGATAAAAGCGGACATTAGATACGCTGCCCTGGATCAAACCCAAAGAGCCGTTAGAGAGGTTCTGGGTTACAGACTGTATCAGGATTTAAGACGTGGTTGGCGTTTGACTGCACCCAACTTGGAGCAGTGCGGCTTACTTGAAATTGATTATCTGTCGTTGTCTGAATTGTCGTCTGACCATCAGGTCTGGCAAGATAGGCATCCGGCTTTGGCTACGGCCAGCAGTGAAACCCGGCAAGCTATTTGTCGGACTTTGTTAGATTATATGCGTCGAGAACTAGCCATTCGAGTGGATTACCTGGATTCCGCCTATCAGGAGCAAATCCAACAGTCCAGTCGGCAACGCCTAAACGATAAATGGGCTTTAGTGGAAGAAGAAGTCTTGGTCACAGCAGTCATCTTATATCATCGGGAAAGTGGATCTGCCTCTCAACAAAGAGGAGCCAGGCAACTGTCCCTCTCCTCCAGAAGTGGTTATGGCCGTTACATGCGCCGACCTGCAACCTTCCCGGATTACAATCAACATATTGATAGCCAAGAGAGCGAGGAAATAATAAGGCACCTCTTAAGCAACCTCGAAATGGCAGGCTTAATTCAGACCGTCGATCAAGGCCAGGGGGGCACAGGATTTCAACTGGTGGCCGATTCCATGATTTGGAAAGCCGGGGCCGGTGAAACCGTTTTTCACGATGTTATCCGTGTACCCAATCCGTCTTCAGAACAACCAATACCCAACCAATTCTTCGTACAGTATTACACCGAAATCGCTCAGCTGATGGCCGGCATCGAAGCCCATGAACACACGGCCCAAGTGCCACCGCTACTGCGCCAACAAAGAGAAGACGATTTTCGTGAAGCTAAACTGCCCATATTATATTGTTCCCCCACCATGGAGTTAGGGGTGGACATTGCTGAACTCAATGTGGTCAATCTGCGCAACGTTCCGCCCACGCCGGCCAACTATGCCCAAAGGAGCGGGCGGGCCGGTCGCAGCGGCCAGCCGGCACTGGTCTTTTCTTACTGTTCCACCTACAGTTCGCATGACCGATACTTCTTTAAGCGTCCAGCAGATATGGTTTCTGGCGTCGTCTCGCCCCCGAGACTCGATTTGGCTAACGAAGACCTGTTGAAATCCCATATTCAAGCCATCTGGCTGGCCAATTCCGGCTTATCACTGGGACGGAACTTAACCGAAATATTAGAGGTCGGCGGCGATAGGCCTGGTCTGGAATTAAAACCGCATATTATCGATAGTTTGGATGATTCAACCCATCGCCAGAAGACAATTGTGGATGCCCAATATGTCCTGGCCAGCATACAGTCAGAGCTGGAAGAAGCTGATTGGTACCATACTGGCTGGCTGGAAGAAGTGATCTCCAATCTTAAATTGAGCTTTGAATTAAGTTGTGAACGTTGGCGTGGTTTGTATTCTGCCGCGCTAGAGCAGGCCAAAGTTCAGAGCCAAATTATTCAAGATGCATCCCGAAGCCCACAGGATAAAAGGACAGCAAAACAGTTAAGGCGGGAAGCAGAAAGCCAACTATCAATACTAACTGAAACTACTAGTATCATCCAATCCGACTTTTATAGCTATCGTTATTTTGCCAGCCAAGGTTTTTTGCCGGGTTATAATTTTCCCCGTTTACCTTTGAGTGCATACATTCCAGGCCGGCAACAAAGAGACGAAATGTTGTCTCGCCCTCGGTTTTTGGCTGTTTCCGAATTTGGGCCTGGAGCCATTATTTATCACGAAGGGGCACGTTATCAAATCACACGTGCCATTCTACCCGTTCAAGAATCCGTCGACTCGGGCCCAGAACAGTCCAACCGATTGGCCTCTCAGCAGATCAAACAGTGTGAGCATTGTGGGTGTGTCCATCCTATTACTGACGGCAGTGGGCCTGATCTTTGCCAGTTCTGCCAGCGAGAATTGAGTTTCCCGCTGTCAAATCTATTTCGGTTGCAGAATGTGGTCACCAGGCGGCGTGAAAAAATCAATTCTGATGAAGAAGAAAGAACGCGAATCGGTTATCAAATCCAAACCGGTTTTAAGTTCAATGCCGGCCATCAGCAGCTAGCTTCGCGCCAAGCTGAACTAGAATTCAGTGATGAGGAAGGGCAACGACTCCCGGTAGCCAAGTTAACCTATGCCAGCAATGCTGAAATCTGGCGGGTCAATCTTGGCTGGAGAAACCGATCCACACCGGCCGAACAAGGTTTCTTGATCAATTCGGAAAAGGGAACTTGGATCAGTAAATCCCAAGCTGAATCGGATAGGAACAACGGCCCAGAAGTTGGCTCGGATAGTGTCCAGCGCGTTATTCCATATGTCCACGATCGTCGTAATTGTCTGCTTTTTCAGCCGGAGCAACCCGCTGATGAGTCGGTAATGGCTTCACTGCAAGCCGCTTTGAAAGTTGCCATCCAAGTCTGCTATCAGTTGGAAGATAATGAGTTAGCCGTCGATGCTTTACCCAGTTCGTTCGATCGCAAGATGATCATGTTTTACGAATCAGCCGAAGGTGGTGCTGGTGTTCTGCGCCAATTGGTTAGAGAAGCGGAGTCATGGAACCAAATTGCCAGCAAGGCACTAGAAATTTGCCACTTTGAGCCCAGCACCGGCGCTGATTTGCACCGGGCTGACACCGCTAGCGAGAATTGCGAATCAGCTTGCTATGACTGTCTGATGAGTTACGCTAACCAGAGAGATCATATTCTATTAGATCGGCGATTGATCAAAGATATTCTGCTTCAATTAGCCAACTCATCGATTACTTCATCTCCTATCGAACAGCCTCGCCGCCAACACTTGAAAGCGTTAGTCAGTCAATCGGCGTCAAGTTTAGAAAGGAAATGGCTGGCCTATTTAGAACAGCAGCAACTTCATCTACCGACGAAGGCCCAATTTTTGATCGCCGAGGCTGGAACCCGACCAGATTTCTTTTACCAAGACCATTTTACTGTTATCTATGTCGATGGCCCCGCCCACCAGTATCCAGAAAGGCAACAACGCGATCGGCAGCAAGAGGAAGACCTGCAGGATTTAGGTTATGCAGTCATTCGGTTTGGACACCGGGATGATTGGGCCTCGATTTTTGCTCAGTATCCCAATATCTTTGGAGGCGCCTAATGAAAACGGAAAATCAGAAGTTTAGTGTCGGTTCGCTGGTCAGTGCCAGAGGTCGTGAATGGGTCGTACTCCCAGAATCAACGGCCAATCTGATCATGGTCAGACCTTTAGGCGGAACTGAAGATGAGGTAACGGGTATCTATCTCCCTCTGGAAGCGGTGGAAGCAGCCCAATTTGATCTACCCGACCCAGAAAAAACTGGAGATCACCGTTCCTGTCAACTCTTGAGGTCAGCAGTCAAACTGGGGTTCCGCAATAGTGCCGGCCCTTTCCGTTGTTTTGCCAAAATTGCAGTCGAGCCGCGCCCGTACCAACTGGTTCCACTCTTAATGGCTCTAAAGATGGATCCAGTCCGTCTCTTAATCGCCGACGATGTTGGGGTGGGTAAAACAATTGAAGCCTGCTTGGTAGCGCGAGAACTGATCGACCGCGGAGAGGCCAATCGCCTGGCGGTTGTCTGTCCGCCGCATCTGGCTGAACAGTGGCAGGCCGAGTTAGCAGATAAATTCCATCTGCCGGCCGAACTGGTATTGGCCAGCACGGCCAGTACACTGGAGCGGGATTGCCGCACTGGTGAATCGCTCTTCGAAAGATACCCCTACACGGTTGTGTCTTTAGACTTCATCAAAACTGAACGGAGACGGCACGAATTTCTGCGCACCTGCCCGGATCTGGTCATCGTGGACGAGGCTCATACTTGTGCTGACCCTTCAGGAGAAGGAAGAAGGGTTCAACACCAACGGCATCAAGTGGTTAAACAGCTATCAGAGAAAAAAGGCCGGCACCTAATTCTGGTAACGGCCACACCACATAGTGGTAAGGAGGCCGCTTTCCGTTCCCTCTTAACACTACTCAAACCTGAATTCTCCACTCTGCCCGAGGATCTATCGGGTCGGGAGAATGAAAGAACTCGCCGTCAATTGGCCAATCATTTTGTGCAACGTCGGCGGGGGAAGGATATCCAAAACTATCTGGATACAGAAACACCTTTCCCTGAAAGAATAGACCGTCAGGTCACCTACAGCCTATCTAGTGAATACAAGAAACTGTTTGATGATGTGCTGAGGTATGTTCGGCAAAGCGTTCGGCGGCCAGAGGGTGAAACCAGACATCGGCGCATCCGCTGGTGGTCGGCTCTGGCTTTGCTACAGTCATTGGCTTCTAGCCCTCTGGCTGCGGCCAGTACTCTACGCAAACGCTCCACCACCAAACATAGCCAGACCGATGCGGAGGTGGAGGATATCGGGCGGCACACCGTAATGGATCTGGTAGATGAAAGCAGCGGGGAAGGGATTGACGTTTCACCCGGCGCCCTGATCGACGACTTGGACCCACAGTCGGAGCAGCATCGGCAACAGATGCTCCGCTTCGCCCGTGCGGCAGAGAAATTAGAAGGCCAAAAAGATAATAAACTGCAATTAGCCATTAAAAATATCAAATCGATGCTGAAAGAGGGGTTGCACCCCATCATTTTCTGCCGCTTTATAGCCACTGCTGAATACGTCGAAGAGGCCTTGCGGCAAGCGCTCCCAAACCGGGTGCAGGTCATTGCTGTTACTGGTCGGTTACCAGCCAAAGAACGGGAGGACCGGGTTAAGCAGCTGTCCCAATTCGATCAGCGGGTTTTGGTTTGCACCGACTGTTTGAGTGAAGGCATCAACCTGCAAGAATCATTCGATGCTGTCTTTCATTACGATCTTTCCTGGAATCCCACTCGCCACGAGCAACGAGAGGGACGGGTGGATCGCTACGGCCAGCAACAGGATACCGTCAGCATTGTAACCTATTATGGCATCGATAATCAGATTGACGGCCTGGTGTTGGAAGTGCTATTCCGTAAGCATAAACAGATTCGCAGTTCACTTGGAATCTCGATTCCCGTACCTGCCGGCGACCAGGTGGCGGAAGCCATATTTGAAGGCCTACTGTTACGCGAAGATTCAGGTGGAAGTCAGCAGTTTTTGCCTGGCTTTGATGAAGAGTTTAAGGCCCAAACTAATGATGTTTTTCGGCAATGGGATCGGGCGGCAGAAAGAGAAAGACGCTCTAGAACTATGTTCGCCCAACATGCCATCGATGAAGGTGCGGTGGCCGACGAACTAAAAGCTGTCCAATCTGCCATCGGTTCTGGAGAGGATGTGGAAACCTTTTTCCTCTCTGCATTGAAGCAATACGGCGGAGTAGTGGAACCTGCTGGGACTGATACTTATTTCGATTTGTCAGAAACACCGGCCGCCTTGAGAGATCGGCTCAACGATCAATCTAAAACCGAGAATACCTTTACCGGTCGCTTCCAACTACCGGTAAAGGATGGACAAATCTACCTTCATCGAACTCACCCTAAAGTAGAAGCCCTGGCCACCTACCTGATGGACACTGCTTTGGACCCCATCAGTGAGAGTTTAGCCGGACGAGCCGGTGTCACCCGCACCTCAGGCGTCGAAAAATGGACCACCGCCCTGCTCCTTCGCTTCCGCTTCCACCTGCAGAGACAGCAGGAACAACCCTTGTTGGCCGAAGACTGTCAACTGGTGGCTTTTAAAGGCTCGGCTGAAAATGCTGATTGGTTAGCACCAGAACAGACGGAAGGGCTGCTCCAATTGTCACCTAGTGCCAACGTGGCCCATGGGTTAGCCCGGAGTTCGATCAGTCGAGTGCTGGAAAATCTACCCCATCTACGGGATGACCTGAATCTGTTTGCCCGGGAGAAAGCGGACCAGATTTTGGCCCAACACCAGCGGGTTCGGGATGCCGCCCGCGCCCGCGGTCGCTACCGGGTGGAACCGATACTGCCGGTCGATATTCTAGGCCTTTACCTGTTCCTGCCAGTGCCCCAAATCTAAAAGGAGTCATAAATGCGTAGTCGGAGAGAGCAATTTTTCACTACTATTCGGACCGAAGGTTCGATTCTGCCACCAGATCTGCTACAGAAACTCGATCCCCAGCAGACCGAACTGGAAGGCTTGACAGCAGAATCCTATGGCTTGAGTGGGGAACGGATCAACGAAGCCATCAACCAATCTTGGGGTCGTCTGCGGGGTGCCTGGCAAAACTTCCAGTCTGCCCGTCAGTCGCTGCCCGAATCGGATCGCGGCACCACCATGACCCGTCAACGCTGGCTGCTCCCTTTGTTTGACAGTTTGAGCTATGGACGACTGCAAACCACTCGAGCCATTGAAATCGATGGTCAGCCTTATCCCGTCTCCCACGGCTGGGGTAGCACACCCATCCACCTGGTCAGTTTCAAGATCGAATCAGATCAAGTGACGCCAGGGGTGGCTGGAGCAGCTCGGAATAGTCCTCATAGCCTGTTGCAGGAATTACTCAATCGCTCAGACCAGCATCTGTGGGGTTTTCTGTCTAATGGCCTGAAACTGCGAATTCTACGTGATAACAAGAGTCTGACCCGACAGGCCTATGTTGAATTTGATCTGGAAGCCATGATGGAGGGTGAGGTTTACCCCGACTTTTGCCTGCTTTGGCTTCTCTGCCACGTCTCCCGAGTAGCACTGCCGGAAACCGAAGAACAGACAACGGTCACACCCGACCAATGTTGGCTGGAAAAATGGTCGCAAACAGCTCAGACCGAAGGGGTGCGGGCACTGGATCAACTACGAAACGGGGTCGAATTGACCATCAATACTCTCGGTGCTGGCTTCTTAAAACACCCGGCTAACAAAAAGTTGCATCAGGATCTTCGCTCCGGACAACTCGATACCCAGGATTACTATCGTCAGCTGTTACGACTCATCTATCGTCTGATTTTTCTCTTTGTAGCTGAAGATCGCCGTATCCTCTTTTCCCCGCAAGCGGATGAAGAGAGTCAGGAGATTTACCACCAATATTATTCCGCCACCCGTCTTCGTCAGATAGCTGAGCGTCAGAGGGGAAGTCGCCACAGCGACCTGATCCAACCCCTGTGGATGGTGATGGACTTTTTGGGTCAGGAACAGGGATGTCTGCAACTCGGCTTGCCCGCCCTGGGCAGTTTTCTCTTTTCCTCTCAGGCAATGGCCGATCTGCTAACAGCCATTCGTCATCTGTCTACCATTATCGATGGCCATACCCGCCGTCTAGTCGATTACCGCAACCTGCGATCTGAAGAATTAGGTGGTATCTATGAATCCCTACTAGAACTGCACCCAGAGCTGAATATAGAGGCCGGCACCTTAGAACTCCGCTCGGCCGGTGGCAGTGAACGCAAGACTACCGGTAGTTATTATACGCCTGATAGCTTGGTACAAT
>JASMLX010000182.1 GCA_030748495.1 Candidatus Poribacteria bacterium | reverse complement strand
TGAACATGGTACCTATTGAAAGGCAAATGAGGCACAGTCTCAAGTTATTTACGGATCAGTTCTAAGCAAAAAGTTGATCTCACGGCGATGGCAAGTCTGTTCGATTTGAGAGATGTTCTTCGAGTTGATCTAAATGGTTTCAACGATTGTTCGCTGAGGCAATATCAACTGGTCGAAGGCATCCATCAGCTTGTGGTTCATCTTTTTTCTGATCTACTCCAAATTCTGGTCTTGGTCTCGGGCCAAAATGGCTTCTTCTTTTTTGGTAGCCAGACGTGACCTAAATCCAGGCAAAGCCGCAGTAACTACGATGATTGAAACGACAGCGATGCTGGTATGACCTCCGAGTGCCAAGGGAGCGCCATAGGCCTCAGTCAATGAGCCTATTTGCAGACGACCAATAGGTCCCGTACCAATTGCCAGAACAAGGGTGCCCATAGCACAGTCTCGCATGTCGTCACGTGTAGTCGTGAGCATAATAGCACTCTGCATAACACTGAAGAATGCCTGGCCTGAACCAGAGAGGATCAGAAGTAAGATGGCGAGGGGAAAAGCAACCTCGTATGAACCATTAAACAGGGTGAAGGTGTAAGTCCAGGTAGTGGCAAAGGCGAAAAAGAAGAGGCAGAGGGATTGAAAACCCGAACCCAATGAAAAGATCCAGCCGTGGCTTAAATGTTTACGTAGAATATTTAGGATATATAGGCCAAAAAAAGCACCAATACCATTACAGGCTCCTAAGATGCCGTATTCGAATGGGCCTTTGTGTAATATATCGTGGGTAAAAATTGGGAGTATCGTTTGGTATGGGAAGGCAAGAAAATTCATAATCACGGTGATTAGCAGGGCGCCCATCACAGGTTGGCTCGTTCGAATATAGCGTAACCCCTCACGCATCAGGGACCAGGGGTTGGCATTGGGTTCGACGGGTTGAGAGGGAACTTTCACTCGCAACATGATTAGAAAGGAGATGAGAGAAATGACCAAAATAGCAAGATAGCAGTTGTTCACACCAACCGAGTTGTAAAGGTATCCACTGGAAAAGGGCCCAAGAACTCTGGCAATGTTTTGTGTCAGATTCTCAAGCAGCATTGCTTCTATGGTGCGATGTTTCCCGACCAAATCGGGAACAATAGCTCTGCGGGCAGTCCAATTCAAAGACCAGGAGGTACCAAACAGTGCTGCTCCAACGGCGATATGCCAGAACAGGAGGTGATTGGTCCAGAGCAGGTAGGTAATGGCCCCAATGACAAAAACGCTTAAAAGTTGAGCAAATATAACAATTCGAATACGACCATAGCGGTTGGCCAACGGTCCTGCAATAAATCCGGTAATTAGAAGCGGGATGGATCGATAGAAAGCAATAAGTGCAACGTCAAAGGCGGAGTTGGTGAGCTTATAAACGAGCCAACCGACGACAATCATCTCCATCCACATTGCTTGCCACCAGAGGGTGTTGCTAATCAGCAGATTGCGGAAATTAGCAAAATTTAATGGTGCAAAGAGACCTTGGAATTGGGCAGGAACGTCGGTGGATTGGCTCATTTTTGGGTAGTGACAATTAGTAAAAATAAAGACAGGATTGATCAGTTATATTCCTGATTACACCGTAATAGGTTCGCCTACGCGGGGAAACAGCAGAATTGGCCGATGGAGTGAAGGCAATCTGATGGAGTAGCAACTCATGGGGATCTTTTGAGAGCCGGTCTCCACCACGATGACTAGCGGACTCAGCCAGTAACTGCGATAGCGATAGGTCCTGGGCCTGACTCCGCTAATTATTACCCAAACTAATCAAGTTGGCAAAAAGTCGATAGGCTCCGCTAATACCCGCCGGTAGCTGACGGTAAAAGGCATAAGCTGCATAGGTGTAAACTCCTGTCCCATAGCTAGCTACTAGCAGCCCTCCTCTTTGTGGGACTTGATCTTTGTCACGGCATTGCAACAGTGGCTGGTAGTTAGAATCCCACTCCGACATAAACTTAGAACCTCGCTCCTCAACCCAACCCTCAAAATCAGTGTCCGTAATCTGATTCGGCCTATTGAAAATCGGATCTTTAGGTTGCAGAATACTAACCTTAGCCTCTTCCTCCGATACCTCCTCCGGCCGCCGACCTAATTTATATGGATAGGGTCCATACGGTGCTGCATCAAACTCTGGCGTCTGGTACTGTACCACCAGATTACCACCTTGATAGACATAATCCAGTAATCGACCATTGTAGGCTTTCAGATCAGTTCGAACGGCGTAGGCACGGATGCCAACAATAATAGTCTGATATGCGCTTAAATCACCGACGGCTAGATCTTGGTCACCGAGCATTTTGACTTTAACCCCGATTTGTTCTAGTGCTTGCGGCACCTTGTCTCCGACACCCATAATGTACCCAACCTTCAAATTTGGTTCGATTTTAACGTCAACTGTGTGTAACTGTATGGATGCTTTTCGATACAGGTAGCGTGGTTCTAGATCGTGATGATCTATCGATTGGTACCCCTCGGTGTAATGTTTCCCCCGGTGTTCAGCTACGGCCTGTACCCTATAATTCGCGTTTACTTCTAGATTTTGGGCAGGCGAAACCTGAAAGGAGAAATTCTGAATCTGGCCTTCATAGGTGAAACGAAAAAGATGTTGGCTAGGTGTTATTGTCCATTTTTCTGGTATCTGTAGATGAACTCTCCCTTCCGCAATTCCTGCGCCGTTATTTAAAATTTCAACCCTGGTGGTAAAGGTCCGCTCCCCGGTTCCAATTGGAACTACTCCGATTGAGGGTGAAATCGTTAGGCAGAGTGCGGGAGCTACTGTTAATAATCGGCGATTTTCCCCCCAAGGCTGGACCATTTGCACTGTCTGAGCCGGTTTGGTAATTTCGAATTCTACCCCCTCAGCTTGATAGGTTAAGATACCCACGGTCTCCGGAGGTTGAAACGGCAAATGGGCAAACTCCGGTTGATCCAGCCTATAAACGTCATCGTGATATTCTGACTGACGGGACCAATAAGGTCGGGAATAACCAGCCTCTTCAGGTATCTGAATCTCGAAACGGGCTTGGGATTCGCCGTTATGACTTAGCTTAGTCAGGTCTGACTGAAGGGAGCGAACGGTCCAATTCTTTGGTGCTTGAAGATCAGCCCGAATCAATTTAATCTGGAGTGGGCTTGGGTTAACTACCTTAGTGGTTAGTGTGAATACCTGTCCAGGAATTGCCACTTTGAATGTTTCCGGTGAACGAAAGAAACTGGGAGTGTCATCTTCGATTGGCGGTGGATCAACTATCACTTCTATCGAAAGGCCCAGTGCTTTGTTGGCTGCATCCATGAACTCCTGTTCTTTGTTTTTCAGCAGAAAGTGCAAGTGACTGTTATTAAATTCCTTCAGTTTGGTCGTCTTAAGGGTTTTGATTAATTCCCTTGTTAACCGCAATCCCCGGGCCAGATAAGGCATAGTGATCCACGGTTGTCGGAACGAACAAACAGATAAAGCCTCGTCGATGGATCGCTGAAGCTCAATCAATATCGCATTTAGATTCGGATCTCCTTCAGTGAAGCGACTTATTCCCATGATCGTCGTATCAATATTATCCAAAGGGTGATTTTCCGGTCTGTTTTGGGGCAAAACCGTATCGACCAGTTGAAGTGAAGAAAACCAACTGCCTTTGGAAGCTTGACGTTGTCCCATTCCTTGTGACCGTTGGTAACTCAATCCTTGACGCGCAATTTCATAGTAAGAGCGGCCCAGTAACGGGTCATATTTCCCGGTATCAATCCGTAGCAGATTGGACGGTTCAGTGTCACGGTTCCTCCATCGGGATCGTGAGACATACAATTTTTGTGCTTGCCAGGGTTGTAATCCAGCACTGACCTGTTCGGGAAATTGATTGGGATCAGCTGCCAGTGAAAAGGCTTGTCTGGTGATTAGGCCGGATGCTTGATGGTGACCATGACCATCTCCTGAATCGCCGGTGAAGCGGGCAATAATCACGTTGGGCCGATAAGTTCGGATCAAACGCACTGTATCTTCCAGTAACAGTTGACGATCCCATTTTTCTAATGATTCATCCAATTGTTTGGAATAACCGAAGTCAACCATCTGACCAAAAAAGAGATCAACATCATAATACCGAGCCGCTACTAGCTGTTCTTCGGTTCGTAGAATACCGAGAGCGTCAAACAACTCCGGCCCGATGAGGTTAGCACCACCTTCGCCTCGAGTCAGCGAGAATAATCCAGTACGAATACCCTGGCCTCGACTTAACCATGTAAGTAGTGGGCCATCTTCATCATCCGGATGGGCGGTAGTGTGAAGTACCGTTGCTGTGGTGCTCAAACGTTGGAGTGACTGCCATACGGCGGCAGCGTTTCGGTTCTCAACTGAACTAACCGTAAAAGTGAAAAGCGTACTGATCAAAGTTAACATAAAAATTGAACCTTTCTGGTTTCTATAATAGGCTGCAGACCAAAAGACAACTCTACCCACAATCCAAATCGCGTAATGGAAGTAAGAGATAAAGTCCCTTGCATGGATAATAAATCCGACCGTTGACATGGTCATTATATAACAGTGACAGTCACAGGTCAACAGAACCAGTTTCACAATTGGTCGGTCACGTCAGATTAAGGAAAAAGCAGCAAAAGAGAGGAGGCAACAGCGACCTACCGGTAGTATTCTGCCAGTAGTCGCTTCATTTTAGAGAGACGGCAGCCTAACTAACTTAATACTGTCTGGATAGATCGGGCAGGGAAAAGTCAGATTGTCTCTTGGCTGCTTCCAACCGGTTTCGCATTTGAGTCACTCGACCGGAGTAGGCCGGATCGTCAATTACGTTCTGCTGTTCCTCCGCGTCTACGACCAGATCGTAAAACTCATCCCCCTCACCGTCTCGCAGGTAGTGGATTAACTTCTCACTAGCCGTACGTAAACAGGTCATCGTCGGCAAATCGGGAAAAGGGGGGTCTTCAAAATACTGAATGAAAATATCATCCCTGGCCCATTCTCCGTTTTCAACCAACAGCGGTCGAAGGGAGTGGCCTTGAAATCTATCCGGCACGCCTAAACCACTGAGATCCATAATTGTGGCTGGAATATCGAGGCTTAAAACCAGGTCGGCTACTGTTCGGCCGGGATCCTGAACCAATTGGGGATATCGAACCAGATACGGCACCCGAATAGAAGGGTCGTACATCCACCGTTTATCGGCCAAACCGAACTCTCCGTGAAAATAGCCGTGGTCACTACTGTGGACGACAATGGTATCTTCCGCCATCCCTGTTTGGTCGAGTACATCCAGCAGGCGGCCGAGAGCATCGTCTACACCTTGAACAGTTCGGACATAGTCGCGCATGAATACCTCCCAGGTTTTATCCCCGATGAAGTTACCGTCTGGAAACCAGTTTTGTTCGTGCCCCATCGGTTTCCCATTTTGCAAACTGAAGGGTTTGTTGCTGTGGGAGGCATTGAGGGTCGACGGCGCCGGCAATTCAGCATCTGCATGGATATCGGCATAGCGGACAGGTGGTGTAAACGGACCGTGGGGCGCCTTGTACCACAGGCAGAGTGCCCAAGGGCGTTCGTCTGCTTGACTAATAAACTGCTCAGCATAGTTAGCCAACAAATCTGTATTGTAGCCCCGATGGTTGATTTCTTTCCCGTCGACAATCAGGGTTGGATCGTTATAGTCACCCTGTCCACGGAACCCAACCCATCTGTCAAAGCCGGGGTGTGGTGAGCCCCCCGGTTGGCGACCTCCCGCCGTAGCATAGTGGATTTTGCCGAAAAATCCGGTCCGGTATCCAGCCTGTTGCAACAGTTCCGGCCAGGTGTCTATACCCGTGTTCAAGGCGGAACGATTGTGAACCACACCGTGCTGATGCGGATAAAGTCCGGTCATATGGGTGGCCCGGCTAGGCGCGCAAAGGGGAACAGCCGTAAATCCATTGAGAAAACGAACGCCTTCTGCCGCCAACCGATCCATATTTGGGGTTGAGGCAAACGGATGGTTGGCGCAGCCCATACAGTCGTGTCTTTGGTCATCAGACATGGAAAATACTATATTCGGTTGTCGAGACATCAGATCTCCCTTCTTAGAACCTGCTTATATCGTGGTCATAGTCAATTTTAGTTATAGTTTTTAATACTGTCTATTTACGTTTGCGAGATTTCGTTCAGATTTTATTTGTTCACTTGACTAAATTGATCGTCCCTGATCTTAGAATACCGCTCCTCCGGGGGGCGCATCGAAGTTAGATCAAAAGAGGATCGATGACCAGACCAGCCAAGCGAAGATTATTAGCCTATTATCTGTCATTTTTAACTTCCGTTGGTTGTCGTGCGGAGGTATAATTGGAGCGCGTATGATCTCTAAACCTAGAATGGCTACTTAGTCATATTATCGAAAATAAGTCGAAAATAAAAGGTTAAATGTTTAGTATGAAAGGAAAAGTTTTAAATCACTTGCGTCATACGAGTTACTTGCTCATAGTTTCTTTACTGTTAGCATTTTCAATGCAGTCTTCTGCTGAAATTGTAGGCCAATGGCTTCTCAACGAAACCAGTGGAACTCAGGCTAAGGACACATCCGGCCAAGGTAAAGATGGAGAGGTTATTGGTAAAGCCGGTTGGGTAGATGGCAAGTTTGGTAGAGCCTTGGAACTCGATGGCACCAGCACCGGTCTTAAGATAGCTCCTGGATTCTCTTTGACCGACTTTACTGCTGTTTTATATGTAAATAGTGCCAAAGAGTGGGGAGTTAGCCGAACAGAGCTTTGGTGTGGAAGCAAAACCTATGGTGATGCCGTCCTAATCAGAGGTGACGACAGAGCGGACTGGAAAAAAGGTGAAGCCATGCTCCACTGGACTGACGGTGCCGGTTGGTATGCCATTGGCTCAGGAAAACTGGATAAAGATAAATGGTACCATTTGGCTGGAACTTTTGACGGCAAAACCCTCAAATTTTATGTGGATGGCAAATTAGTTGGGCAAAAAGACTCTAAAATAGGCGCAGGAAGCAAAGATACATTCATTGGATGTCATCCAAACCCGACTAACTATTTTCAAGGAATGATTGACGATGTTGCCATCTATAACCATGCTCTTTCCGAAGATGAAATAAGCAAGATTGCTACAACTGGGTTAGGAGCAGGAGCAACAGCAGTGTATCCTGTGGATAAACTCTCCACTCAGTGGGCCGGGATCAAGTCTGGAAGCTAGAAGAGTCGGAAAAAATGAAAAATATATTTTCAACTCAACTTTTACTTCTGTTGCCCATCCTTTTGTTTATAAATACTTCTCTCCATTCAGCTGAACTGTTAGGTCAATGGCTCTTCGACGACGGTAACGGGAAGAAAGTCAAAGATTCGTCAGGCCAAGACAACCATGGAGAAA
Organism: Candidatus Poribacteria bacterium; assembly: GCA_030748495.1. Lineage (GTDB taxonomy): Bacteria > Poribacteria > WGA-4E > WGA-4E > UBA9662. The sequence continues at coordinate 2,916 of JASMLX010000182.1, read as the reverse complement.
CTATTGGTAAGGCCAGTTGGGTCAATGGCAAATTCGGTAAAGCCTTAGAACTCGATGGCGCCAGCGGTGGGGTGAAAATATCTCCCGGACTGGAACTGAAAAACTTTACTGCCGTACTTTGGGTAAATAGCGGTAAAGATTGGGGAAAGACCCGAACAGAACTTTGGTGTGGAAGCCAAACTTATGGCGATGCTGTCCTAATCAGAGGCGACGAACGAGCAGATTGGAAACCGAGTGAAGCCATGCTACACTGGACTGATGGAGCAGCATGGCATGCTATTGGCTCAGGGAAGTTAAAATCTAAAACATGGTATCATTTATCTGCAACTTTCGACGGAAAGACACTCGGATTTTACAAAAACGGCAAACTTGTCGGTGAGGAAAAGTCTAAAATAGCAGGTGGCGCTAAAGATACGTTTATAGGCTGCCACCCTAATCCGACCAACTACTTCCAGGGAATTATTGATGAGGTAGCAGTTTTTGACGACGCCCTCTCTCCAGAGGAGATCCAAAAAATTGTAAGCCGAGGGCTTGAAAACTGGTTATCTATTGAAGCCGTTGGTAAGAAAACTATTCATTGGGCCAAAATTAAGGGAGTAGGCTCGACGAAAAGTAAATAATTCCCATATTCTCTTTCTACTAAGGTGGGTCAATGCTTTTGACTCACCTTATTTTTTGTCCTTATCTTAGAATATAGGAAGTATCCTATCAAATGTAGAATACTTCCTAAATCTCGCCTTCCACACGCCTTCAATAGAACATCTAATTTTTAAACCGCTGTTCTGTTACGGCCTACGTCTAAAAATCCTTGTATGCCTTCCTTGCTCCTCTTATCTCCCTAGTCTTCGGCCCCTAATCCGCTATAATATAAAATGTGGTAGTACGCCTTGGGAGAAATGGATAGGATTGAAGCGCTGAATTCAGCCAATCTAACGCTGGATTCATTAGCCTGCCAACCATGGGTCTTCTCTCCCAAAGGTAACGCTTTTAACACACACCACTATCCCTTCTTTCACCTTGAACCAACTAGCCTATCTCTCCATCGAGGTCTATGGCGTAGAGGCGGTCAACTGATTGAATGGATGACCTCAACAACAGACATCCAGCTAGGGGAGCCAGGCCATTCGTTGGTCGAGTTGAGGGAGCGACGGGGGAGGTGATAGCTACCGGTCTGTACATTGTGGCAGTAGCGGTAGGTAGTCAGAGACAAGATGGTCAATATCTGACCGCAAGCATTGATCACTTTTTATGTCAAGTCTACTGATAGCCGCGCAATGGATAACTAGTGTAAGGGGGTACTACCCCTCGATAATATAGCAGTTAGGTTGAGGTACTACACAGAATTGGTAGTAGCTAGAATGTTCGGTTATCCAATGAATACTGATGATTTCCTGTAGGTCCGCCGCCGATTGCCCAGGTACCACGAAAAAGTGACTGGCGTTTGGCAGGCATAGTTTCGATTTGCTCATGGCTAAGGTTAAGGCGATGCCATTGCGCCCAAACGGAGTTGTAACAGTTAAAGACAGCACACCGGGCATTGTCCGGGTTTGTCCAATCATTGGCAGCGTGCAAGAGACTCTCAGTGAAAATCAGCACAGAACCTGCGGGGCAACTGTAGTTCTCCATTGCGTCTCGCATCTGCTCCTCCCAGGGAGAATCACTAATGTTAGGTCTGAAATCGTCCGGGCCACCATAGTTGAAATGGGCTTTATGTGAACCATTGAGAAAAGAGGTGCCCCCTTGGCCTTTCTTCACCTCTTCTAATTCCCATACCACCCGAGTCAATCCGGCGAAAATCTTGTTCCCTGCTACCTGGTAACGCATGGCATTGGCCTGCTGAGGCGGTCTAACCACGTGAGGGAGTCCCATATCTCCCCGTTCCAATTTGCTCCATCCCGGTGGCCTTACCGTAGTAAATGAACCTTCACAGCGAAAACTATAGCAATCGTTTTTAATAAACGATTGCTCCGATAAAATCTCGCTCAAGATTCCCACAATAGCTGGATGGTCGAGCAAGTTTTGCAACTTTCCCTGGTAGCTGTTTCTGGCACCGTCGTATACCTCTGCTTTCATCTCTTCAATCTCTTTTGGCACTAAAACGGCGGGTAAGACGATCCAACCTCGCAGGTCAAAAAAGAACTTTTGTTCTGGTGTCATGGGAGTTGCCTGGTCAATGGATTGGTCTGGGTTTTCTGGCATCATAACTTCCTGTTAAACTGAGATGTCGGTGAATATAGCGAACTATCAATAATCCAAATAGCGTCTGTAAGCGCCAAGAATACAGTTTCTAGGTGAAAAAAGCAAGGTTCAAGCAGAACTGTTGGCAGAGGCTAATAATAATGGTGCTAGCCGATCTATATTAGGGCTATACAATCAGCCTTTAAAGGTCGTCAAATCAGCACTAAGAGTGGTTTTTCGAGGATGATCCAAGCAATAAATAATAAAAAGAACCAGACTATAAGCATCCAAGTACTATATTGCTTGATGCTTACTAAAATAAATAAAGTAGGACAATATCTTAAGGAATGCCCACATTGTCGTGAGTTTTAGACTCAGTAGAAACAGGCAGGCCCCGTTCAAGGCCTCCGGAGGAAATATCTTTGAGCGGACAGTGCCTCATTAAAACCCTTTGTAGCAGTATCTACCGGATAAAAGGTAACGATTAGGCTCATTAGTAATCAAATACTGAACAGTTTTTTCATAAAGATTAACACCCTCATTTATTCTTCTAACAAACTCACAGCCCAGTTACCATGCCCTCAATCTCTTTTTCAAAAAGGACTTTTCTACTAGAGTTTAGAGTCTCACCAAACAAATAGGAGAAACAATTTATAAAAATAGTTGGCATTGCGGCCCAAAAATCGTTGCCGCTCCTGGAACCGCTTTGGCTTTTTAACAGCTGTTCCAGGAGCGGCC
>JASMLX010000181.1 GCA_030748495.1 Candidatus Poribacteria bacterium | reverse complement strand
GATGGTGGAACAGCCTTACATGCGGCGGCTTTTTTGGGTCAGTATACAGTAACCAAACTATTGATTCAAAATGGGGCTGACGTCAATGCCCGAAACAACGATGGCGAGACAGTCATTAGTGGTACTATGGTAGATTGGGAGACAACCAAGTTCATTGCAGGCATATTACAACTGAAATTGGATCGAGAAAGGGTTGAAAATGGTAGGGATCAAATTGTTGAATTGCTACGGCAAAACGGGTCGGAAGCTGAATTTTCTGATCCTACTGGTAACGATATTTGGACAATGGCTGGTGCTGGTAACGTGCAAGCAGTCAAGGAACATCTAGCCAAAGGCATAGATGTTGACGCTAAGAACAAAGATGGGTCAACGGCTCTACATATAGCTAGTTTATTGGGGCAATATGAAGTTGCTGAATTGCTGATTCAGAAAGGTGCTGATGTCAATACCAAAGGAAATGATGGGGCGACATCCTTACATGCGGCCGCATTTCTTGGCCAGTATAGAGAGGCCAAGCTTTTGTTAGAGAACGGGGTTAATGCTAATACAAGAAAAAATGATGGAGCAACAGCAATAGATGTCTTAAATTTAGATTGGAGAACCACCCAATTTTTTGCTCAAATGTTGCAAATCCGAGTAGATAGAGAAAAAGTGGAAGGTGGTCGAAATAGAATTAAAAAACTGCTCGGCCAAAAAGTTGCATCTCTTGACAATCAATCCGATCGGCCAGCCTTTGTTGGTCAAAGTATTCATGAAGCGGTCGTAACCGGTAACCTTGAAGTCATTAAACAACATGTAGATGCTAAAACTGACCTGAATCAAAAAGATCCTAGCCCAGAAGGAAAAAAGGCTTCAGCATTGCATCTAGCAGCAATCTTTGGACAACTGGAAATCGCAGAAGCGTTGATTAAAGCCGGAGCTGATCCCAACCAAAGAGACAAAGATGGCTCGACCACGGTCCACGCCGCAGCCTTCTTTGGCCACGATAAAATCCTTTTAGCTCTCTTGAATGCCGGGGCACATCCAAACCAACGAGATAACACAGGAGCAACGGCTCTTAACTCGGTTCTTGCGCCTTGGGACACCGTGAAAGGTATCTATGATTTTGTGGATGTTTTGATCTTTAAACCGCTAGGAAAACCTTTGGACATTAGTCGGATTAAATCAACTCGACCTATGATCGTAAAGATTCTTAAAACTGCAATTGACGAAAAAGTACAAAGAGTCAAATAGCACTTACCTTCGTACAAAGATTTAGATTTAAGTTGTTTAGTAGCTCTTTTTGGCTTAACAGATTGGTTAGGCTAGTGGAGCAAGGTTACACCAACTAATTGACTGTGTCCAAAATCAAGTTCTTGAATTTCCCATCGTAAAAATTTCCATTTTTAAGGGGCAAGGTTAGGCTGGTGGCCTAGTTACCCATACCAGTCCTGTTGTGTCAATGCAAGAGGGCTTTTTTGTCGGATGGAACGGGCTTGGCAGTAGCGTCATGAGAAGTCCGATAAGTGTTATGATGGGCAGTCTTTATTATCAATCAGTGGAGTGAGGTTGAGGTTAAGATGAAAGCTAGCCAATTAACAAACAGATTGATTAACCTTTTCCAATCAGAAGGCGTTATCAGAATTCCAAAGGTAATCACTAAGTCTGAAGCCGAACGGTTTCGACAGGCGGCCATGCGGGTTCTTAAGCAGATGCAAACCGAGGTGCCCAATAATTATGTTGGAAAAGCCTTTCATCAAAAAAAACAATATTTGGTGTCAGGATGAAATCATGAGAGAACTGACATTCCACCCTAATTTGACAGCTATGGCCACCCGATTGGCCGGGACTAAATTGCGGATATGGCATGATCATATTTTAGCTAAGATGCCAGAGCTTTCGGCTCCAACGGCGTTGCATCAGGATCTGGTCAAGTGGCCTTATGATCAGAAGAGTATGGTACTTTCGGCTTGGATTTCCTTACAGGATACGACGGTTGAAATGGGTTGTATGTCTTTTTTGTCTGGTTCCCATAAGTCAATGGATGTGCGTGATATTCACACTTCGGACCAAGAAGGTTGGAAGAAGAAAACGCCAGATTTGCAATGCTGGCCGCGCCTGGCCATTCCTCTGCAAGTTGGAGACTGCACTTTTCATCATGGTATGACGTTTTATTCTGCTGGGGCCAACCTGTCGGAACGGTGGCGGGTTGCTCACGTGGCAATCTTCGTTGACGCCAGCGCGGCTTACAACGGATAAAGGTCATATAGTAACGGATCCGTTGGATTTGCCAGTTGGCACTTTGCCCCCAGATAGTATTTGTCCACCTGTTTAATTAGAGTACTATAGACCTTGAGTTGTATGAGTTTCAGTGCGGTAAAGCTTAATCCTGAAGGTAAAGTCTGGAATGGAAACTAGTGTGCGACTACCCAGAAAAGACAGCCTTCATACTCTGGACGAATGTAAAAGCTTGTTAAACTCTTAAAGTAGATAGTTCATAATACCAAGTATGGAAGTAGTTGAATTTTTCCAGGACAAGGTTCAGTTCCCCTACCCACCTCTGTTCTTAGGTCTGAATTGAAAATCAGAAGCAAGGTTCAAGAAACATGCCTGCATCAGTTGATGAAAAACACAACTTTAGGCTAATCCTGAAGACTGCCTTTCAGCGAGAGTCTGACCGACCAATATACGCCATCAGGCAAAGGCTCAAGCAAAATTCCCAAACTAAGAGGCCACTCTTAAAATCGGGATCAATCCGGCATTTTCACAACTCAGTCGGCATGCCTACCATAGCTGTGGACACCGATCAGGACCTCTGCTGTACAGCTAGGGAGCAACATGAGACGGTGAGCAGGTTTGGGGTAGTGTTGCTTTATGTCGTCTGACCGTTAAAGACAGCATGTCGCCGTTGCAGAACCGACCGAGACCGCATCTCGGCTAATAGCTGTTGTACAACTTGATAACGGCTTTCCGTTAATGCTGGGTGTTGCCACGCCGAAGGTAGCGAGATCACGAGGGGACAGCCACGATGGGAGCTATCGGTTGGCTTGAGTAGTGCCTTACACTCGAAACCTAATCGGCTATAATTGAGAGTAGACACAGATGATGTGTCTCGGTGGCAGCAAGTGAACCTATTTGGAGGCAGTATGGGGAAAGAGGAAAAGATAATTTGGGAGCAGGATGGTTCTGAAATGGTGCTGATCCCGTCCGGATCGTTTGAAATGGGGGATCATTTCGATGGAGGGGATGATGATGAACTACCGATACATGAAGTAGAGTTGGATGCGTTTTATATGGATGCTTATCAAGTGACGGTGGGACAGTTCAAGCAGTTTATAGAAGATAGCAGATATGATTACGATGACTGGGACTCTGTGGCGGAGTATTCAGCTGGGGATGGGTTCCCGATGGTCTACGTCAGCTGGAGTGACGCCACAGCTTATGCTAAGTGGACAGGCCGGCGACTACCGACAGAAGCGGAGTGGGAATATGCAGCACGTGGCGGATTGGCAGGCAAACGGTATCCTGGGGGAGATCATGTTAGCCATGATGAGGCCAATTATGATGGTATAGGTGGAAAGGACAAGTGGAGTGAATGTGCACCGGTAGGCAGTTTTGAGGCTAATGAATATGGGTTGTATGATATGGCAGGGAATGTTTGGGAATGGTGTCAGGATTGGTATGGCTCTGATTACTATAGTAAATCGCCAGCTAAGAACCCGTCAGGGCCGGGCACAGGCTCATACCGGGTGTTACGAGGCGGGTCTTGGGCCAGCACGGTTGATAACCTGCGCGTAGCTTACCGCCGCAACCACGGCTCTCCGGCTGGTAGGTACGCCAACTACGGATTTCGATGTGTTGTGTCAGGATCGAATTAGTTACCCCTGACTTCTCCGAAGGGGTTTCGGCTAGTTGCTGTTGTTCAGCTGAATGACAGCTCTCCATTAAGGTCTAGAGTTGCCACGCCGAAGATAGCGATATTACAGGCGGATAGCCAAGGTGTGCTGTTGGTTGGTTTAGTAGAGGTAATCGAGAGGCCGTAAACTATTAAATGGTTGGTAGGATTTCGGATTGTTGGCTTTGGCCGGATAATAGTTGTTAGGCATAGCAGGTATAATATTAGCAAACTTTCACCAGATCGCTATCGCAGTCAATCATGAAAGATGTTATCCCAGATCAATCTCAGACAGAGTTAGATTTATTAGAACAGGCGAAGCCAACTTTGAACGCCCTTGGATTAGAACAGATACGGCTAGCCGAACATCAAAGGATTTTGCCAATTGGTCTGTCCAATCCAGATTTTGAAACAGCGATTCAGATCCAAGAAACGATTGTGGCAAAGATCAAGACCCTCGGCTCCGATTTGCTAGGTTAGATCTCACCTCAGATTTAGCAGAGCAGAGCAGAGCGGTTTAGAGGCACAATCAGGTTGATCGGGAGTTTCAATCACCAGACCAGTTGGCAGATAATCGAGGGCTTTAGTATAATTGCGGTCTTCTAAAGAGTGTTGAGTTGAGTCGGCGTAGTGGCCTGAACCTCCAGTTGCAACCGATCAATTTAAACTACAGCCGGGGCAATATTTTCTAAAGAATAAAAGATATTTCGTTGGATGTACAGGGATTTGCATTGAACCGCCACCTATGTCAGTCTAAGCAAAGGCAAAAATCTCGCACCGGACGCGGGGTCTGCTCTGAGGAGAGCCGACCTGGCAGGCCAGCAACTGGCCTCAGGGAGTAGACTGATGTTTCATCGCAGCCGAAAGATCCTCGGCCAGAAGCCACACACCGATCCCGGCAGCAAGCCGTCTCCTGCGGCTCTGGTCCAAGTTACCATTGACTATCACGATCGCACCAAGCACCATCCAGACCGCTCGGCAGCAGCTCTCGGCTTCATGGACTGGGACACCCAGCCCGACCCCTTTCGCACCTTCGAGGGCACCCCGCGCGTCCAGCTAGCGCTCCGCGACCCGGCCGAGGGGCCGACTTATCAGGCCGCCCTGCTAGAAGGCCAGGTCGAGCCGGCACCGCTGACACATACCATGATCTCACAGCTGTTTCAGGACGGACTTGGCCTCTCCGCCTGGAAGGAGTTTGACCAGGCCCGCTGGTCCCTCCGCGTCAACCCCTCCAGCGGCAACCTCCACCCGACCGAGGGTTACCTGGTCGGTGGTCCTATCGAGGGCCTCCACCACCAGCCTGCCATCTACCACTACCAGCCCTACCACCATGTTCTCGAGCGCCGCGGCGCGTTGCCGGCTGCCGCCTGGGCCGCCATCAGTGCGCAGCTTCCCCCTGAGACTGTCCTGGTGGGCCTGACCAGCATCTACCTCCGCGAGTCATGGAAGTATGGCGAGCGGGCTTTCCGTTACTGTCAGCACGATCTGGGCCACGCTCTGGCCGCGCTGGGAATTGCCGCCGCCGCCTTGGGTTGGACGGCTCGTGTCCTCGACTCCGTGACCGATCCCCAGCTTACGGCCCTGCTGGGCCTGGATTCCCAAAACGGGCCCGAAGCCGAGCAGCCGGATCTTCTCCTCGCGCTCTTTCCCCAGGGTACGAAGTTCCCTGACGATCGCTGGCGGTCTTTCACCCTTCTGCCTCTCGAATCCATCCCATCCTTCTTGGGCGAACCCCTGCCCCTGGCCAAGGCCCACCAGCCTTGGCCGGTCATCGACGAGGTCCACGCCGCGACGAGCCGCACGGAGCCGCCACCTGACAGCTACTGGGATGCCTACCCGATCCCGAACACCGCCCTTGTTCGCGGCGAGAACCCCAAGGGGCTACGCCGCCTCGTCCACCAGCGCCGAAGCGCTGTTGACATGGACGGCCGCACCGGGATCCACCTGGAGCCCTTCATCCAGTCCTTGGCTCGAACGCTGCCTGGGCCCGGACAGGTCCCCTTCTCAGCGCTCCCATGGCGACCCCACGTACACCTGCTGGTCTTCGTCCACCGGGTGCAGGGGCTCGAACCTGGCCTCTACTGCCTCGTCCGCGATCCTGCGGCGTACGACAATCTCCACAACCATTTGGCCCCGGAGGCGGCATGGATTCGCCAGGCCTCGTGCCCGCCGAACTTCCCGTTCTACCTCCTGGCCGAGGGCGATGTGCGGAGTACGGCGGCCGGCCTGAGCTGCGGCCAGTCGATCGCCGCCGATGGAGTCTACGCGGTGGCCATGGTAGCGGAGTTCGAAGAGGCCCTCAAGGCCCGTGGCGCCTCCTTCTACAAGCGCCTTCACTGGGAGGCGGGCCTGATCGGCCAGCTGCTCTACCTGGAGGCGGAAGCGCTCGACATACGCTCCACCGGCATTGGCTGCTTCTTCGACGACAGCACTCACCGTGTAGCTGGAATGAAAGGTCACACCTTCCAGGATCTCTACCATTTTACGCTTGGTGGCCCCGTCGACGACGATCGGCTGGTGACCCAGCCGCCCTATGCCCATCTTGGAGAGGCTTGAAGCAACTATCAGCCGTCTATAGATAGCCTCTCAATTAATAGGTCTGCGTGGATGGCGAATTTTACTTGCATCGCGGCCCCACTTGGTCGCATTATATTGCCAGGTTTACTCGAGAGGTACAATATCGATGGATGTCAACAGAATAGATCCGGCAGAGGCCAGGGCCCTCCTTGAATCCGAGCCAGGCTATATCTGCCTGGATGTACGGACGGCAGAAGAATTCGCCGCCGGGCACATTCCGGCCGCGGTAAATATTCCTGTAGTAGAGAAAAACCCGATGGGGTTGGGCTTAGTCCCCAACCCTGATTTCTCATCGCAGGTAGAACAACAATTCGACAAGGACAGGAAAATTATCACCTTCTGCCTGAGGGGGGTCAGATCCATGCACGCAGCCACAATGATGATGGCCCTCGGGTATACCGAGGTTGTTGATATGCAGGGCGGCTACGACGCGGAAATGGATGCTGGGGGTAATATAGTTGTCGAAGGCTGGGCCAGACGTAATTTCCCGATCACCAAGGATTAAATGTTTAAATAGTGGAGGTGGAATATATGGCTCCACAATCTAAGGTAGTAGTAGTTTATCCTGAATTGGCAGCACAGGCCAGGAGATCATTTCACGATCCGTCCGTGGTTTCTACTCGCAAGGAACTCAAGAGGTCGATTTTCGGCTAATCTCAATCGGGGAACAATAATGAGTGGTAAATTTAGTTATGGGCCCTTATCATTACCAAAGTTACTTGGGAACGTTTACAGAACCAGAGTCACAAAATTTGTGGTTCTCAGTGAGAGCCAGGGCAAAACGGGATTAATATCGTTTGCCTGCACTGGCCAAGGTGGTGAAAGCAGATGTTAGTGGAGCAGCAGTGGATAACGGCTCGACAAGCGGCTGAATGGCTAGGTCGCAGTGTACGTACTATTTATACCTGGATACGTAGACCCGCGAGGGTAGGGCTACTTGGCCTCTGTTGTTGAAGCTTATGCCTGGCAACATAGGAGTTGGCTGATCGAGAACCAGTCACTGTTAGTGGCTGATGGATCTAGTGGACGTAGACGTCTCTATGTTAAGAAGGACCCGGGTAGCAGTAAGGCTGCGCTGACCACTGGCTGTCATGTGGAGGAGGATACGCGAGCCGAGGTTCAGGCTGATAGAAAAAGGTGGGTTGAGGGCTGGGTGACCGAAGGTAAACCTGTAGATAAGGTGCTGGCTGTCTTTCCTCCCAGTCTACATGCCCAGATCGAGGCCTATTATCGCCAAGCGGTAGAGAAGAGGAAATCGGTGGCCGGTGAAATTTGGAGGAACGACAAGATATGAGGCTAACAAGAAAAGAAATTTTTGCTAAAAAAAAGAAACAATTAGATGAAGATGAGATTTCCCTAGAAGAATCAACTTCGGTGGAAGATATTTATCTCTTGATTGACAAAATCAAAACTCTCTTAGCCGAAATTGACCTATTAGAAAATGGCGATAGGCATACGGAGTCATCGAGAATACCCATAAATGATGGAAGTATGACTGGTAATAGAGGTGTGCGATAGACGAATGGATTCCTGGGGGATTGTCGCCACAAAGTAAAGAAGGAGCATATTATTATTTTCGGCTTAGCCCCGTAGTTTGGGATGGTTCTTAACATTGACAAGGGTTTTAACCATCATCATCGGTCAGAGTCTGAGTGTGTAGTAAGTTTTCACACTGTCAATGGTACTAAAGTCCGTAGTTTTGACTACCGGCTGGGACATAAAATTGAGGAAATCGAATTGATGAATACCAAAAGAACTACACCGAAAACCTTAAAAAGGATCGACAATACTGAATTTCGCATCGTTTGGCAGGACGACCACACTAGTCAGTGCGATTTGTCTTAATCTGCGGGCCTTATGTCCCTGTGCCGAATGTTGCAAACTCAGAAATGATGGTCAAGATGCTCACTCCTGGTTCTCTAATATCAGCCTCGGCAATATCGACAAGATCCACTCGGCTGGTATCCAAGCGGTAGGCGTTCAGCCGGTTGGCCGATATGCCATCCGCTTTGACTGGATCGACGGCCATCGCTCGGGTATCTATGAATTTAAGTTTCTCCGTTCTATTTGTCCGACGGAAAGGAAAAAAGCCAACAGTGAAGAACCTGGTGACATTTGCGGCTAAGTACTAAATAGTGGTGGAGGAGAAGCAACCTCATAGTGTAGGTTGAAAGAGGTGCTAGATGCCAATTAGAAGAATATCACATGGACAGAATTTACCTTGTCCTAGTAATAGCGGAATTGCAGCCATTTTGATGACTGTCTGTAGCTTGATGTTAGGTTTTCTTTCCATCAGCGATGCTGGCTAATTGCCATCCAGTGGCGGTGGGAAATAATTGGCTCCTTCGTCTTCCAATGAACCGATCCGAGCTCTTGACTAAGCCTAATTTTAGATGGTAATTGCTGTAGGGAAAAACATGACTAATACAAATCAAAAAGTGGCTATTGTAACGGGTGGGACCGGCACACTTGGTACTGCTATCTGTCAATTCCTTTTGGCTGGTGAATATCAACTGGCCATTCCGTACATCTTTGAACACGAAATAACGCCCTTTCAGTTGGCTGTGGGCAATCAAATTGGTAGCGTTTCACTAATTCGCACCAACATTACCCAAGCCGAGGATGTCAACCAGTTGATCACCCAAACCCTGGAGCAGTTTGGGCAAATTGATGTTTTAGCTAATATCGCTGGTGGTTTTTTGGGTGGGATTCCGACGAGTGATCTCGATCTGGAAAAGTGGGATTGGATGATGGATCTTAACTTAAAATCGGTTTTTCTCTGTTGTCAAGCCGTCCTACCCCACATGATCCAACGTCAATCTGGTAAAATTGTCAATGTCTCGGCACGAGCAGGATTAAACGGTATCGCTGGTTTGAGTGCCTATTCTACCTCCAAAGCGGGAGTTCGTATTCTGACCGAATCAATCGCGGAAGAGGTTAAAAACGATGGTATCAACGTTAACGCGATTATGCCATCGATTATTGATACACCGCCTAACCGTCAGGCAATGCCAGATGAAGATCACCGTCTTTGGGTTGACCCACACGAAATCGCCAAAGTCGTTGGCTTCCTGATTTCCGAGGCGGCTAAGATCATCAATGGGGCCGCCATTCCTGTATACGGTCGAGCCTAGAAGACCCTGTATGGCGAGAAGTTGGTAGTAGGTAATGACTTGGCCGCTGGCGGCTGTGGTCAAATTTCTTGATGTTGAGGGTAAGAACTAACCTCAACAAGACTAGAAAAATGGCTTACTCTTTTTCGAATGATGACCCCGGCCGTGGGTGATAGAGGCAATAGCTCTGACGGCAGAACGTGAATAAGTAATCATGACTCTTGAGCCTGCTCTGCAACTGGGGCTCTCTTAGAGTTCATAATAGACGTGGCATTGCTGTTGTTGGCTTTTATGCTAACAACAGATTGGTCTATTTGACCGCTATGGCGATTGGGGCTGGCTTCAACTGGCTAGCAAACCAATTTCAGCAGGTAGAATTTGAGTTGGATAGTAACCTAATTAAATCAGGCGGACGTCTATACCGTCAGCGACAAAAATAGGCCGGTGATACTGACACGTTCTTCTAGAAGTTGGTGTGCCGAGGAACGGGGTCTTTTGGTCCGGCTTTATGTGTGCTGCAGACCGCTTATAACAGTCTAAGCCTGCAAGGAATCCCCACCGACCTCCAATCAACTCCCTAATGGGTTCATTGGAAGTTGGAACTCGTTGCAGGTAAAGAGTGATCCCCTTGCCTGCGCTAACGATTACCACCTCGACGTCTACAACTCCGACAAATGTATTCAACGCTAGATGAACTCAAGTTTGACCACAGCTTTATCTCCGAGTTACCGGCT
>JASMLX010000180.1 GCA_030748495.1 Candidatus Poribacteria bacterium | reverse complement strand
CCTTTTTAGATCCAACTAAAACTAGACCTAACTCCTTTAGATACGCAAGTTTAAATTGTCTTTAGTTTTGAAATAGCCTCTAGCCAACCTCCAAAGATATCGCCGTTGGCATTAGTATCTGCAGGCATGGCTAAGGTACGCAATGCGAGTTCGCCTCGGAATTTAGTTTCATCCATTTCAAAACTCTCCTATCCATCAATAAAGTCGCCGAATATTAACACTTGTTGTTCGATTATTTATGATACAGCTAAGTAAAAAACAAGATGGTTATTATTACAGTGTTGTAATTAGCTTGAAATCGGAAGCAAAGAGAAGAAACCAGCCGGGACAGCCAACTTGCAGGCGCTTCAAACAAAGCTAATGATTCCAGACATTAACCACTCTATCTTGTGTCTGACTACCCACCGTCACCGTCACAATATACAGACCGCTGGCCACTATCTCTCCGTCACTATCTCGACCCGCCCAACGAATGGCCTGTTTGCCTGAGCCGAATGTCCTTTGCTGGGCTATCCATTCAACCAGTTGACCGGCCACGCTATAGACTTTGATGGTGACCTGGGCCGGCTGGTCCAGGGTGAAAGAAATGGTGGTGTGGGCGCTAAAAGCATTACCTTTAGGCGAGAAGACCCGTGGTTGGCAGGTCAATGAATCCGGCTTCAGATTGGCCGAATCCTGTGCTTGAATCTTATCCACCTCGCCCAGAGTGTACTGACCTAAGGACAGTACCGCAGCCGAGATGGTCTGTTGTTCCGGGTTAGGTGTACCACCAACGGCTTTCCAAGGCCCATCAGTCCGATGAAAGATCAAGGGTTCCTTGCCAACTGAGAGTTGTGACGGATCATAGGAGATGGTTAAGGTGGCTGGTTTGATGGCGTTCAGTCTGAGGGTAGTTGGCGCAAAGTCATAGATCTGGCTGACACGGCGTACCGGTGGCTCAACTTCCACCTCAGGTAAAGCATTGACGGTCACGATTTCATCTTGAGCCAAAGTATTGGGAGGAAAGTAAAGTTCCGCCTGCTGATCTTCAGGAGAGATAATACCACCCTTTCTAGTTCGCACTGCCGCAGGGACTTCCACTTGAATAGTCTGGCTGCTGGTGTTTCCAGCAATGTCAGTCGCTGTCAGCCGAATAAAAACCTGTCCTTCCTTAACTGGAACCTCCCATTCTTGTTGAATTTCGCCTACTCGCATTTCCGGCTTTGGTAATAAGACCTCAGCATCTCGTTTATACAGGTCACTTTTAACATATATTTGATCCCATTCGTTAGTAGCTAAATCTGTGGTGTAGTCCAAGCGATAGCTGTGCAGATGAATATCACTGGCGAGAGCTGAAATATTGACCTTCTTCAATACACGCTCACTCGATTTGGGGGTTAGAATTTTGACAGCAGGTGGTGTATTGTCCACTCGAAATATGATTTTATCAAAACTAGAATGTTGCAGTTGGTCTTGAGCCGTCAACCAAATTTGGTAATCACCATTATCAAGTGAGTTAGTGTCCAATTTAGCCAAAGTGGCTGTTCGAGGCCGTGCGCTGGCTTCATAAATTAACTGATACAATCCTTCAACCTCGTTGTCATAATCCTCAAATATAGGGGCATCTGTTTGGATGTCATCCGACAGGAAAACCTGAAAAGCGCCAAAATCGTCGTCCTTAATTCGGCCCTTAATATACAGTTCTCCGCTTACTATGTCTCCATTATCAGGATTCCCAATCGATAGATATGGGGCTTGGGTCTTAACAATAATGGTAATTGAATCAACAGGACTGGCATTGAAGTGGGGGTCAATGGCTCGCACCACAAATCGATGCTCCCCATTTTGCAAACCAGTAGTGAGAGTATTTTGCTTTAATTGCGACCACTGTCCGTCGATGCTATATTGATATAACAACCGATCATTGGGAGACTGCAAATCTCCGCCATACCACTCTATCGTTACATAGGACTGACCTGTTAAGTAGATTTTATCCTCTGGTATATCCTCTCCATCAATCAGCTTTATTTTGACAGCCGGCGGTTGTAGATGAGTTGGCGGCTTGTATCGGACAACACCTTTTTCGGTTCCAATCCACAGATATTGCTGATTGTCAACCATGACGCACCAGACACTATTACTGGGTAGGCCGTCGTCTACCGTCAGATCATACCAAGCGTCGCCTTCAATACGCCTCAACCCATTACTAGTAGCTAGCCAAAAGACACCAACTGGGTATTCGACAAAGCCATCATCATGCACATTCCTATACTCAATATCTCCTTGTCCCGAGCTAGGATGAATAGATAATTTTTGCCCATCAAAGGTAGCAAAAATGGGAGCTTTGTCTGACATAATGCGCCAAGTGCCATCCAAGGAATTTTTTGCTGACCGAAAGTTTGCACTTCGGAAAGTAACCCTTTCTATGTCATCAATCTGGGTTCTAGCCTGATCACCCGTTCTATCTAACCATTTCTTTTCAGTTTCTTGCCATTTGTAGATGCCGTTACCTGTTGCCCATAGATTTCCATTATCATCCTCAAAAAACCTGAGGTCTCTTCCTGCCGAAGGAGGGGGATTCGGCGCTGCAACCCATGTACTACCGTCAAAGTATGAGATATTACCACCAAAAGTTATCCAATACCTGCTCTCTGGGCTTTCAATAAACCCCCGGGTCGATTCAGGTGTGGTGGCTTCAGAGACCCAGTCTTCGCCCTTTACATGTGACCAGATTCCTCCTGCTCCAAAGGCCCAAATACGACCATCACTGGTTTGGGTTATGTCAGCCGTCCATGTCTTTCCCGGTGTTCCCACGTAGTATTTTTCCCATTTCCCATCCTTGAAACTAGATACGGTAGGCAAAGGAGGATCAGTTTGGGTGGAATAATACCCATGAAACCAAACAGTGCCATTTGTATCTTCAAGAATACCTGCCCGTAGACCGGTAGCACCGTAACTGCCAGAGTAAATACCATGTTTAATCCATAACGCACCATCATAACTGAGAATTCCCTGGTCGGACCTAAACCAAATGACACCATTGGAAGCCCGAAAAATTGCCTTGATGAATAATTCATGTTGTTCAACAGTAAGTTGAGGCACATCGGTCACGGATTCTATCCAAAGGCCACTATCTGTTCCCATCAGCAAGGTTCCATTGTCCAACTGATAAATGCAGTTAACTTTGGCCGTCAATGTTAATTTTTGTCGCCAGCCTTGTCTTTCATCGAATTGGTAGAGGCCACGCTCCCCACCAGCCCAAAGATGATTGTCAGGTGATTGATAAAGGGTCGTAATGCTTTCGCCAGGCAGATGAGGCGTCCATTTGCCCTGGTCGAAGCTATATAGCAAATTCTGGTTTGCTTGGCCTTGTGCGATAACCCAGATGATTCCATCATTAGTTTCTAACATGACATGAATACGGGCTTGGTCCAAGGATAAATAAATAAGAGTACTTGTATCAGGATTATATTGAAAAAGGCCTTTATCGGTTCCTAGAAGGATCTGACCAGTTAGAGTCACAAGTGCGGTATTGGTAGTAGCACGACCAAAAAAGGCGTTACTAGTATTAAACTCATCGGTCCATTTTTGACCATCAAAACTAGCGATCCCACCTAGATCCTGGCTTATAGTCCAGAGCCTACCATCAGGAGTTTTGACCAACCAATTAGTATCTACGTCCGAATCATATCGTAGCCATTTTTGACCATCATAGCCAACCAATCCATCCAGAGTGGATACCCACAATTTGCCGCCTGATTCAACCGCAAATTCGGGCATTTTGGATACATCACCCAATATATCTATATCTTTCCATTCTAAGCCATCAAAAAAATGGAGACTGGAAACCGCGAAAAAATTGGATCCAAGCGCTCCATCAGGCTCATCCAGACGGGCGAATAGATGGCCAGCGGAGGATTGAAAAATGATATTTACCTGAAAGAACAGATCCCATAATCCTTCAAAAACACCATTGTAACGGTTGACCCCCTCATCCGTGCCAATCCAGATGTCGCCATTCTGAGCTTGGAAAATTGTGTTAATGCCATTGCTAGATAAACCATCATTAGTGGTTAATTGACGCCAGCCTTCTTGGCTATAGAGTGGAGAGAAAATCAGGAAAAGGAAAGCAATTAGTCCCGGTGATAAGATTTTCATAGTAAGACTTAGCAGAATAAATTGATTGGTAACACGAGCGGATTGAAACATTGAAGGTCGCCCTAAAAGTGAGTAGCTCTTGGTTTAGAGCGGTTGAATGCCCTTTGACGAGTAGATTACCGTTGATTGTGCCAGTGTGGGGGCAAAAAGTCAAAGGTGTTAGCCCAAGCACGCTTGAAGTATTGATCGGAAGCAAAGAGCCACTAGACACAAGCAAGATCTCAAACAATCCTACAGGAACTTCAATCAAAGCTAATGATTCCAGACATTAACCACTTTATCTTGTGTCTGACTACCCTCCGTCACCGTCACAATATACAGCCCGGTGGCCACGACCTCGTCCTCACTATCTCGACCATTCCAACGAATGGCCTGCTTACCTGAGCTGAATGCCTGCTGCTGAGCAATCCATTCAACCAGTTGACCGGCTACGTTATAGACTTTGATGGTGACCTGGGCTGGCTGGTCCAGAGTAAAAGAAATGGTGGTGTGGGTGCTAAAAGCGTTACCTTTAGGCGAGAAGAGCCGTGGTTGGCAGGTCAACGAATCTGGCTTCAGAGTGGCCGAATCCAGCGCTTGAATCTTATCCATCTTGCCCAGGGTGTACTGACCTAAGGACAGTACACCCTGGGCGAGATGGTCTGTTGTTCCGGGTTAGGTGTACCACCAACGGCTTTCCAGAGGCCATCAGTGCGATGAAAGATCACTGGTTCCTTGCCGGTTGAGAGTTGTGAGGCGTCATAGGAGATGGTTAAGGTAGCTGGCTTGATACTATTCAATCGGAGTGTGGCTGGAGCAAAGTCATAAATTTGGCTAACACGGCGTACCGGCGGTTCTACCTCAGTTTCAGTTAAGGCGTTGACAGTCACGATCGTATCTTGAGCTAGTGTATTGGGTGGGAGGTAGAGTTCTGCTTGCTGATCTTCGGGGGCAATAGTACCACCTTTTCGAGTCACAACAGCGGTAGGAACTTCAATTTGGATGGTCTGGCTATTAGTATCACCTGCGATGTCTGTGGCCGTCAGCCGAATCCAAACTGAGCCTTCTAGAATAGGTATTTCCCAATCTCGATTGATGTTGATTGTTTGCAATTCTGGCTTTGGCAAAAGTGCATCTTCACTTTTTGTGTATAATCCAGCTTCTAGATAAATTTGCTCCCAACTTTTCCCTGCTAGGTTAGTCGAGAAATCGAGGCGGTATTTATCCAAATGCATATCACTGATTGTAGCGGAAATCTGGATATGCTTTAAAACTCTCTCCCTCGCATTAGGAGTCAAAATCTTAACCGATGGCTGGGCGTTATCCACTCGAAATACTACTTGTTCAAAGTTAGCGTGACCAAGTTCATCCTGGGCAGTCAACCAAATTTGGTAATCGCCATCATCAAGCTGTTTGGTGTTCAATTTGGCCAAAGTGGTTGTTCTAGGTAAGCCCTCAGCATCAAAAATCAGCTGATACGGTTTTTGAAGATTAGCTTCAGCATCTTCTTCCTCAACCACGGGCGTCTCCGTTAGTACCAAGTCCGAAAGAAAAACCTGAAAGGCAGCAAAATCATCGTCCTTAATTTTGCCTTTAATATAGAATTCCCCACTTACTATATCCCCGTCGATGGGACTTTGAATCGATAGATCAGGCGCTTCAGTTTTAACGATGATAGTCATTGAATCAACAGCACTGGTATTAAAGTGGTGGTCAATAGCCCGCAGTTGAGCCAATAGTAACCGTACTTTGCTTTAGCATTTCCGACCATTGCTCATCTACACCGTATTGATATAGCAGACGATCATTCGGCGATTGCAAATCCCCACTATCCCAATCAATTTTCAAGAATGAACGACCTGTCAGGTAGATTTTATCCTCTGGTACTTCTTCTCCATCAATCCGTCTGATTTGGACCGCTGGCGGTTGCCGATTGATTGGCGGTTTGTAACGAACAACACCTTTTTCCGTACCAACCCACAGATAGCCTTTATCATCGGCCACAACAGACCAGACACTATTACTGGGCAGACCGTCAGCTACCGTCAGCTACCGTCAGCTACCGTCAGCTACCGTCAGCTACCGTCAAATCATACCAAGCATCACCTTTAATTCGCCTTAATCCTTTATCACTAGCCAACCAAAAAACGCCAGCAGGATACTCAGTGAAGCCTCCTCCTTGCCTATTTCTATAGCTAATATTACCTTGCCCCGAACTCGGATGAACCAACAGTTTCTTCCCATCAAAACTGGCAAAAATAGGACCTTCGTCCGACATCATCCACCAAGTACCGTCTAAGGATCGCTTTGGAGTCCTAAACTGGGGTAACCCCAACTGATCCACTCTATCGACTTCCAGCCAAGACTTTTTCGATTCTTGCCATCGAGAAATGGCGTTACCTACCGCCCACAATACCCCTTCATCATCCTCAAAAAAACTGATTTGACCGCTGTCCTCGAGGGACACGTTAACCCACTGACTTCCATCAAAATAGATAGTCACCCCGCTCCAAAGTCCAAGCCAATACCGGCCTTTAGGGCTTTCAATAAATCCACACACCCAATCATTAGTCTCGATCGCACCCACCCAGTCATCATCTTTAGCAGACAACCAAGAGGCGCCTGCACCGCCCCAGGCCCAAACACGACCCTCACTTGTTGTCGTAACGTTACGAGTCCAGCCATGTGGTGGGGAGTATGTGCGCCAAGTACCGTCTTTGAAGCTATCAAGTTGCCAATCAGCAAACCACAAAGTGCCATCCAAGCCTTCATACATACTTGCTTTATAACCTACAAGATAATTATTTTGAACTCGTTGGTGGTTGGTCCAAGAGAGCCTATCGTGACTTAAAATATTATTGTCTAAACGAGACCAAATGACACCGCTGGAATCTTGAAAAACCCCCAAGATCGACATACCTTCTAGTGCTGTTGTCAGGTCTGCGGCCTCGCTCATTCTCTGAATCCAGAGTCCACAATCGGTTCCAATTAACATAGTTCCATCTGCTAGCTGATAGATACAATTGACGACACCACTAATTTTCTTCTGCCACGATCTACCAACCAACGAGTATAAGCCACCAGAACTACCTGCCCAGAGAACGTTATCATCCGATTGATAGATGGTGGAAATGCCATCTTTAGGAAGATGCGCTACCCATTGGTCATTGGATCGGCGATAAAATCGCCTCTGTTGTTCTTGATCTTCTATACAAACCCAGATACTACCATCACGGGATTCTAATATTTTGTTAACGTTAACCTTGCCCAAAACGAAATCGAAGAGATTGTTTAAATTAGGATCATACTGGAATAGACCTTCATCAGTACCAAGGAGAATCATGCCATTGGAGGTGGCAAGTACTGTATTGACCATCGCATCTTTGAGCGGAGTGTTATCAGTATTAAATTCCAAGTTCCATTTTTGGCCGTCAAAACTAACGATGCCTTGTCGCCAACTTTCGGACCAGAGTTGGCCATCCAGAGTTTTAACCAACCAATCAATAGATACATCTGGGTCATATAACTGCCATTTTTGGCCATCATAACCAACTAGCCCATTCCGGGTAGATGTCCATAATTTATCGTCAGACACAACCACATATTCTCGTATATCAGATACTGAAATATCATTATCAAAAAGAAAGTCAGGTTCATTCCATTCTAGGCCATCGAAAAGATTTATGCGCACTGTGTTGTCACTATTCAACTCACGAGCGAGGACCTGGCCTGTAGATGATCCGAAAATGCTATTAACCAGACCATAGAGAGCTTTCTCAAACACACCGTTTTAATGGTTAATTCCTTTATCAGTACCGATCCAGATATCGCCGTTTTTGGTCTGAACAATATTAATAACGACATTACTATTAAGACCATCACTAGTGGTTAATCGGTGCCACTCTTGCTGGCTATACAGGGAAGGGAGAATCAGCAAAAGGAAGGCAATTCGCGCTAGTAATTGATATTTCATCTTATATCTCACTGAATAACATTGATTGGTAGGCCTAATGGTTTGAGGCATTGAAGGTCCATAGTGCCAGCCGAACCTATCACAGGTTGGGAGCAGAGATCAAGCAAGGACAGCGATAGGCCAGAAACATGCTGGTGTAGCTACTAAAAATGGCTAGCACGTGGTCTACTGCGATTGAAAGTACGTCGACTAGCAGATCGTTGCGGATTGTGCCAGTGTGGGGGCAAAAAGTCAAAGGTGTTAGTTAGCCCAAACTCGCACATCATCTCACGCCGCCCCCCTAGCGTCATAACTATAGCAGAGGTCCTGATCGGTGTCCACACCGATGGCAGGTATGCTGGGCCCAGCTGTGAAAAATATCGATGAATCCGGATCTATCGATTAGCCTTTTTATTGCGAAATTCCGATTTGCCATTTTTCGGGTGCCGAATATTTGTCGACGAGACCCAAAAAACAGCTGAATTATACATTTATTGCATAATAGATATATTAATTCAAGGATTAATGAGTGCACAGTGCGATTTAAGCTATTTTTTGGCCATTCGATAATGGTTCTAATCCAGAAAACAATAAAAAAATGCACGGAGATGTCCTTTTTGATTTCCATTTTTAAGTACTTATATTAGAAGGACATAAAACATGAAGTTAGATCTATTTCGGACCCCAAACACAGATCGGTTAATTCAAGAGGCAGTACGCGCCACCCAAGACCCAACTAAGTGGACGGCTGAGGCCGGAGGTAGTCGCCAGTTTTTTTATCTCTCATTTCTTGTGCCGTAGATTATTTGAGATTCACGACAAACTGGAGCGCTATTCAGCTATATGTTACTCCTCAAAAAAACTAGCCCAGAAGTTATCGGTAACATATGAAATCGAAGGGCACTCTCGTCAGTTTTTACAGGATTTTTGGATAGTGCATGACGGGATTTATTCCGATAGAAACAAGGTATTATCGGAGTTGGAAGGCGAGTTTGATTTCCGTCCGCTGGGCCATAATCAACTGAAAGTTGCAAAAAATAAGAGTCCAGATCTGTTTCGGAGTATTGAGCAGCTGCTTTCAGCCTCGCTAACTCTCGAGGAAATACAAAAAATCCTTGCTCACCGAGCGTTCGACGAGCTTTTGCGACGAAAAACAGTTAATAATTGCCCCGAGCTAAATCGGTTGTTTGCCTTCGGAAATATTGATTCAGCCAGCGATTACGAGAAAATCATTGGATATTTGCTTGGTGTCACCAACAAAGATCAGTACCAAGTCAACAAGGATCGGTATGAGTTACCAAAGGATTCCTCGACCGAAAAAGAGTCCGTTTTGAACGAGGTTATAGCTAAAACCTTGAAGAAGATGATGGGAAAAAATGGATCGCAGAGACTCAATGCTATCCTCCGGGATATTCCACTGTACAACATCATGCAGAAATTGCGGCACGAGAATGAACGAGTATCGAAGTCCATCGAGCACCATCAAGATGACTTCAAGTGGCGATCCAACGGGTATGCCGTGGATGAAAACGAGGCAGTTTCAGACCGAGACCCGTTCGATTTCACCGCATATCTGCCACAACTTAAACAGGATTTTGGCGAAGCGAAATCCAACTTGATAGCCACCATCTGGGAAATAGACGAGATCAACTGTCAAGTCAAAAACAGCCAAGAGCTCGTGGCTAAACTGGGAAAGCACAAGAACACAGTCAAAAAACATAAGCGCCAGCTGAGAAACGACCCAGAGAATCTAGAAAAATTCCAAGAAATTTTTCTGATAAAAAGCAGGAAAAAAACGTGACCCACAAAAGTGAAGTACGACTAATCGTTGATCCAACGGGATTGGCAAAAATTGAGCTATACGGTTTACCGAATGATATTGAAAGTAAAGAAGCCACGCTCGAATTGTATGGAAAGCTAGCGCTTGTTATTCACCGTTTTGGCGAACGCGCACAAGAAATTCTGTTTGGCACGACAGAAAAACAAGGTGCTGGTTATGCGGATAACTTCTAGCGAGTGGATTCTCCACCCGGAAGGTATCTTCCGCGGCAGGATCACGGCGATCGAACCGACCAACCGATTTGTAGAGGGGATGCCCGAAAAGACGTTCGTCATCGAGACCGTCCCGATAGATGCGGAAGGTCCAACTCGCTCTATCCGTTATACCATTTACTGCATCGAGTCAGATAGTTCACGGTTTTCTATGATGTGCACTGCCATAAGCGGAAAGGAACTGAATATAGATAGAGGTGTAAACACGGACGAGCTGATCGGTGGCCAAGCGGCTGTGGCTGTGGCTGTGACTGTGACTGTGCAACATTCTACCAAAGACAACGGACGCAAGGGCCACCGAATAACGCACTGGTGGCCACATAAAAAATGTTAGTTCCGCACAATTAGGGCATTAGGCTGCCCTAGCTATTATTCACCCCAGCCTCAGGAGTTAA
>JASMLX010000017.1:131-65940 GCA_030748495.1 Candidatus Poribacteria bacterium | reverse complement strand
GGTTGAGCCTACTTTGGCCTGGCGGCCAAACTTCCGAAGATTGGTTGTTGGTTGGGAAAGAGAAATTCAGATCTACCCAGCTTTCTTTCACCTTGCTTGCATCCTGATTACATTGAGGCAGTTTTGAAATGGCTTCTCGTAAGAAGAGAGGCATGCATTTACTACCTATCAACATGGAACTGACACCTCAAGAAAAAACACAACTTTTGCCGTTACAGGCTCAAAGTCGCGATAAACGGACTTGTATCGTATTAAGGCGGTCATTCATGCCGGTGATGGTTAGAGTGCTCAAGATATTGCGGCCGCATGATTGATTGATCAAACAACGGTACGACAACATATTTACCACTACCTACAAAGTAAAAGTTACAGCCCGAAAATGGGGGTTCAAAAAGTCAGTTCAGTCAAGCTCGAAGCCGACAACTAATCACTCACTTGAGTCAATACACTTATTCCGAGACGAAACAAATAATCATTTTTGTCAAAGAACGATTTGGGATCTCTGACAGTGTGGTAGGGATGAGCAAATGGTTACATGGTCATCATTTTGGCTATAAAAAAACCAACCGGTGTTCCTCATAAATTTGATGAAGTGAAGCCACCAGCGTTTATCCAGGCTTACCATGAGCTAAAAGTAAGATGTACTAAGCAGGAGTCCATTTTATTCATGGATGCAGTCCATCCAACCCCAGCGACGAAAATAAGTTATGGTTGGATAAGAAAAGGAGCAGATCAGCTTTTGGAAACGACAGGCAGCCGAACAGGTCTAAACATCATTGGTAGGCTGAATAGAAACGATATCTCATCGATCCTGGTGAGCAAATATGATCCAATCAACCGCCAAAGCATCCTTGATTTTTTCCATCGCCTGAGAGAGAACTATCCTTTGTCTGACAAACTTCACCTGATCTTAGATGGTGGCGGATACCAGCGCAGTGAGAGGGTGAAAAAAGCAGTTCATTGATTGAATATCGAGCTTGATTATCTTCCGTCTGACAGTCTAAATCTCAATCCGATAGAGCGACTTTGGAAAGTGAGGAATGAGAAAGGTAAGAACTAACATTTACTTCCAAAACAAACGGGATTTTATAGCAGCCATCGATGAGTTTTTTACGCTGACTCTACCAAATATAGCCGTGACGTATCGTCACCAATTAATGATAATTTTCAAGTACTCAAGCGAGCACCTTCAGGTTAATTGGGTATATTACCACCAGAGTGAAGCGAAATTATGAACTGCCGATACATTATAATACTGAAAATCAGACGGTTTTGACGTTTTTAGCTATATCAAGTGTAGATGTGCAGCTTAGCTTATTTACTCGTCTACGTTATTAAGGTTAGGATAATGTTCAAATCTCCAAACTACTTAATTGCTATTCCTCAAAAGAGGGTTACCTATGTTACCTAGAGAACGTGTCATTCAGGTGATAAATCATCAAAAGCCGGATCGCATCCCAATATACGGATGGCTTCGTGCAAACGTCGGGCAACAGATCTCAGAAACATTCGGTTCCGTAGAGGCGTTTGAAGATCGCTACGAATTTGACTATGCCCACATTTTCGGCGGACCTGGAGGTTACCCAGGTAACGTAATTGGTCAATTGCGTCAGGATCTTGGTGGGGAAATAGATCCTAAAGCATTGCGAGATGTACCAATGAACGATCCGAATGATACTGTTGCATACCAATCTATCATCGATCAAGTTCGACATCACAAAGAGCAGCGAGGACGTTTTGTTTATGTGCAAACTCCCGGTATATTTGAAGCTTTGAACGGTATTTTCGGAATCGAAAATCATCTCTGCTATCTCGTTCAGTTTGAAGATCATCTCCATCACATCTATCGGCGTCAGGCCGAATGGAACAAGGCTTTTGCTAACAACTGCATCGATCTTGGGGTTGATATGATTCATGTCTCAGATGACTGGGGAGGACAGACAACTTTAATGTTTAGTCCTTCAATCTGGTGGGGCCTAATATATCCCTACCATAAAATCACATGTGACTCGGTTCTGAGCAGAGACACTTATCTGAGTTTCCACAGTGACGGCAATATTTCATCAGTTATTGATGGTGTAATAAAGTTGGGATATCAGGTTGTGCATCCATATCAGGAATCTGCAGGAATGGATCTCTACGAGTATAAAAGCAAATATACGAATTTGTTCACTGTGATGGGTGGCCTTGACATACAAACAACCCTTGGCTTTGGAAAACTGGATTTCCTGAGGGCGGAAATTGAACGGGTGCTCCGCCTATTCGCCGACGGAGGAATGCTATTTTGCACCTCTCACTTTGTACAGGCGCATTGTACCATCGATGAACTTACCTTTGCTTATGACACAGTTTATGAACTTTGCCGTCAAGTCTGCGAATGAGAAAGGTCGTTACAAAAACGAGCCAGTAACGGAATGTACGAAAAATCCGGTATGCGAAAAAGGGAAACACTATGACCTCTAGAGAACGTATTTTAACAGCTATCGGCGGTGAAAAACCCGACCGCGTACCTGTATCACCGTTTGGGTTAGGGCATCTGAATCCAAACAGTGCCGCTGCAGCCGAGCTAATCACCAAAACTGACCCCTTTATCTCGGCCGGTATTAGCGGGAATTCCTTCATGGGAGAATTATTCCAATCCGAATCTCGGCAAGAAGGCAACGATACAGTCACTACTATTGTTACACCCAAAGGGAATTTAACCCAACGTTATCGGCGAACTCATGTTACCGGCTGCATGATAGAATTTCCTTGTAAAAATGCTGAAGATGTGGAGAAATACCTCTCAATTCCCTTCCAGCCTTCTGATCCAAATGTAGAAGGGTTCCTCACTCGTCGTGCCGAGATTGGCGAAGAGGGCTTAGTGCTAGCGGGGATAGGCGATGCAATTTGCCTTCCTGCGACGATTCTATCACCCATATGTGCTTGCTCTGGATAGAAGCGCCAGAACTTATGCAATGGCTGGTAGACTTAGCTGCCGAACGAGTCAACGCCTTTGTGGAAACAGCGTGCCAGAAAGGCGTGGATGCTTATCGCATCGTCGGAGGCGAATATGCGACTGAACAACTTGGGCCGAGAGGATTCAATGCACTGGTCGGTCCTCAAGATATGGAGTTGGTCAGCATCATCCATAAGTACGGCGGTATTGCCTACTACCATAACCACGGTGATGTAGATCGGTTCCTCGAAGGCTTTGCTGAGCTAGGTATCGATGCGCTGGATCCGCTAGAGGTTCCACCTTACGGAAATATCGATCTCGCTGATGCCAAACATCGAATTGGCGATCGTGTGTGTCTTGTCGGTGGATTAGATGATATGGAGATACTGGAATCTTTGGATGAAGAAACAGTAAAAGTTATGGCTCGTAAGTGTATCGAAGCCGCAGGTACCGATGGATACTGTTTAGGAGGCACTGCTTCGGGGACGTACACTGAGAAGGCGGCACAAAATTTTATTGCCTTAGTAGAGGTTGCCTTAGAATACGCGTAAGCAGATTTCGTAAAAAGATAGCTTCCGCGAAGTTCATGTCAATATCGTGGCGGGTTTTCGCCTTTTGCTACGCTTCTGGTTTGAGGTTTCAGCGGAAAAATCGCCTTGCCACCTTGGCTTTTTTTGAATTTGTTCACAACCCCTGTAAACAGAGAAAAGCCTGTTTTTATCGCTTATTAGATTGTTTTTAGCATAGCCCCCTAAATACATATTGAGCCTTTATTTTTATGGCCGAACTTAATACGCCGAGAAAAGCAACAGGCGAGATTAGCAGTGATACCTCCGGCGAAATCAGGTGCGGTAGACGTTAATTTCACCCTCGACCCAGTCAAGGGTGATCTCCTAGCAATATGAATCAGAGTACCATTTATGATCGCCAAGGTATAGCCTGAAACTTGGCATACATTTCAAGCCGTGAAAAGGAGGGTGCAATCTTGACCGCCAAACAACCGGACAAGCGCAATGATCAATACGGTGGTCTCACCAAGATCAGGGCTAAAGCCACAGGTTTCTTCAGGTTAGAGCAGACTGGCGGCCGATGGTGGTTGATTACGCCGGACGGCAACGGATTCATCTCCATCGGCATGAACCATTTTGATCTGACCGTGTTAAAGTATCCGAATAATATCCACGTCTGGAAAACGCAGTATGATGGCAGCGAAGAACAGTATCTGCGTCAAGGTATTGCCCAACCACTTCGAGAATGGGGATTCAACACGATTGGATGGACCGAGGAGATGGTGGCTGGAGAATGGATGAATGCAGATACTTTAATCCGCCATTCGCCTGAGTGGTCGCATCGTCAGTATCAGGCAGTAGGCATGCCCTACTGCCATAGTCTACCTTTTGTGGAAATCGAGGACTTTAATGCGCATCCACACTATCCCGACGTCTTTGCGGAAGATTTTGAGATTTGGGCCAACTATATAGCACGCAGGTCGTGCGTGGATATGGCTGAAGATCCGCTTTTGATTGGGTATGCTTTGTGTCCAAGGCCCGCCTTCCAGAAACAGGGGAAAGGTACTTGGGCTTGCGGACTGGATCTCAAAGATCCCGATGACCTGAAAAAACTGTGGCAGACAGTTGAACGCTATTATCAGGTAGTTACCAGAGCCATTAAGCAGTACGATCCGCACCATCTCATTTTAGGACATCGGTTTAACCAACCGCCGGACACTCCCAACTGGTGTCTCGAGATCGCGGCAGATTACACCCACGCCATTTTGGCCAATTGGTGGATCCCTGATTTGGCTTCGGTCAGGAATGTCCTGGGTCACTGGCACAATCTGACCGGTAAACCAATCTTAATTTCGGACACAGCCTTTCTTTGTCCAACAACGCTTCGTCCAACCGGGCAAGGTGCAAACTTTCTCGACAGCCAACGTGCACGAGGAGAAGCATATCTGCGTCTGGCTTCAGCGTCGTGTGCTGTCCCTTATATTGTAGGGTGGCACTGGTGCGCCTATATTGAGAACCGCGTCCGCAAATCAGGTGTCAGGAACTATCTGGATCAACCTTATTGGGATTGCGTTAATTTGATGCAGGAGTTCAACAGGCATCAGCTTTTTGAAATCCTGTCATAGCAGTACGATTTGGCACCAAACCTGTAAAGGTCGTCAGAAACCGCCAAATAAAGAATACCTCATGAGCAACACAAAAAATGTATTTCTGTTATTATTTAACAACTGTGTGGAGTCAGCTACGCTTACTATGATTGGACTACCGTTGTTGAATGAGTTTGATTTTTCTGATCTCATCTCTCAGCCTGTGGATGGACTAAATACACTAGTATTAGTCAACCCGTTAGTTGCCGTGGAAAGGAGTAACCGCAATGCAGATTCAGTTTGCCGATTCTCTGCCGCTGTGCCCGGAGTTTCAACCCGCTGTCGACGTCAGGTGTGCCACACCAGACCTTGACGGATGCCTACACAGGTTCTTCGATACATCCCCCATCAGCCCGTCCGGAAGTTATCTAGCCGTAACCCGTTTTCGATGCGAAAACCGTTTGCCTGCGCCAGCCGAAACGGCAGAGGTGGTCGTCGTCGACCTCACGACTGGTGAAGTAGATGTCGTGGCCGAGACACGCGGCTTCGAGACACAACTCGGAGCCCAGGCGCAATGGGGTGCAACAGATCGGGAATTCTTCTTCAACGATACGGACACAGGGCGCGTATGGCGTCCGTTCGCAATTGTGCTTGATCCGTTGACCGGGCAGCGCCGGGAACTGCAAGGACCGGTCTATATGGCGAGCCGAAACGGTCTACTGGCGGCGAGCTCGTGCCTGCTCCGGACAGGTGCGATGCAGTACGATACGGTGTGCTTGCGCCGCTCGACATGATCCCCTGGAACAGTGGTGCTGTGATGACGACGGCGTGACAGTTACCGACACGCAGAGAGCGAAGCTAGGTTGGTGGTTTCGTTTCGCAATATTGTGGATGCCATTGGCGGTAGTGCCGGGGAACTGGGGGGCCGGGTCGATGGTGGCCGTATGGTTTCCATGTGAAGTGGAATGTTCAGAACACACGCCTCATGTTCGTGGTCCGGTACAAAAACCGTGATCCACGGGCGGTCAGGCCAGCAATGGTGGTCACCATGGACGCGGAAGGCAGCAACATTCGTCTCGCCATGCCCACGGACGTATGGAGCAGAGGAGGACACCACCCTGACAGGTGTCCGGACGATAACCATATCTTGATGAACCTGAGGCTGGACAGTAAAACGATGCGGTTCGTGCGTTTCCGCTTCGACGGTACCGGACTGATCCCGCTGACAGAAGCGGTCGAGGGTAGCGGACACCCGACGCTGTACCCCGACGGGCGCCATATTCTTACGGACAAATACGCAACGGGACGATTCGCGGACGAGAACGGTATCGTGCCGTTGCAGTGGGTGGATATATGCTCCGGGGAAGAGACGACGATTGTCCGAATTCCCACTAATCCACGTTTTGCCGGTCCACGCCGGGAGTTCCGCGTGGCCCCGCACCCATCTTGGGACCGGACATATCGTTACGTAGCTTTTAACGCTGCGCCGGGCGGTGTCCGCCGCGTCTACATCGCCGACATGGCCCCTCTGTTGGGCGCTTCCAGAAACTTGATCTCAGCGAATTGAGACGTTCAGTCGATAGGGAGCTAATCTATTTGTCAATATTGACCTCTGTTAGAGGTGTGTTTCCGTCTTGTTTGCGCCAACCTTTATGTTCGTTCAAAGTCGTTAGTCTATTTCCAGTGGCTGTATCCCAAATGTACGATACCATCATCAAGTCATATTATCCTCAATATAATCCCAATTGATCTTATAACCCATGCCCGGTTCTTGAGGCAGATGTACATATCCTTCGTCATCTAACGGATCACCTATTTCTTCTAAATAAGGTGGCGGAGTATTGCAATCTACACCGGGAGCGACTAAACCTCGCTCGTAATATTCACAGGTATCTTCGCTTGTTGCCCCCAAGATCTGCAAATTGGCAAATCCACTCATGTGAATCTCGCACTTCACACCATAGGCTTCACACACCGCTGCCATTTTTTTACAGCCTGTAATACCACCGCGCAACACATCGATCCGGCTCATGTCTGAGGCTCCACGTAAAATCCAATCGGCACGGGTAAAGAAACTGCCAGCCGCAACTTCCGGTGACAAAATTGGGATCTCCAACTCGGCACAAAGCTTCTCGTAAGAAGAAACGCGATATTCGGGCATCGGATGTTCATACCAGTAAAAATCCAGTTCCTGAAGTATACGTCCCACCTTGACCGCTTCTTCATAAGTGCAATACGTACCCCAGGGATCAAAGCTCAGTACCATATCGCTTCCAACACGGTGTCGGATTGCCCGGCACACTTCAATATCCTGCTCAACATGCGAAGGTCGCCCAGGATCTGATTCCTTTTTAAGAGGATCCCAAAAATAATAGGGATGAATTTTGTAGTGGGTATAGCCCTCCGCTTTGCAGGCAGCGGCGTGTTCTGCGTAATCCTCCACCGAGCCCATATTGGGAAAGGTGCTTGCATAGGCCTTAACCTTATCTCGGCAACCGCCCAAAAGTTTATAGACTGGGACCCCAAACGCCCGCGCCTGTAAATCCCACAACGCCATATCCAGCACGCTAAGCAAATTCTCATCGACTTTAGCCACCCACAACCAGTGCCAGAACTTTTCCCTATCGAAGGGGTCGTGCCCCAATACCAGGTTTTTAATTCGGCCCTGCATTGCCCCGATCTGCTCCGCAGACATACCGTCCATATCGCCATGCCCCCGGCCACCAAAGTAATACCCTTCAGCCCCCTGGTCGGTAATGATCTTAGTTACTGTCTGTGTAGCTATCGTTTCAGGTAAAATCTCACCGTGATGAAATTGTTGTCGGGGAACTTGAAACGGTATCACTTGCAAATCTACAATCTTCATTTTGACCTCCAAGGTCAACTTGTTAGCGAAACTACCTACGCTTCAGGATATTCACCATCGGATAAAATGTCACCGTAGCTAAGCTGTTTATTCTGTGGTAATAGATTGCCTGAGACTGATTCTGAAAATTACGCATTTGGCTGGAGTTAGTACTTGTTGATCGATAAAAACAATCACCCTCTATTCATTGTCCAACCCAGTCCATATATGCCACCTAACCATCAAGGGGAAAGGTGACCTCTCCTTCGCCGTATTCATTGTATAATCCAAGTAACAATCTACCGCACGGAGGAGATCCTATTTAACTATTTAAACAGCGCACCGCGTCGCAGGATCAGGTCAATCGTCGAGAGATAAGCAGATCGTCAACTAGATGTTGCCATACATTCTCCATAATCCAGTCGGGAACAGGCGCGATATTCATACGACAGTAGGCTGTCCGCAAGATGCCGGCACGTTGAAGGATCGCCTTATGTATCCACACTGACGCGTTGCCACCACCTCCGGCTGCCGCCGCCCGGAGCAGTGGAACGATACGCTGTAGATAGATTTTTTGTCCACCTGTCGTATCCCCTATCCGGAAGCAATCGCATACTGTTTGGTAGGCATCGACAATGGCCGGAAAGGGAATGGTGCCGACAGAACCGCGGCTGAGTTCTTCGGGCAGATGGTTTCCATTCGAGCCACCGAGTACAGTTATCTGTCGTTCCCCTGCCGTCAATTTGCGTACCTGTAATTCTGCGACAACCTGTCCTATCTTGTGAGGGGCGTCCGGAGATTCGATTTTGAGGGCCACCACCTCTTCTGCCTGTTGTGTCGCTTGCACCAGTACGTCCGCTGACGCATTTTGACCGACATCCTGGATCATCAACGGTAACGCCACGCGCTGGGACAGGTCGTCAAACAACCGAACCAACTCTTCCCCCTGCAACGGTTGAGGGTTAACCATCGCACAATCTGCACCGCACTCACCTGCCAGGCGGGTCAGTGCAATCGTACCTTCACGGCTGGCGTGGGAGGTTGCCGCAACTAGCGGGCGTTGTCCGTCTATGTGTTTGGCGGCCAAGGTCCATACCTGTATCCGCTCGGCATCGGTCAGCATACCGCTCTCACTGCCTATCCCAAATGCGATTCCTTTAGCCCCGGCCTCTATACAAAAGTCAATCTGGCGGCGTAGGCTATCCCCATCAATAATTCCATCGATGTCAAACGGCATCGCCATTACAGGCACCGCACCGGTGATAGGTTCTAATTTTTTCTTGCTCATCAGTTTTTCTCCTGAGCCGACACTATTTATTTCCTTATTTCCCATGTGGACTTGCCTCCGGCCCTCTGAACAAGTTCTCTACTATCCTAGACATCGACATTGCTGGTTCTGATTAGCTGGCAGGCATATCGCAGACTGCAATCAAAATCTAGCCGTAAAGCACCCCTTTCTTGCCTTACTCATTGGATGCGCCGCTATCTTGTATCGTTATACTCAGAACACCCTTTATTCACAGGATTAAACGATGTTGGCGGATCTATATACAACTTCTCCAGATGGGAAATACGGGTTTCTGATTATTCTTTTCGGTTACTGCAATCGAATGTTTACCCTCTGGCTCTCCATTATATACCATTTGAAATATTTTGTGAATAACTTTTCTTTTTTGAGGATTACTGCTCTGCCGCACCCAACTCTTAATCTAATTCTCACTGTCCTCAATATCTCACTACACTTTCTCACATCTTTGCTCATGAAACTCAATGCTCTCTATAAACCAGAGGTAATCAATATAATAATTTTGTATGACAGTTTGTATGCAATATGTTATTCTGTCGAAACGTGATGAGGATTTCGGCTTGCGTTTTCATCATAGCACTCACTCCCAATCATTGCCTATGTGTAAAAGAACTCCTCCGATCAGGGGCACGCCTAAATTTATAAGGAAAAACAATGATAGCAGGAAAGCATCTTCTCACTGATAGCCAGATTCACGACTTTATCGTCAACGGATTTATTACGGTAAAAACAGACCTACCTCCTAGTTTTCACCAGGAAGTTTACGCGAGAACAACCGAAATCTTTGAAAAGGAGGGAAATCCAGGTAACAATCTGTTACCCCGAATTCCGGTGATCAATGAAGTGTTTGAAGACCCGTGGGTGGCGGGGGCTTTTACCAGTGTTTTAGGTCCAGATTACTATATGCAGCCTCATCGACATTGCCACCCCAACCTACCCTCCAGCAAAGGCCAAAATATGCATCAGGATGGAGGGAAACGCTGGTCACATAAAACCCGTCGCTTGTTGGTTTTTTATTATCCTCAAGATACACCGGAAGAGATCGGTCCGACCGGTATCGTCCCCGGCAGTCACTACTACAATACGGTCGACGGTGCAATCATAACCGCCGAGTTGCCTTTGTGTGGTCAAGCAGGTGATGTGACACTGGCCAATTACGATCTCTGGCACCGGGCAATGCCTAACCAAACTGAAAAGACGCGGTACATGATGAAGTTTCTCTACGCTCGAATGTCAGAACCAACACAGCCGACATGGAACCATCAACAGGCAAACTGGGACAGGGTAACAGCGTCCGCTGATTCCTGTTACCAGAGCGAAATGCATCAACAGATGTATGCCTCAATTTGGAATTGGCATTTAGGCGTAAAAAAGCAACAACCTGAGCGCTCCTACTGTCACGATTCGATCGCTACACTAATTGAGGCCCTCAAAGCTGAATCGGAAGCCGAGTGTCTAACCAACGCTTACGCGTTAAGCCGGTTTGGGGAACCCATTTTGCCTGACTTAGCTGATCTACTGGCAGACGAATCTGGATATGGGCAGCGGTACGCGCTCTATGCCATGAGTGTCATCGGCTCACCGGCTGTTCCAGATCTAATAAACCTGGCCGATCACTCTAACGACTCAGTGCGTAGCTGTGCGATGGAGACACTAGGTGATATTGGCACAACGGCCAGTCCTGCTGTTCCAGAGATCATACGGACGCTCAAAGACGAATCGAAAGAGGTTCGCTCTAAAGCGGCTGAGTCACTCGGTATAATTAGTTCTGCTGACTCAGCCAGTGATTCTAATCATAGATCAGTAGCAATTTCAGCTTTATCGGAAGCCCTAACCGATAGTCATGATCGTGTCCGACAAAATGCTTCCATGGCACTCTGTCGGGTTGCCCCGCAAAGTGATACCCCCGTACCGGCGTTGAAGACGGCACTGACTGACGAGAATCGCTACGTGCGAGGGAATGCAACTCATGTTTTACGACGAATCGACACTCCAATGGCTAGAGAGGTTTTGATCGATTATTTGGTCCAATCCCGATGGTGTTCATTAACGACAAAAGAGAGTACCCACTAGCCTTCTTGAATTCAACTTCAAAGAGCAACTCTAAGTGGAGCAGGTCGGATCTAAAGGGCTAAGACCTGAGCAGTTGTATCAATAGCATTAACCATTAAGGCGAAGAAAACTGGCGGGTAAAGGGGCTTTGGTGGCAGAAGCGAATGGTCAAAATAGAATTGATCGAGCCATCGTTGCTCGTTCGGCTCGTAGAGGCGCTAACTGGTATGTATGGGCGAAAATCCAGCCAATCTGTTAGCTCCGTATTTAGACTCCTCTGTTCAAGCTACTTTAGCCTCACCGAAATGGTGAGGATTGTCTTTGTTAGTTCATTGAATTGAAGACCTAAGACTAAAAGCTCTCGCTATTACGGTCAACGTTTCCGATAACTCCCCGGTTATAGTCAATGCTTAGTTCAGGCCGCTGATCAGTTGTGCTAACTTGTAAGGCCTCTTCTATTTCCATTTACAATACGTCGCTGGTTTGGCGCGAAAAGGCAGCGGCATTGATATATTTGGGTCGATAACGCTGGTATTTCCGCCAAGCTCGATCCGACTACCTACCGTCTCATTCAAAGGAGAGTACCGATGCAACAAACCGATTTTATAGATCAACTACTCAGTTTTGGCTTGGAGAAAGCCGAAGTTGAAAACATCGTTTTACTGTTAGAACAAGCTGGAACCCCGACTTTAGTTGGCAAACTTAATACTGCCACCCCCGTCGAGACGTTCGCCGATAATCAGTGGAGACAGATCTCCAAACAGATCTTGAATAAAACCCACTCCATTCAACTTCATCAGTATCTGCACCAACAGATCTATCAAAAGGCATCTATCTCACCTGAACTGGCTCCCGTATGGACTCCAGATGTCGATGACTTACAACAGAGCAACATCTACCGCTTGATGCAACAGCGAGGGATGACCGATTACCAACAACTCTACGACTGGTCGATTTCAGAGCCAGAAAGCTTCTGGGGCCAGATGATCGATCTCTTAAACATCTGTTTCCATCGACCTTACCGTCAGGTACTAGACCTGAAAGATGGTGTGACTCATCCCAACTGGATGATTGAAAGTCAGCTTAATATTGTAGATTCTTGTTTCCAAGCCAATAATCAATCGATCGCTATTGTCTACCAAAACCCATCCGGCCAAATAGAGAAATACACCTATGGTCAACTGGAAAAGCTGGTCAACCGGATTGGCAACGCCTTAGTAGGAATGGGTGTTCGGCCTGATTCACACGTTGGTATCGATATGACAATGACGGTCGAAGCAGTTGCCATCTATCTAGCTTGTATCAAGGCCGGAGCAGTAGTGGTAACAGTTGCCGATAGTTTTGCCCCACCAGAAATCGCTGTCAGATTGCAGATCGCTGAAGTACCGCTGGTCTTTACCCAAGATCTAATTCATCGAACCGGCAAACAACTACTGCTCTATCAGAAAGTGGTCGAGGCCGGGGCTGAAAAGGTAATTGTGATTCCAACTACTGATCCTTCCCAAATCCAATTACGAGAACAGGATCTATGGTGGTCAGACTTTCTATCGTCTAACCCGCCGACAAACGACCAATTAACAGCCGTATCTCGCTATCCCAACGACCACTGTACCATTCTGTTTTCATCCGGGACTACGGGTACTCCGAAGGCAATTCCTTGGACTCAGACTACGCCGATTAAGTCGGCAATTGATGCGTATTTACATCACGATATTCAGATGGGCGATTGCCTCTGTTGGCCGACCAGCCTAGGTTGGATGATGGGCCCTTGGCTGGTTTTTTCAGCCTTGATTAATCGTGCCAGCATCGCACTCTACGATGATGCTCCCACTACGAGTGAGTTTGCCAATTTTGTAGAGAAAGCAGGAGTAACGATGCTAGGGGTTGTTCCCAGCCTGGTTGCCCAGTGGCGAAGCACCAACAGCCCTCGTACGTCTGACTGGTCACGGATTAAAGCCTTTAGCTCTACGGGCGAATGTTCAAACCCTGACGATATGTTCTACCTCATGGCTCAGGCCAACTATAAACCAGTGATCGAATATTGTGGTGGAACGGAAATTGGCGGTGGTTATATTACTGGAACAGTTGTCCAACCCGCCATTCCGGCCTGTTTCTCAACCCCTGCACTTGGGAGCGCTTTCCTGATGCGGGACGAAGAGGGACAGGAAACAGATAATGGCGAAGTCTTCCTGTTGCCGCCAGCACTCGGCCTATCAAGCGAGTTGTTGAACACTGACCATAAAGCCGTTTACTATGATGGTATTCCAAGTGATTCAGCAGATCGAGTCTACCGTAGACACGGAGATCAAATCGAGCGGTTGGCTAACGGCTACTTTCGAGCACATGGTCGGGTAGACGATGCGATGAATCTCGGTGGGATTAAGGTCAGCGCGAATCAGATTGAAGGTGTTTTAGCGCAGTTGGATTTTGTCAAGGAATCAGCGGCGATTGCCATCTTGCCCACCGGTGGTGGACCAAGCAGTTTGGTGATCTATCTGGTACCAGATCAAAACAATCAACCGGAGAAACAAGAGATCTTACAGATCATGCAACAGACTATTCGCCAATCATTGAATCCTCTTTTTAAGATTAGCGACTGCTGTTTGGTCGAAGCCTTGCCTCGAACCGCTTCCAACAAGGTTATGCGCCGCAAACTTCGTCAGGATTATCTGGCCTAACCGGGTAAATCTGCATACAACCCGGTAGGATTATGTGGGTCTAGATCGATGACTTTTCCCAATAACTTGCCAAAAAGTTACCGTCCTCAATCCATCATATGACACAATTTTGATTAAGGTGTTATAATGCGGCTAGATTTGGTGACAGGAGAAGGTAGAATGGATCAATCTCAAGTTCAGTTTTTTCAAGAGAATGGGTATCTGCGATATGGCCCAGTACTCAATATGTCTGAAGTCGAAGAATTAAGGAACGGGCTAGATCGGGTTATCGAAATCGAACTCAGCGGTGGTGATAACGCCGAACCCGAATTTGGTTACGGTCATCGTCGGCAACCAGATGAAAAGGAGCGGGCCATTACACAATTTGTGAACATGTGGAAGCGGGAGCCGGCCTATGAGCGACTCCTTCATCACCCAACGATTTCAACTACAGCTTGCGCTTTGCTTCAAACACCTCGCGTGCGGCTCTGGCACGACCAGATTATCTCTAAACCGCCAAAAGATAACGGTCATTTTTTATTCCACCAGGATTTTTACTTTTGGCCACTGGATGAACCTAAAATCGTGACTTGTTGGTTAGCGTTAGATGATGTTATTCCCGATAACGGTTGTATGCATGTGATTTCTGGTAGCCATATCGACCCGAGATTCAGTCCTTCCGCACGAGCGGAGGAGATGAAAGCTAAGTCGGCAGGAGAGATTACCGAATCAGACCTAGATCGAATCGCTAAGCAGCCCGCTGACTACGGTCAACCGGTAGAGCTAAAAGCAGGTGAGTGTATGTTTCACCACTGCTTAAATATTCATGCGACTCCACCCAACGTCACTAACAATCAGCGACGTGCGCACGTTATGATCTTTATGACGGAAGGAACCAGGGTTAATTTATCACAATCTCCGAACCATATTCTGGTTCCGGGCTTTGAAGTTGCCGACGGCGAAGAACTCATCGGTCATGGCTTCCCGTTATCAAATCCCTCACTTTGGGATAATTGGATGGTGGAAAATTCCTACGCCCACCGTTTGCACCATGCAAGAACGGAATGAATAATTGTATCAGCAGGTTTCACTACGCAACAAAATTTAGGAAGTTAAGTTAGCCTGGAATCTATAGCTTCCGACTAAAGGTGGAAACATTGGAGCAATGGTTGGATTCGGTGGCTTAAGTTAAGCCGAAGATATTGCCAATAGTCTAAGCCATATCGGAAGATGCTTTTGGCTTGGTAGCCATGTTGTTTGATTTTCAACGGTTGCTGTTGCGCTAACCACTCACCGACCAGATGAGCCCAACTCAATGTGATAGCTAAGATGGCCACTAGTTTCTCGATCCGTTTAATATCCGTCAGGTGAGTTGTTTCCAGCTCAAAACCTCGCTTTTTGAGCACCGAAAATGAAGGTTTCGATCCCCCAACCAAGGCCATAGATTTCTCAGGCTGAGTCGGCTGCACCGTTGGTGGCTATTGTCACACCATTAGGGGCTAATTTCACCCCCACCAAATGAAGTTTATGTCCCGAGAATCGAACCGGTGCGGCAATGGTTTTGGCCTGCTTGATGGCTAACGATTCAACGCGCCAAAAAAACGGTTTGGCTGGGCCTTGAGTCGAGACGTTGGTGTTCTTTTTGATTCCAATGTAAAAAGTGAGTCCCTCTTTCTGTAGCCATCTAAACCAATCACAGCCAATAAATTCCCTGTCCGCAACCACCGCTTTGATTTGCTTTTTGGGTAGGCATTTGAACCACCGCTCTATTAACTGGATACGCTCGGTGGTCTTGGAGTTTCCCTTTTTGTCTCTCCGCATCCAAAGCAGAGGGAAAGCGGTTGCTCTGTAAACCATAGCGGCCATCAGAATATTGATCTCGAGTTGTCCAAATTTTCAGTTGGTCCGATCGGTAGCAAGGATAAAATCAGACTTCGGTGCTAACAGAACCAACACAACTTGGGCTATCTGCTGAAAGGGGATTTCAAATTGTTGATAGAAGCGTTGAATTCGTCGAGAGTTGGACTGCTGTTTAGCGGTTCCATCCAAGGCGTTAGCCAGTTGGCTGAATTAACCGTTATTAACTTAACTTGACCAAAGCTAAGATAAAAGCCACAAGAAACCAAGAACTAATCCGTAAATAAATTGACACTTTGCATCATTTGCTTTTCAATAGGTTCCAAGATACCAGATGCGCTTTGGGCAGAGATAGAGCCATTGCTGCCACCAGAGAAGCCCAAACCCAAAGGTGGTCGTCCACGGATGAGCAACCGGAAAGCAATGGATGCCAGATTCTAGATACTAGGCACTGGTTGTCAGTGGAAAGCAGGTGTGTTTCATCGCATTTGGCGAGCGGGTCTTGAAATACGATGAATGGAAGAAATTAGACTGGTCATGGCAATCCATGGATGGAGCCATGACCAAAGCGCCATTGAGTGGAAAAAACCGGGCCTAATCCCACTGACAGCGGTAAGAGTGGCAGCAAGGGCCGTGTTTTGACAGAAGGACATGGTATCCCATTGTCAGTAGCGATTGAGAGAGCTGATGTAACGGACCAGAATCCGCCGAATATGTGCCTGGATAAAGGCTATGATTAGCTGGCAGTTGGGGAACTGTTGACGGAATGGGAATAGATTGGGCATATCAGAGCCGTTGGAGAAGAGGCCAGGGCCAAGGAACGAGCTCCAGGCTATCGAGCTAAGCGCTGGGTGGTGGAGGGCACAGATAGCAGGATGAATCGCTTTCGACGATTGCTGATAACTATCTTGCTTTGGTTCATTTTGCTTGTGCCTATATCACTTTCCATGCTGTCGGGGTTTTCGGATAGGCTCTTATTCAGACTTTAACTCAGGATTACAAAAGAGATGGCACCACATCTTTATTTGCGGCTCTAAACACAGCAACAGGTGAGGTCATAGGAAAATATAAAGATAAATAGACCCATCAGGAGTGGATTGATTTCTGGTGTCTAATCAACAAATCGACGCCTAAGGATAAGGATATCCATATCATTTGTGACAACTACGCAACTCATAAGCATCCCAAAGTAAAAGTTGGCTGAGGTGCAACAAAAGGTTTCATGTCTACTTCACTCCAACATCAACTTCTTGGCTGAATATGGTGGAACGGTTTTTTCAAGATCTAACAGTTAAGGCTTTACAAAGGGGAGTATTTCAGAGGGTAAAAAGTTTGACCCAGGCAATTGACGAGTGCTTGGAGGCCCAGAATAAGAAACCAAAGCCGTTCATCTGGACGGCCTCAGTCACTGAGATTCTGGAAAAAGTAAAGCGCGCCCGCCAATCCTTACATATGACCCCTCAAAAGTAACGGGGTACACTAGAGTGTTATTGAAGTTTGAAAAGGGAGGTAAGACATTTGAAAACAAATCAATCTTCCTCGCTTCACACTTCCAACTTTTAACTTCACCCCTCGGTTCGCGCCGCTTTTATATCAGCGTTATTTCTACTAACAGTCCTGTAGTCTATTGGGGAACGTCACGGCCCTTTTATTCCAAACAAGAAACATACTCAAGGACAGAACTCGAAAAGGTACTAACGAGGCGAAAATCTTTGGGTTCGCCTCTTCTCAAAAGGCTTGGTTAGGGATTAAGCGCGGGACTTCTTGGACTGAACGAACTTCAATAGCCGTTCTTTGAAGCATGACTGCTCCAAATCTTCCCATAAATCTATGAACTGATAATACAGTTGATCACGCCTTTGTTGATAGAGGTTAATCAGAGTATAAATACCAGCTAGATCTGGGTCTTGGTGTGACCTGTGCAAGTGGGACGGTCTTTGCAACCGTAATGGATTTTCTTGCAATTGTTGGAGTTGGTAGGATAAAAATCCTTGTAGTTGTTGTGTATTTTGCTGACGATATCTGTTGGCCACTGCACCTAAGTTTGAAGGATCAGCTGTTTCACCTAAATATGAAAGAATCGTCAGCCTGTCGTCTTGTGTTCGCTTTTGTAGATAGTTGTGTAAAACATCTTGAATGACATCCGCATCGTGGATTTCACCTAGTAGCTCTTGAATCTCAGCGAGAA
Source organism: Candidatus Poribacteria bacterium (assembly GCA_030748495.1). Taxonomy (GTDB): domain Bacteria; phylum Poribacteria; class WGA-4E; order WGA-4E; family UBA9662. Next base: position 48,002 of record JASMLX010000017.1, on the reverse strand, counting down.
TGTCCAGAAACTTGGTAAACTTCTTCTTGTAGTTAACGGCGAAGAACTCCATCGAATACCGTAATCGCTTAACCGAAATCCGCATATTATGGAGTTCTACTATACAGTTAGGGTCAAAGATAAATTTTGACCAAGAATAGACCTCCTCGATTCTGACCGGCAAAATTATCCTGGCGTTCCAACTGTAGTCTTTTTTAGCCCTAATGCCTTTGACTTTCCACGCTTTTGCCACGACAATCTACCGTCAAAACTGGTTGCTAAAGAACCTTAAAAACTGGATGGCGAAATCGCTGTTGTCCAAATTATTGAACATCTCAATCATCGGCTGTCGCTTGATTTCTCGCTCTGCTTTCAGGTAGCCGATCAGTTTATTGACTGCAATCTGCTCGAAGTCTGAGAGCTGTACCAGATCTTTTTGGAATTTGTTGATGAGCACGTCGAAGTCGCGGACATCTCCCATCACGCTTGTAATTTTCTCCACCTGTTTCAGATGGACACGAAAGGTTTTTTTAGGACGGAAGCAATCGGCAAAATTACGCATAGCGGCTCGTAAACGACGAGAAGAGACCCGCATATCGTGAACATATTCGATATTAGTGCCATCTATGGCCCCTTTTCTGTAGGACATCATCTCGCCAAACCGGGTGATGATAATCCGTTGTGCACTTTCACGTAAGCTGTGTTTTGGAGAGATTCCTTTAATTTTTTTTGCAGTAGCCATCCTGCACTCCCTAACTCTATTACTGTGCTACCAAACGACCAACTCCAAACTGTTAGCAGAAAGATACGGCCCATTATTAATTTTGCCGTTCAATTGAACACTACTAAGGTAGAGCGGATTAAAGATCGCCTAAAAGTCACGCTAGAGGTCAAAAACCGCAAGCACCCTGTTCGAGATAGGCGGGTTGTCTGTGCTGGTCCGCTTGAATCGCGAATACATCCATTCGGCAGCAGGTTTAATGCCAAGCTTGAAGCGGCAACTTCCACTTCACGTTCTGGCTCAGCAATTGCCTGAATCCGATCGTGAATCTGGTAAATCGAACTTAATTCATCCTGGCTGACCCCGCGCTGTCGGTTATTCATCTCAAACTCTCTTTTTTAAATCGGAGGCTATTCGGTCGAAATCCCTCATATTGGGGCACAATTAATTACGGCGTAATCATAATGCCAGCCAAGTTTATTCACTCTTCCAAGCAGATTAACAGCTGTTTACGACGGTAGGGTTAGCGGACTAACTATTAGTTCTGCTAATTGGCAGGAACAAATAGTGGGTCTAGGTCGATAGGTGGATGCCGCTGCTTTTTGAGCTAGACAGGCACTCAAACTAATAGCCGTAATAGTTTTATCACGTCCCCTTTTTTGGTTGGCAATTGCAATCATGTACCTGGGAATTGCTATAACCTTCAAAACCATTCGCTAGGTGATGTCTAGCCCCTGAATAACTTTCAAGTACGCATCTTCAACCTTTCGATATTTTCGGTATTTCTTTTTAGAAAATTTTTTTTTGGCCAACTTTCGATAGGCCTTGACCTGAGCTCCAAAATCGGTAGCGACAGCCTCAGCTACTTGGCCCGCTAATTGTTGAGAGGCCTCTGACAAGGGTTGGTCACCGGTTAAATCTTCCGTCAGATCGGCAACAGCTAAAATGATGTTTTCTGCCGTTTTCACTGGAATGCCAGTTTGTTGGCTTAAATCTACAGCAGAAATGCTTGATAAGTCTTCCGCCGTAGCGTAGCCAGCTGCTTGTAACTTGGCAGCAGTCGCTGTGCCAACACCACGAATCTGAGTTAAAGTAGACATCATACATAACCTCTAAATATTTAATGTTATCATTCAATGGGCAAAATTTTGCCAGCCTTTATTAAAATTAGGCATCTTTCCAAAAGAAACCAACCTGACGATTGGGTTCTACAAGATTCTGATGGCTATGCCGGTTGAGATATTTGGGTTCAATACCTGAGGTTGACAATCCAGCAATAACATTCCATCTCTTACTGTAATTTCGATGTTTCCCTCAATCGGTTTCTTTGACCAAGCAAAACCTTGGCTTCGTTGGGTGGCATGCTGGATTGGAATTCTACCACCTGTCAAGGGCTGATTCCGAGTTTTCTTGATTGGTGCGTAACTGCAGGCCTGTAGCTTAGTAGCTAGGGCCTGGTAACCACTATCCACCAACTGGTCTATTTCAGCTATAATTGGCAGACGACTCTCTGTGAAAATTCGGTTATGGTGAGCTTTGCCTTTGCGACCGACAAGCAACAGAACTTCCAGCGAGCAGATAACCAACTGGACTTTGATCGTTTGCAGTGACGCTGTTTGGTTAGACCTCCACAATGGCAGTGGTCTCTCAATAGCCATCAAGCAGGTACTTTCGACTTTTCATTGGAACTGCCTTGAGGAGTATATCGAGTATCTGGTGATAGATTTTATTGGTATTAGATTCACTGAGACCAAACACCAAGCCCAACCGGGCAAAGGTCGGATTGTGGGACAGAGAGGTGAATGTGAAAAGAAATCGCTCTGGCAATCGAAGCGGTGCTTTCTGACCGCGTTTTTTCATCGGTTGTTCGTCTGGAACGCTCTGGAGATGAGGGGTGACAAGGTTGAAAATGGCCTCGAAAGTTTGCCTGGAGACACCGAGATTTCAATCAATTCGAGCTTAATGCAACCTGAACTGGGAAAAATATACCATACAAATGGTGTTAAGATCAAGTACAGAGAAGATCTGAATCACCCCTAGTTTTTTGGTAGTGCTAAATCTATAGCTAGTTTCCTGTCTCAATCATATTCTCCGATCAACCACTTAATGACTTCAAAATGATTCTCCTATTTCTTGGAAACAGAACACGTCTTTCTGACAAATCTGCCTCATCTTGGTCGAATCATATTGTTAAAGCCTTCAATATAACCAGGGTCTGTTAACACGAAGAAGAGAAATCCTGTATAATGGGCTATTATGAACTAACACAGGAACAATATGAAGAAATAAAGCCGTCTTTACCCGGCCAAAGAGGAAACGTCAAGCTATCCAATCGGAAGGTTCGGAATCGGATTTGGTCTGTTGCCGAGCAAGGGTGTCAAAGGAGAGATCTTCCCTCTAGGTTTGGAAATTGGCCTCCAATCTACAGGCGGATGAACCGATGGACAAAAACAGGGGTCTTAAATGGCAGATTTGAAGCCTGGCCGGCAAAGAAAATCATTCCCGTCAGGATAGAAGCCTATTGATTAGACAGCAGATCCGTGAAAGTGCATGCTGATGGAACAGGAGCATTAAAAAAACGGACAGCCGTCGATTGGAAAGTCAGGAGGAGGGTGGACCACAAAAATCCATCTGCCGGCTCAAGATGCTGGTAGGGCAATAGCTTTTCGACTCTCCCCCGGCCACGGTCATGATGCACCTGAAGGAGAAGGCTGGTTGAAAGGCATCGATTGCCTTTTTGCTGGCCGCCCAATGATTATGGATCCAGCAGATGAAGGAGATACGACTCGACAGCCGGCTTTAGACTTGATCTTCTCGGCTGTTGTTCCTGCCAAATCGAATCGCCTGGATCCTTGGGAGTCTGACCAAGAGCCCGACCAAAAGAGAAATGAAGTGGAAGGATTGTTCAGCAGGCGGAAGGGATTTGGCCGGATCACCTCTGGCTTGGACCAGCTGGATCGGATGTTTTCTGCGTTCTGGTTCTTGGTGCTGATTGTCGATTCGCTTAGATTATGTTAACTAGCCCTAATAGTTGGACACCACTCCCGCCCCCCTTTGTTAACCCTCTTTTCACTACCGTTACCGCATCACGTTCTTAAATCTTTGCCCTTCATCGCTTCTGGGGTTACTTTTTCCCGTATCATCGTTAGAATTGGTATCACACTACTTTCAAAGGTGTAATAGATTCGCTAGCTACTGATAATAGCCGTTTAACCACCACACTCAATTTTTCTTCCTTTATCTGAACCCTTTTCTTTTCTTCAAAATAAATAATAGATCATTCCAAATGATGCTCCTGTGATCGAATGATTAGAGCCTGGTTTGCTCATATTCGATTTGGGGGACCTGTTTCATTTGTCCAGTGCTTTTTTGTGGTTCTCTTTGACTGGTTCTTGCCAAAAGTCTCGGCTTAAATCACCTAAATACTCTGCTTTATTTTAGCCTTTTCCTGCTTAAATTCCGTAGCCCCATACTTTTCTCATGCATTTCCCCCTCGCCTTTGGTTGTGAATGTTGTGTTAAGATGATAAAATTAACTCCGAGTTGAGGCGGAATTTGGTTAAACACGTTTGTAGTTGATAGCCCAAACTTCGTTCTGGCAAAAGGAGCAATTACCTATTTGGGTTTTCTAAACCCCGCCTTTCTGTTCGGGATTGTAGCAGCGGTAATCCCGTTGCTGATTCACCTGTGGCATCGCCGCCAAGTAAAAACCGTCGACTTTAGCAGCCTGATGTTTCTGATCCTTGCCCACAAGCAAACGGCTCGGCGGATACATCTCTACAATATCCTTCTTCTGCTGCTACGGATGGCCATTATTACTCTGATCGCTTTGGCACTCTCCCGTCCACTCCTGAAAAATAATCTATTCTTCGTCGGTCATCGTGCCAAAACCAGTTGTGTCATTATCCTCGACAACTCTTACAGTATGGGCTACCAGGATATTAGCGGCCAGCGGTTTGAGTTAGCCCGAAACAAAGCCACCGAAGTCCTGTCATCCCTGCAAAGTGGCGATCAGTCCGCCCTGATTCTAATGTCCGATATTGCCGATCCCGTTATCAGAAAACTAACCCCGGATCTAGACCTGGTTCGGACAGCCATCCGGCAAGCGAAGCTAACCTATCGTGGTACAAATATTGTCGCGAGTGTGAATCTAGCACACGAGATCTTAACCGGGGCTGACAATCTGAATCAGGAGATCTACCTCATCACTGATCTAGCGGGTTGGAAAGGCACAACTCCTATCCCTAACCGTTCTGGAGCCAAGATTTTTATTTTGCCGATTGGCGATCAAGTTGCCGAAAATGCCGGAATTACTTCGATCCAAGCCTCTAGACCACTGATCGGCACGCATTTGCCAGTGCAGATCGAAGTCGAAATCGGAAACTATACTAATGCACCTTTAAATCAAACTTTAGTTCAGGTATTTTTCAACGATCTCAAACGACGATCAATTCAACTACCCGCTCAGTTAGAAACAGATCTTTCAGTTAGCTTTAGCCACCAATTTCAGACAGTTGGCTCCCACATCGGCCACCTGCAGTTACCAATGGATCGACTGGAAGCGGATAATCGGCGATACTTTGTCTTTGAGGCCTATGGCGGCATAAAAACGCTCTGTGTGACCGACGCTCCATTCTATCTGTTGGCGGCACTGAATCCAAGTTCGTCGGCCGGTGACCAAGCCGGTTTAGACCCTAGCTTTCAAACTTCGGCGACCATCTCCCCCGGTGCTATCTCCCCCAGTGAGATCTCCACAGTTTCGGTTGAAGATTGGGATATCCTATTGCTCTCTGACTTAGAGACCTTTTCGTCCAATACGATTCAGCAGATTCAGGCCTTCTTACGGGCGGGTAAAAGTTTAATCCTTTTTGCGGGCATGGATCTCGTTAAACCGGTACAGACTAACCAAAACTTGAGAGACTGGCTAGGGATCACATTAGGAGAAAATGTAATTTGGAACCCACCGACCCAAATTACACTGTCCGACCCGCAGCACGTAATCTTCGATCCTTTTGAAGAGACCGCCTTTATTGGAGATTCAGCACCCAGGTTTTTCCGGGGCCTGGAGATGAGTGTCGAATCGACGGCAAAGGTATTAGCGCAGTTTCAAAACCAGATTCCGTTTCTGGTTGAGTACCGAATCGAAAATGGAACCGTGCTGATATTCAACGCATCGGGCAAAACCCTGACTGATGCAGATTTATTGGTGACGCCTTATTTTTTGCCGTTACTTCAGCAATCTGTTCTCTATGCGAAGTCGAGACAGGTAGCTATGAATCGACAGTTGACCGTAGGTCAACCACTCTCAATACATTTAAGGGAGTTGGTGGATCGAGTGGAAATAGGTCCTCCTGATGGCCAACCCTCTAAATCTATCCAATTGGATCAGGACCGGCATATCGCTTTTGCTGGTACGGATCAGCCGGGCATCTATCAGATCGATATCTACGGTAATGAGGATAAACAGCGCCAGTTTTTGGCCGTCAACTTGGACTCATCAGAATCGGATTTACGACCGATTAATTTGGAACGAGCCGGGGTTCTACTCTCAGCCCATACGGTTGATAGTCAAGAAGAGTTAGACCAGAAGCTCAATACGTTACGAACAGGTCGGGAGATTTGGGGCGAGTTATTGGTGTTAGCACTGGCACTGATGGGCATCGAGAGCCTGGTGGCTAACCGGAACCAAAAGGGCTAAATTCTAAACTATCGGTGGTTAGTGTTGACCGGTTAAAGCCGGTAGGACTTAAGTTCGTAGGTTACAGGCTGATCGGCTTTGGGAAAATATTGGTGTTTGACGATACCCACGTTTGGTACCACCCAATATCTGGCAGCCGGCAAGAGTTTAGTTGCTTTGGCTGCAGTTTTTGGCTTTTCCTCTTCCGGATCCTGACCTCGTTCCGGATCATCCTGTTCAGGATTTGTTATCAACGAAAACTCCTCTTTGCCTTCGATAATTTCCTCTACCAGATAGCCACCTGTGAAGTTACCCGCAGGTACGGTAATCTGAACCTGGTCTTGGATAACCTTCCGCTTAATTCTTACTGTTGGGCTTTTTGTCTTCTCGAAGACGGTCCACTCGACCCCGGACTTTAGAGGAAAGACCCACAGCTTACGAAAGGTCGGATGAACCTGGTGCATAATGGGGGGCAATGCTTTACCAAAGAAGAGGTCGAATGCACGCTCCTCAAGTTTAGTTGCAGATTTAGAGAAAAATGTAGCGTAAATTGGAATCCCAATTGGCAAGAAATCGCCGTTCTGTCTAAAATAGTAACCATTAGCGGATAGATGGCTGGTTGCCTTACGAGTATAGACGGATAGTCTGTTGTTTTCGCGCCGAATAATGTAAGGGCTAAAAATATCCTGAATCAACCAATCCCCAGCCGTTTGCTTTACCGCCGGCGTATCGGATTTTTTAATGACTAGTGATGCGGGTAGCTTAACCTGATTGCGCTTAAAAACACCTTTGATCAGCTCTTCCAACTCTAGCTTGATATCCAACTGCCCTAGCTGCTCCTTGGTTAGTTCTTCCTCTTTTTTATCTTCATCAAAGTCCGGGAGTACGATCCCCGATAACTCATCCAAGATACGGTCAAATTCCTCTTCCATACTAAATAGATAAAGTTCCCCCCCCGGATTATTGGCATCAATATACCGTGATGACATCTGGCGAAAGGTAAAGCCGGCATCAAAACGGGTTTCGTCATCGATGGAGATCTGATGACTCTCTTCAGGAAGATCCACATTTTGGTAGGTCCATTTACCTCTTGTCGGTGTAGGGAACTCGGGCGCATGCAATCCATCGGAACTGGGGGCTTTAAACTTAGATTCGTCAATCGGGTCCCATAACCCCTCTTCTCCACAACCGGTTAGCAGTAAAGCCCAACTCAATAGCAAACAAAATTGCACCAAATAAGATCGCCACCCAACCAGTACGAGTCGATGACCAAACTGTTCTGACATTAAAGCAGCACCTCTTCTGACGTAAGCGAGCCGGAATGAGAATTGGGGAATAACATCCGTCTCAGTCCTCGATTTGGTTTGAAACAGCCAGGGCTCGAGCGCTGACCCCCAAAACCGAAAGGAATCCCTCTGAATCGGCGTGATTGAAGTCGCCGATGTCTTCCATAGAGGCCGTCTCTTCAGAATAGAGTGAATGAGGAACCGATGTTGCAGCATGAAACGAGATATTACCTCGATACAAAGCAACCGTAATTTCACCCGTAGCTAGTTGAGTAAAGGGTTGAATAGAGGCCAATTGGCTTTGGGTGGCTGGATCGAACCAGTAACCTTCGTAAATCTGTTCAGCGACAATATCAGAGAGTCGATCGAAGACCCTGCGTGCTCGTCGATCCAGCACCAGTTGAAGCAGATATTCGTAACAGCGACCGAGGAGTTCCATCCCCGGAGACTCATAAACACCTCGGCTCTTAATGCCCACAAATCGATTCTCAACCACATGGATACCGATACCAATACCGTTTCGACCACCGATCAGGTTCGCTTGCTGAAAGGCGTCCAGAGGTGTGGTCGGACTGCCGTTGATCTCGATGGGACGGCCTCGGTCAAAACGAACAGTGAAATACTCGGTTTCGTCTGGTGCCTCGGTCGGATGTACACCCATGCCGGGAGTAATGAAACTGGCCGGTGTCTTAAGTGACTCTAATCTACCGGCTTCGTGGGTCAGTCCGAGTAAATTGGCATCGGTAGAATAAGGCTTTTCATGCGTGGCGGTGATGGGCAGATTGTGGGTGTTACAGAAATCGATCATCTCTTTCCGCCCTCCGAATCGCTGCAGAAAAGATTCGTCTCGCCAGGGAGCGTAAACTTCAAAAGTGGGGGCTAGCATGTTGGTAGCCAGTTGAAATCGAACCTGATCGTTGCCTCTACCGGTCGCACCGTGCGCCAGAATACGGATTCCCTGTTTTTTCATCTCCGCCAAGAGGACGGCCACCGTGATGTGCCTGGCAATTCCAGTCGTGTTCCAATATCCACCTTCGTAGGCAGCCTGAGACTGAATCACCTGCAGTCCAGCCTCGGCAAGGTCTGATGCGGCTGAAACCAAAATTGCTTCTTTGGCGCCGGAGGCCAACATGCGTTGTCTAACCTCATTCATATCTTTTTCGTCCGGTTGACCAAGGTCAGCTGTAAAACAGACGACATTTACCCCTTGGTCAACCAGCCAGCGGGTGATGGTACAACTATCCAATCCGCCAGAGACCGCAGCACCGACGATTTTCCCTTTTAATTGGTTCAGTTTCAAATTCGATTCCTCAACATATACCGTGATTCAGCAACACAGCCTATTCTATCAGACGGCAGTTTTTCCTTCAACTCTTTTGAAATCTCTTTAGATCTCTAACTCAATAACTTCCAATCTTTCAGCCGTTTCGCCGTAGTCTACTTGCTTGATAACTTTACCTTCTTGATCGACGGCCAGCGAACAACCGATACATTTTCTGCCTTGCCACGGCCCGTCGGTGATCCAACCGACGTTGCTCACCCCGACAACTGCAACTCGATGATCTAATGCTAACCGGGTATAAGCGTTGAACCAGAGACTTCCATACGGATCTCGCTGGTTATCGTGATCTCGATCGACCGCCCAGGCACAAGGAGATAAAATCAGTTGCGCTCCCATCCCTGCCAGTGCCTGCCCATAATAGGCGGTATGGGGAAAGTTATCGGCACAGATATTGAGCCCGATCTTGCCCAATGGAGTCTCTGCGACCTCCAATCTATTGCCGACGCTATATAGGTCTTGTGCGATATCCAGAATATTGATTTTCCGGTGTTTGAGCAAAATTTCACCCGTTGGATCAATCAGAATAGCCGCATTGTAGATCTGTCCATCGTTCCGCTCGGTGATACCGGCTACCACATAAATTTGATTCTCAACAGCTGACTGGCAGAGGATTTCACTAGTTATACCGGGGATCGGTTGAGCCGAATCGACAGCACTTGGATGTGTCCAGCCCGTATCCAGACATTCGGGCAGGAGAATAAAATCGCACTCCTGCTGCGCTGCAGCAGTAATAAATCGAGTCGCTTGCGCCAGATTTTTATCGACCTCACCCCCGGAAACGGTCATTTGTCCCATTCCAATTTGAATCATCGGCTACTTTTCTCTCAATTTCTTGATCGAGCCCCAATGTAGCGATAGTAACTGATCTGTCATCTTTACGTCCAGTGTCAGGCTATACCTAACTAATTCAAACACCTCTTCATTAACCGTCTTCAAGCGAACGGGTCCAATATTAGGGGCCAGCCAGAGGTACCCCAAGGTTGTGTTCTTTCGATCTTTTCTTTGGTGCTCTGACTCTTCGGAGATCCGCAAAACTCGCCGGAAGCGACCTGCCTTGACCTTGAAGTTTTCCATGCTGACCACTTTGAAGTTGATAGTCAATACCTCGTCATCAACTTTTCGGCGACGAAACGGCTGACCGGAAATAGTCCACTTTTTTTCGACTCTCATCTGTTTCGGCAAAAAAAATTGGTCGGCCGGGTAGATATAGGTTATCGATCGGACCTTACCATTTTTCCGTTTCTTGTATTGAATTCGGGCCAACTGATACCAACTTCCCTCTCTCCTGACGACAAAATGAGATCTAAAGTTAATTTGATCGTAGACGACGACCATCTCTGAATCCAGATTCCTTAGTCGTTTGGAACCTTTACCGTTGCTATTAACCTGTAGTCCTTGGTTAGCAGTTAAGATTTCAATCAATCGTTCATCGTTTCCGTCGCGGTTACGGAACACCCATTGATTACCGACGCTGATTGGGAAATAGTCTTGTGCCACGGTTTGACAGGTCGTAAATAACCAAACCACACCCAGAGTTTGGATTGCCAGTCTCATTTTCAAGTTGTCCACTGTTTAATCCCTTTAATGTACTTTAGACGCTTACATTCTGCAAGCTAGATTTTAGCGGGATTTATCTATTTAGTCTCTACTATTTACTATCCGGCCAGGTAGTGTCTCTGGAACCAGGCCCCAGAAAATTACCACTGCCAAGTAGCCGATTCCAGACAAAACTACAACCGAGGTTTTAAGTTCCCAAATATCAGCAATACCGCCCACGACAAATGGTCCCGCATTACCACCGATGTCGCCGGTTATCCGCCACAGGCTTAAAAAACTGCTAATATTATTACGAGGTGCCAAGTCGGACCCTAAGGTCATCATTGATCCCGAACACAAGCCGTTGCCGACACCCATCACAACTGTTGCGAATAACAGGGGTAAAAAATTATTTGTCTGCGCCATCATCAAAATCCCAGTAGCGAAAATTGTAAAACCGGGTATCATCGCCGATTTTCGTCCATATGTATCCATCAAAGATCCAGCCAGCGGAAAAATTAGCATATCGACAGCAGAGGAGATGGCGACTACTTGCCGTACCTGTTTGGAGGATAACCCGACCACGCTGCTAGCGAATAGCGGCACCATCAGTGTCCGACCCCGCCGAATGGTTTGAATGCAGACCTGGGCTAATCCTGCCGTGGCTAAGATCTTGTAATTCTCCTGGAGTAGATTCAGCAACTTTTTTAATGCTGACATCTGCGGATCTTCTGTATTAGAAAGATCCGCTATTGCAACCCGGTGATCACGAACGAAAAAGATACACAGGCCGGAGGTAATAATGGCAGATCCCGCGTAGATAAAAAAGGGTAAACGAAGGCTCTGTCCTAGAAAAATAACCACTAACTGTCCAGAAAAGGATGCAATCCGATTGATGCCACCGAAGATAGCCAGTGAACGACCACGCTCAGTGATAGGGATCATTTGGGTCATGTATGCATGCCTGGAGAGAGACCACAACGCAACACCGATCCCACCAATAAGTTGAAAAGTTACCAGTTGAATCACGTTTACGGCTAAACCGACGCCAATTCTAGACAGAGCGAGGATGGCGGTTCCGATGATCATCGCCCGCTTCTGTCCTATTTTGGCCAGCAGTATTCCAGCCGGAACGTTTCCGAACACGGCAGTAGCAATAACAAACATGGTCATCGCGTAGGACAGATCGAACGATTTAACGTAGAGGCTAAGCGTCGGGTTAACAACGCCTTGACCAAAAGAGAGGAGAAAAGTAGGTAAATAAACGGGCAGGATTAGCGTCTGACGGGAAAACGGGTGATTATCCGCGGCCATTCAGTTCATCGCTTATCATAGGAGTTTCGTTGCGGTACCCGTTTTGCTAATCAGCTGATCAAAGGTTGAGAAGGCCAATCATACTTCAAAAATTCTGCTACATTTCCATTTTCAGCTGGATAGAGCAGGCACACAACGGTAGCCGGGTACTGCGTATCAGTTCCATCGGCCGGTTACAACTAACCAGATGAGGGTTATAACTTAAGAATATTAGGCCTTGAAAATTAAGGTATGTCCTCAACCCATCGAATAACCCAACTTCAGGTGGTGGGGCTGGAGAAGGCCTAATGTTTATTGGGAATTCCTCTGTTGTCTTTGCATTAATTCATTATACCAGATGGAGTCCCTTGTTTATATCGAACTCATATTACAGAAGGCTGTCGAGAGAAAACCGCTTGGGGACAATTATCTCCTCTCGAAATACGACTTCATCGATTAACGACCTCTTTCTTCTGCCGATCCTCAAGGTATAAATACCAGTTAAAGCCGGGTAGAGAAATGGTATAATCAGTGCTTTTGTGTAAAAGAACTCCAACGGAAGACATCTTGGCGATTACAAATTGCCACAACTTGAAGAGTAGATCTGTAGGCCCGAACATCCCTCCCCAAAGCTATCTGACCATCGGTATTTCGACCAGTGTCTATCTCTAACCAGACCGATCAACGGGCCTTCGTTCTGGGTATTCTCAATGGGGCATTGTGGGCCGTCGTTACTGCTACTATCCAACCTGAACTTGTCTTATCCGCTTTTCTCCTTCAACTAAAAGACTCGGTTATTTTAGCCACGCTTCCGCTAGCTATTATGCGCTTGGGGCAGTTTCTATCTCACTTGGTGATTTCAAATATAGCCGAGACCTGGACACATAAAAAACCGTTCTATATTGGTGGTGGTTTGTTTCGAGTGCTGATTTTAGCCTTAATAGCGCTGTCAACTTACCATTTTGGCACAACAGCTCCGACCTTACTGGTCTGGATCTTTATGATCTTGTTGGGACTCTATGCAGCGGGCATCGGTTCGAGTAGTATCGGCTTCAACGAAATAATCGCCAAAACTATTTCTATCGGTCAACGAGGTCAATTGATGGGGTTACGCGGTTTTTTTGGTGGCATCGTTGGTATTGCCAGCGGCTTTTATATCAGGCATATTCTCGGGGGAAATGGTTTGGTGTTCCCTCATAATTACGCAGTTCTTTATACCACTGCAGCATTTTTTCTAGCTTGCTGCCTACTTAGCTTCGGTTTCGTGTACGAACCGGCTGGATTAGCATACCTGAAGAGGATTCCTATTCAACAACATATTCAGCGAGGAATCGGCATATTCAAGATCGATGCCAACTTCCGGTTTCTATATCTGAGTAACCTTGTTCAATCCATGGCACTGGTCGGGCCAGTAGTTTATGCCTCCTTCGCTATCCAGATCTTATCCATTCGACCAGCTTTTCTCGGTAACCTGGTTATCCTCTCGGCCGGTCTAACACTGCCAATCAACTTTCTCTGGAGTTATATCGGTGATCGCTATGGGAATCGCCTGTTAATCATCGTCAATACGTTCCTGTTTTCGGTTTCCCCGCTTTTGGTTTTAGTTTCCACCTATCTGGTTAGGTCGTTATCGGCCACTATCGGTTGGGAAACTCAACTCGGTTTCATTACGCCAGCCTTAGCTTGCTTGATTTTAGCTCACGCTATTTTTACCACTACTAACGGTGGATTCATGATCGGTAGGATGAACTACCTACTGGAGATTGCACCTGAAGATCGTCGTCCATCTTACATCGCTTTTATGGACATGATGCTTGCTCCAACAGCCATTTTCCCTTTATTGGGTGGTTTCATTGCTGAACGGATGTCTTTTCAAACTAACTTTCTAATCTCGATTCTCTTTGGGCTGCTAACCCTCTACTATGCCTACAGGCTTGGCGAGCCGAGAAACAAACAATTGTACAAATGCTCCTACTCAGATCCACCGGAAAGTACCCTCTAGCAGCGAATCGAGAAATCGGTGTTGATACCTTCTTGATTCAATTAGTGACAATGATGTTGAGCATTATTCACCAGCAATTCTTGTAAACATTTTACCTGCCATATTTAAAGCACCTTTTCTAGACAAAAATTTAGTCGTTGCAAAAAGTAATCTGTTTCCACTTCACTGATAATAAACTGCTTTTTTTCAAAGGCTGATAGACACTTCATTGCAACTTCATGAGATGTCGGCATTAATAATCCTGACCCTTTGCCTGGTTCCAACTCTTTATACCTTTGTGTTGGCTTCTCAGATTTTTCTGTAGCAACTTTAGCAAATTCGGATTCTGTTCCTCCGGGTAACAGAGCCATTACTTTTATACCTTTATCTTGATATTCGTATCGAATAGCTTCTGAGAACGTAAGTACATAAGCTTTCGAGGAAGCATAAACACTTGCATAAGGAATTGGTGCTAAAAAAGAATAAAATATTTGGGGCTGATTCAAAGCCTGAGTCGTGGGGGTAATTATTGGAACAATGCGGTGTCTGCCGTAGCTAAATCAACAATAAATTAGGATATTTGACAGGAGAGGCTTTATGACCAAACTAAGCAGAACGAAAGCATTGGACAAATGAAACCAACTAGTAGGACAGGATTTTACCATTGAATCTAAGGTCGTGCATCTGAGGAGATGCCAAAATCTTTGCTCAGCCAACCTCGTGTTTGGTCAGACGACATATTCCATCGCACAACAACAGTCGAGCATAAAATCCGCTACCAGGGTAGCGATATCTTCGTATATAATGAAAGCCTGTAAGGCCAAGGCCGGTAGATCCATTCGGCCAAATATTTCTCCTGATCCGTCGGCTGAAAGCATCATCGACAATACTGGGGCAGAAAGAGATTTGCACCTGATTGGTTTGGAATACCTGAACCAAAATGACGTATTGACAAGCATAAGCTCAACTGTATGGGCTCTATTTAACTACACTGGTTGATGTTAAAGTTAATTTATTTCATCTGGCCTGAGTTACTGGAATGGTGTTGGAGCAACCATTGATATAGCTGTGGATTATCGTAGGTTTTTGTCCAGGAATCGTGTCCAACCCCCGGGTAAATGGTGAAACGAACATGGCTATCCAGACCTTTTAATGCTGAAACCATTTCTTGCGAGTGTTGAAGTGGGACCACGCTGTCTTCGGCACCATGAAAGACCCAGAGCGGTAGATCTTTAATACGGTCGGTTTGCTCAACCAGGGCTGACAGTGGCCAACCCCCCTTGGATTTGATTTCGGAATTGGTAGATGAGGTATATGTGCGACCACAGATAGGCACCACGGCAGCAAAATAGTCAGGGTAGGCAGCGGCTAACCACCAGGCCCCCTGCCCACCCATGCTCAAGCCGGTTAAATAGATTCGACTAGAATCGACAAGATAGGTAGCCTGCACGTGATCCAGCAGACTTTTCAGGATGTCAACCCGGTTTATCCAGCGAGATTCGGTAGGGCATTGTGGGGAAACCGCAATAAAGGGAAAATTTGGATCTTGATCCACGATCTTGGGGATCCCGTGCTTCTTGAGTTGCGATAGATCGTCTCCACGTTCTCCAGCACCATGCAGAAAGAGGATTAGAGGGCGTGAATTCTCTGTAGTTTCAGTCGGCAGATATAATAGGTAATTAAGTTGTTGTCCATGAGTGTGAGTTAATTCGATTTGCATCGCTAAACCTATTGTATTAATTAAATTGAGTTGTGGGTTGCAACGACTGTAGGATAGGCTATGGTTACCCTATTGGCAAGTTACCTTGATGATCATGGATAGGCAATAGCCTTCAGCTGATCTCAGCCCAGCAACATGGAAGCGCAACAGTGAGTGAAGCCCATTACTAGATTGGAAATGTAGGCCCAACGGTTATATTAGAGGTTCGATGGAGGGTAGGCTCAGAATGAAACATCGCTAATGGATAAATATAACCGCTGAAATGAGCATCTCCTTTCCACTTTTGGAGCTTTTGCGGAGAGGTAAAGATAATATGGATATTGTAATCGTGATTCATGAAAATCGCGGGCTTACCAACTGAGTGCGTTGGATGAGAGATGAAAGAGCCAAACATGGATATCTGGCTCTTTGTCCTGACTTTCTGTCTGGATCCAGTCCTGAAGGTAGCGCAACAGATAGCTTTGCTTTTAGCGATGCCGCCAGAACGGTCATCTTCCAACTGGAAGCTGAGCAAATTACCATGGATCTCGAAGCCTTGGTCAAATATGATCGAAACCTATCTGCGACTAAGCAAAAGGTTAGTGTACTGGGCTTCCGTTGGGGCAGCGCGCCGACCTTCAGGTATGCGACTAATGACGATAGTTTAGCCGCAGCATCTGTTTTTTATGGCAGGCTACTAGAAACATCGGCTATGTCGCGTATTAATTGTCCTACTCTACGGTTTTTACGGCCAAAATGACCAACGAATTAACGCCACTATTGGAACCACGCAAAAGCCGATGAAACGGCTAGGCCGGATTTATCAGCCGGTGATCTATGATGATGTGGGTCATGCATTTTTGAGGCGAGGATTCGGAACTGAGACCAGTGGAAAAGAAAAAGAGGTTAATCAGGCTGCCTGGAGTCGGCTTCTCTCCTTATTGAGTGCAGGCCAAATAAAGAATTAGCTATTAGTTAATAGATTGTATTTTAACAACAGGATAGATTGAAGATAATATCAAACGGAGGTACACAATGGTCACACTAGGAAGTGGTGAGTACACCTATCAAATTTCAGGAGAGAACTGGGGTAATCTCCCAGAGGGTTGGTTCTACAAGGAGGCTACTTCGGTCGACGTAGACTCCAAGGACAACGTGTACGTATTCAACCGGGGCAATCATCCCATGATAGTCTTTGACACCGAAGGCAACGTACTACGCAGTTGGGGTGAAGGCGATGTTTTCACAAACCCCCATGCGGTCACTATTGCCCCTGACGACACCGTCTGGTGTGTTGATAATCAAGACCACTCCATACGGCAGTTTACACCGGAGGGGCAGTTGCTGATGACACTCAATGGGAAGAACCAACACGCGCCAGCCATGAGTGGACAACCCTTCTGCAGCCCCACCCGAGTGGCCATTGACCCTCGAAACGGCGATATTCTAGTAGCTGATGGCTATGGCAATGCCCGTGTCCACAGGTTCTCGCCAGATGGGAAGCAATTGCTAAATTCCTGGGGGCAGGCCGGCACGGAACTAGGGAGTTTTAACATTGTTCACGATATTGACATAGACCAAGACGGTTACGTGTATATCGGCGACCGTGAGAACCGGCGTATTCAGGTCTTCAATCCGGCTGGCGAACTGGAGGCTCGATGGGGGGATCTCTCCAGAACGGCAGCAGTCCATGTCTCCAAAGGCCTGGTTTACGTAGGAGAGTATTACGCTGGCGGAACCGAGGCTTACAAGGTAGCGGGACAATTGGGGCCTCGTGTATCCATACTGGACGTGAAAGGCAACGTGTTGACCAGACTTAGTCAGGAGGCCTTTGGCGACAAACCTGGTAGGTTCTATGCGCCACACGCCGTGGCCACGGACTCCAATGGCGATATCTATGTGGCTGAGGTTTCGCATGCCGAGTTTGGTAGAAACATAGATCCTCCCAGAGAACTTCGCTCTATGCAGAAGCTAATCAAAAAATGACCTTCTCCCTAATGAGTTGATGGGCTTATTAGGAAAAAGGTTACAACATAGCCCTCAAAAACGGCACGATTTCACTCTTTACCTGATTATCGAGGTGACTAATCGAGTACCCCGACCGCCTGGCCGGGGTGAGAGTAAGGGGGCAAGTAGGTAATGCTGGTGAGGTGGTGTAATCGGCGAGAGGCGTTTTCTCCCCGTAGCGCGTCGTAGTTCGTACAGATCTCTAGGCGGTATTGGATATGAGGAACTGCTGTAAATCGCTGAGTGTTGCCTCATCTACCAATTGAAAACTGAGGAAAAAGAAAGATAGTTGAATGAAGGAAAATCCCATAGCATACCCTAAACAAGATGAATTCGGCCCAACCTTGACCTCCCGTTTTATTATCCGTGTTTTAATTTTTGGTTCTCTCCTAATTGCCCTAAATTGTTACTGGATCGTCTCAGGCGAAAACCGGGTTGTCTACGAACTTACCGATTTTTCTGTCTTTCCAACCGTCCTTTTTACCCTCTTCACCTTAGCCGGTGTTAATTTGTTGCTAAAACGGACATTTAAAACTTTGGCCCTACGCGACTCTGAAATTGCGATTACATACATCATGGTGTCTGTGGCGACCGCACTGGCTGGGCACGATATTATCCGCCAATTGGTGCCGCTGATGGCCAATCCGTTTTGGTTCGCTACACCTGAAAACGAGTGGGAAGACCTTTTCTTTCGTTACTTGCCGACCTGGTTAACTGTCCCAAACAGGCGGATACTGCGGGGATACTTTGAAGGTGATGAGAACTTTTGGCAAGCACAATACATCAATGCCTGGTTGATACCCATATTGGCTTGGACCTGCTTTGTAGTCGTACTGCTATTTGTCATGTTATGCATTAATATTGTGGTACGAAAACAGTGGGTTGAACATGAGAAACTCAGCTATCCCTTAACTGTTATGCCTGTAGAGGTAATTGCGAACACCTCTACCCTCTTCTCCAACAAACTGATATGGCTTGGATTTATCATTGCCTTTACCCTCGAAGTTATCGCCGGGCTTAATTATCTCTTTCCATCTATTCCGCCGTTAAAAATCAAATATATAGTTCCCACCACCATTAGACCGTGGAATGCCATGAGTTGGGGATTTGCTATTTACGTCTACCCATTTGCCATAGGGTTGGGTTACCTAATGCCTCTAGACCTCTCCTTATCTCTTTGGTTTTTTCTGCTAACATGGAAATTGCAACCAGTTGTTCTAACTACACTTGGGTTTGCCACAGCAGTTGGCCTGCTAAACGAACAACGTGCAGGTGCATGGATTGGTATTGGCGTAATCGCGCTATGGACGAGTCGCAGGCACATCATGAGTATCATTGGAAAAGTATTTGCCAGAAAAACGGATGATGGCCTTTACTATTTAGCGGTGTTCGGAATGATTTTTGGTACGTCCATCATGGTTTTGTTTTGGTATAAGGCCGGCCTCTCGCCGTGGGTTGCCATAACTTATTTCGTCACTTACTTTATCTTATGTCTTGGGATGACTCGAATGCGGGCAGAGCTTGGGCCCCCAACACATGAGTTGCATAATGCGCATCCGGATCGTATTATGGTTGGGTTTCTAGGAACGCGAGCCATTGGTCCTGCCAATTTAACCAATACAACACTTCTATCTTGGCTGGCTTATGGTTACCGTTGTCATCCTATGCCACATCAACTTGAGGGGTTCAAGATCGGATCTTACTTTAATATCAACCAACGCCGACTGGTAATCGCAATAATTGTGGCTTCAATTATCGGCGCATTTTTGTCAATTCTGCTTCATGTATCGTTATACTACAGGTTTCAGTTTGCCAAGTGGGGCATTGGTAACTTCAATTATTTAAGAAGCCGAATTCTATTTCCTAAAAGCCCGAATTTTCAGGTCATGCAACAGGTGGGAATTGGCTTCTTCATCACGGCTATCCTCACTGTATTAAAGCGCAGATTCATCTGGTGGCCCTTCTACCCGGCTGGATATGCTGTAGGTAAAGGTTGGGCCATGACATGGCTATGGTTTTCAATTTTTTTGGGATGGTTAACCAAACGGCTCCTTTTCGCTGGCGGTGGCGTCAAATACTATCGGATGATGTTACCACTTTTTCTGGGCTTTATTTTTGGCCAATTTACGGCGGGTAGTCTTTGGAGCCTCCTCGGAATTATCCTGGGTAAGAATGTTTATACGATGTTTCCGTAAGACGACAATTTGCGCCGTGGCCGCTAATTAGAGAGCCCTGAAATGGCTATTCTTCTTAAAACTCCGCAGAAATAGCAGGAATAAGAGTGTCGTTTTTTGGTTAAAAAGATAATCGAAGGGTGGGCTTTTTAAAAAAGGGGGGCCGTGCAAATCTCAACTTTTTTGAGTGCTGGCACTATGCAATATTACGACGATGGTTTGGTGAAAAACTCCAAGACGAAAGAGCGATCACGGATTGCACTAAGACCTGTAGTCGAAAACCTGCTCTACCAGAGACATCATGCCTGCCCTTGGCTTGATCAGGAATGGTGACACGTATAGTCATACTCTCCAGAGCCTAATCATCGGGCAGAGGTAATGTAGAGCAAAGCATACTCCTTTTTGGCTTCAGGTATTCGTCATAAAAAAGGGGTTGCCGGAACCTAACCAGCAACCCCTGATACGAGCCGAAAATATAAGTCGCAGACTAGGCCTCGTCGTAGTCCTTGATGTGTCGCATCCAGATATTTCTAAAGCGGACCGGATCTCCGTGGTCCTGTAACTTCAGCGGGCCGGATGGGCCGTGTGGAGAATTGTAGGAGGACAGACTTTGGTGACCGGTTGGCCCTTGCGCCGGTTGCCGGTTGTGAAGTAAGATGCCATTCAGAAAGACGGTCAGGTAAGCTGGGCTGGTCAGGTCGTCACCGTCGTATCTTGGGGCTTCAAAGACAATATCGTAGGTTTGCCATTCACCGGGTTGGCGACAGGCGTTAACCTTTGGCGGATATTGACCGTAGATGGCACCGGTGAGGCCATCAGCATAGGTCAAGTTCTCGTAGCCGTCTAACACCTGTACCTCATACAGACCCATCAGAAATACGCCGCTGTTACCGCGCCCCTGGCTATCGCCTTTTACTTCTGCCGGAGCCGCCCACTCCAGGTGCAGTTGGCAATCGCCAAATTCTGCCTTGGAGACGATGTCACCTGAGCGGGTGACCTCCATGTAACCATTTTCAACTTTCCATCCTGGATTACCACCACCGACTTTTTGCCAATTGGAGAGGTCTGTGCCATCGAACAAGACGATAGCGTCGGAGGGCGCGTCGGCGCTGGTCGCGCCGGGGGAAATGACTGTGGGTTGGGGGCGCTGTCCATCGTGAACACGCCACTCAGAATCCGGAAGGAATGGGGTGTGGTCGTAACCTACGTTTGCCATGTTGGTATCAACTCCTTTTTGTTTTGTTGCATAATTTAAATGCGATGGAAAAAAACTCTATCTAACCATTAGCGAGCACCGCAGGCCTGCAGACAGGCCTGCATGTGGCCGCGTGATTCAGCGGCGATGGTGCAACATTGCTCCAACGCGTACTCTTTGGCACCGATTACTTCCAGATTCAGCGGTCCAGTATATCCGTTTTCATGTAAGACACGAATATAGCCGACTAGGTCGATGTCACCGCGGCCGTTGGCTTGCATCTCGGGTTTTCCCGGTGCCCGGTGGCCTGTCACGACGGTATCGAACTGTTGGCCATCGGCGTCCGACGCTGAGGTCTGGAAATTGCCTTCGCAGTCACGGATATGTACGTGCTTGACCCGTGAGACAACAGCGGCAATAGCTTCGACCGGATTTTCACCGGCCCGATGAATATGAGACGGATCCATGTCGATGCCGAAAGCCGGAGACGAAATCTCCTCCATGGCTCTCAGGGTGGTTGGCGTATTGTAGATGCTACCTCCAACGTGTGCTTTGACACAAAGTGTAACACCGTACCGTTCTGCCATCTGGGACAAACTACCCAACGAATCAATTACTTTCGGCCAGGCCTCATCATCATCGCTTTTTCCACCGGGACCGCAGTTGACGATCGGAATCCCAATCTCGACCGCAGCCTGGAAAGCCCTCTCCATCTTTTCGGCATCTTGTGACGGTTGTTCCATTGCCAGCAGTTCAAGTTGGTAGGAATTGGCCAATTGCCTGATTTCATCGGCCAATTCCTGCCAACGATCGAGCACTAGGTGTTGGCTCATGCCGTCGATGGCTGAAACCTCAATACCGTCGTAGCCAGCCATAGCAATGGACTTAAAGGCGGTTTCCATATCAAAACCGCCAAATAGGACTGAATTTGCACCGAGTTTCACTGAATAACTCCTTATAAATACTATAATTTAAAGATTTCGAAATTCGAAACCCAGTCTAGCCTATGCGTTCTGGGTAACCGGATTGCCCTTTAGCGTTGGCAACGGATGTGGGCGGAGCAGAATTCCACCCTGTTCGTATGACTCAATAGCCGCCCAGGTGTACTCCAGCGTGGCCAGGGCATCCCGGCCGGAAGCGCGGATCTGGTTGGTTGGCACATTATTGGTCACATCTTCTAGGAAGGCGTGAATTCGCAACGGGAAGGTCTCACCAAAATCCGAAGAGCCGGACTCATGTACCACCGGGCCGGGTGAAGCTCCAACGCCCAATTTTTCCGGCGCCGCCGCTCCCTCGGTACCGGGCGCTGGCCAGAAGGTCACCTTCTCGATACAGTTCTCAATGCAGAAGGTGCCTCGGGTACCACCGACTTCGACGCTCCACCAACCACCTAAGCCAAAGGTTGTATCGCCCCTCTGGCTCAGCAAGTAACCGATGGCACCGTTTTGAAATTTGACGTGGATGCTGTTGATCGATACCATCACATCGCCCGCTTTCTTACGGAAACTGGGCTGGCTCATAAAGGCTTGTACGTGCGTAATATCGCCGCAGAAGTGGCGCATTACACTAAAGGGGTGAGCTAAAAAGGCCTTGACATGAAAATAGGGAAACCCTTTGACACGGAGCGATCCCTGTGGCCCGTAAGTTTGTTCACCACCAGCAAAGCCCATTTTGTGTAAGCAGTAAACCACTTCACCAATCTCACCATCATCCATATACTGCCTGGCCCGTTCAGCCGGTGGGGTGAAATAGTGGTTCAGGTTGCAGGCCAGATAGACACCCTGTTCATCGGCTTTAGCCACCATCTGGCGGGCTTCGTTGATATCGTTGGAAATCGGTTTTTCTACCAAAACGTGTTTGCCGTGTTCCAGTGCCATCATGGTAGGCTCAAAGTGCCAACTACCGTTTTCGTTTCCACCGGTACTGACATCAACGATATCGAGTTCCTCGTTCTCCAACATCTCCTTCTGATCGTAGTAGGCTTTGGCGCCTAACCGTTCCGCCGTTGCATCGGCCTTTTCCTTAACCATATCGCAGACTGCTACCAGATCTGCCAATTCGTTCTGGTCGTAGCAGTTTGCGTGATTATTACCAATACCACTTAGACCAACAATGCCAACTTTGAGTCCCATCTATATATTCCTCCTAATTCTAATGTAACGGTTTCAGAGTTTATCTAACGATCTAACGTCTAAGTTGCGTCGAGCTGCTTATTAGTACTACAGCCGCACACTTTGTCAATAATATTTCAGCTTGTCTCCTGTTCATAAGGCAGGGCTAATAGACAAAAAAATATCCCTGTATGATAGCGGATTATTTTCAACACCTCTGTTTTGTAAGTTGATGTCAGTAGCAAGATAGTGGCTATCAATCTCTGTGGTTGAGGTAAAGTTAAGGCTAGAGTTCTTTTGTCTTTCAACCTGAGTTGAAACAGAAAATAGAGATCAAGAAAGATATAAATCTTTTATAAAGCATTTGCGTTGGTAGGAACTGCAGGAAGTTGTAAGCCCTGAACCGAAGGTCGTATCATACGTTGGTGAAAGGCCAGTATTGATTACTTGATTGGCCAGGTCAAGACGTAAACTTTAATTTGGTTGATAAGTAGGTTGAATTGGCGTCTTTTCTCATGTTTCCTGCAAGGACTAGATTTCAAGCCTCTGGAGTTGGTGAGTCAACAAGGTACAGACAAAACCGAAATCTTTCGCCTCCCGTCATTTCAGAACAGATCAAAGCACAAAATTCAAACTATATGATGCGCATCACCAAACCAATGAATGTAATTTTATGCTTTCCATCAACACGGTTTTATCTAATCATCATACCAGCCAATTCGTAAGCTCTCGATCTTAAACTTGCTAATTTACCGTTATTCTCCTGGGCACCAGGTTTCCGTTGGAACACCCCATGTGCCTTCGATGACCAATCACCAAATCGTTAAAAGAGCCCATGCCGCCATATGCCCCAAGCAGGTATTCGATGCCTGATCGATCTGCCTTTAGCAGCAGTTTCCTCGTTGTAGTCATATACTCTAACCAATGGGATTCACCATCCGCCTCGAGTAAATCGATAATTTGATCAAGGATTTGCACCAGTTCTTTATACTTAGAGTTCAAACCCCACTCCAGATCGCTGCTGACCACAGCCTCGGCTGACGGTGTCGCTGCAGTATGGTCGTCCCGCGCTGCCAATAGCGCTTCAATATCAGAAGGTTGGAGGATGACGTTATCGATAATCGGCTCGCTAAACTGAGATTCCTCGCCCTCACGATCTACCCCAACCCAGTTTTTCTCTATCGGCATCCCTTCATCGCTTGCCGCCCGTTTAATCTGCCAAGTAATAGTGGCTGAGTCTGGTTCTGAAGAGGATTCGATGTCCATAGCTAGTGCTTATCGGTGGCCTGACCTAACTGGTCAATTGCTACCGCAGATAGGTCTCATTGCGCAACCAAACGATCTCTTCCTCGTCGGTCCATTCCCCAGTCAGTTTACTACCCCCACACGCAGGTGCCAACAATAGCTCCCACCTCTAGCAACCAAATCAGGTAGACGAAGATGGAAGATACCGACAATCGGGTTCCTCACCTTACCGTACTGGATAACAGTGAGAGTGACAAATATACCGGCGAAAGCCAAACTAACGAGGAGTAAGACGTTGAGGATAATCGGTGGGTTCCAGTTGACTAACAACTGGTAGATCCATCCTGCAACAACCATGGTGACAGTACCAAGGCCAACAAGGAAAAAAGAGGAGATGCCAAGTTTACCCGAAGGCTGATAAACTTCAACCATTTTCGCACCTGAATGGTGTTATAGTGTCGCTTTTGTTTCCTTTCCATACTTATAATATCTTACCCTTGTAACCTCAATTATTTCAATCCAAAGTAGGTAGTGAACGGTTGTTCTAAGTGGGGGTTAGACTAGCATATCTGACGAACTACTGAAAGATCGATTCTTCTGTATATTTTCTTTGCCTGGTAGAAACTTCTGTCTAGTAATGGGTGATTCACTGCAGATGATGAGTCTTGGAAAAGCTGTACTTTTCGTTGAATAGATAGTGAAGCGAAAATAGCAAATTATGGTAACTTTCTGCATCGTGGGCCAGGATAAATTAAGAATTAAATTGGAGGTTAGACGATAGACAATAAAAAAAGCCCGAAGCGAGTAGCCTCAGGCTTTCAGTCAAGGTCAGTCGACTATTAAATCAGAATCGGATCACAGTTTCTTTGCTTTGATACCAGCCCAAGTGGTCGGCAGTTTATCTTGTAGTTTAACAGCGGTTGCACCCCCTAAAATAGGGTCGACTTCAGCGAAGAATCCGGCTTTATCTTTGGCAGCTTTAGGAAAGATCTTCACTGCCTTCATCGTTGTGTCGTCAAAATGAAGATTGGCGTAGTCGTGTCCTCCACCTTCACCACAACGATAAACCAGAACGTTCGCACCCTTTTTGAGTGAAACTTCAATGTCAAAATTGACCTGTGTAGGGTGTCCTGTCCATTTTGTGTCGTTGTGCCACTTTTCCCCGTTGATCCAGATCTGAGCATAGTCGTCCTGTGCTGGGGACATGATCGACTTCATATCATCTGGTGCATCGAGGACGAGAATCTGATAGGTGTCGAAGTTGCCGGTGTCGTTCAAACCGTATCGGCTGGACATATTCCGACCTGGCTTATCATCCTTGCTCGGTTCCTCCGGCTTCGAACCTAAGCTGATTACTGTCCAATCACCTTTGGCACCTTTCATCTGGTTCTTACCCCAGTCGATCTTGACGGTTTTGGTTTTCAGCAGTCCTGCTTTCGTTGATAATTCGACTTGCGTCAATTTACCGCCAGTTCCCTCTTTTATCAGGTCTTTGGGACCTGATGTATTAAATCCACCGCTGTCCATGTAACCGCCATCGGGAGCGTACCATAGGTAGATCCAGGGGGCATCTGGACGTTTTTGTTCGAGGGGGGCGGCCGTTGGTTGGGCCATAAGTGCATCCCCTTTGAGAGGGCCACCCGTAACGTTGGCTTTTGCTAATACTAGCTGTGGTAAAGCGAGAATGCTAGCAATAGCAATTAGCGTCAGAAACTTAAATGTGCGCATTCATTAATTCTCCTGATCAAAAATTGGTTTGATTTTGCTAAATCGTGTTACCCATTGGTTCGATTCATGACCCTGTTAACACGATCTCTAGTTGCATTATAGCAGATTCTGAAAAAAAAACAAGCCTTATTTTATCTCATTTTTTAATTATTATTAAGAATGTGATGATGAATTGGGATTATTTTTGCCGTGATTAGGAATTGTTCGCTTTTGGGTCGATTTTTAGCTACAATTGTTATTCTTACTACTATATTTGTGTTGTGTTTTTCAATCTCATGTCTAAAATAAAAGGGCATTGGGTCCGTACATGCGATTTTGAGCTAGGAGTAAAAAGATAATAATTCAGATAAAGGACAACTATCACTAGGAGCAGAAAAGAGATGCTCCTGAGCCCAAGGCTCTGGCCTGCAATCCAGGGTGGAGGAATTTAAGCCCCTTGGTCGCCATAGCACGAAAAGTGGAGACACAAGAACCCGTTAGGTCATATCTTTGGAAAAAGAGCTAAGTTCTAGGACGGATAAGAGTTTTCGTTGGGATACCTATTGGGTAACATACATTATTATTCGTCTATATCTGACCACTAAACTTATCCCGGCGATGACTCGCGGCCTTCTTGGTCAGCCTTTTCCCTGAGATGATATTTTGAGAATTCAATATATCCGTTCCGTTTCTCTTAACGATTCTCAATCCAATCTAACATCCACATGACCTAACTCTTCTGAAGAATTAGTGTATCGCCGGCTCTAACTTATATGAGCAGAAAGCAGAGCGATGAGTGCTATCTTCATGCGGCCATGATTAAGTAGCGTAACCATTCCTGGTGTGGATTCAGAATCTTATAGGACAGACCAACAGGGATATGAATCATGTCTCCCTCGGTGATCTCCTGAGCTTCACCGTCGCTTTGAAATATCCCCCGGTTTTCCAAAACATAATAGACCTGTTCGGTGTGAGGATAACACCGTTCAACTGCCTCGCTGTTTGGTTGCACTGCCTCACGATCAATGAACTCCATTCCCCGTAAACAGTTGACGGCTCCTTCGCGTCCGAGTTGTCGCCACCGAACAGCACCGACACCGTCGTCTTGTGGAGGGACCTGGTTCCAATGGCGAATTGTGAGTTGGCCACCGTTTCCTTCTACGTTCATGCTAATGACATGGTGTTCCAGCCAGGTTTCGTTCATATCGTTGAACATTTGGTGGTGAGCACCAGACGGGAGGTAGACAGCGTCACCGGATTTTACAGGATAGCGCTTGCCGTCCCAAAGAACTTCCCCTTTTCCACTCAGGATGTAGTAGACCTGCTCCAGATTTTCGTGTTTGTGATGGTCGGAGGTCTTACGTCCCTGAAGTGCGTGTCGTGCAAAACCGTTGAAGCGTTCCAGACGGTCACGGTCGTCTTTGGTCTCTCGGTCAAGAGCGCGCAACCCGCCCCAATGAACCGCACTGAGATGCGCAATTTTAGGTTGGACCTGGCGCCAATTTTTTATGTAAGCCATTTCTTGTCCTCAACTTCTATCGTTTAAAGTCTAATTCACAGAAGATGGTTAAAAATCTGGGATTGCTAAATAAATATATACGATATGCAGTAAAAATAAAAGGAGTCTATCATGCACGGTCCAAAAGGTGGATCTGATAACAAAGTAAACAGCGGAAACGTAACAGACAGACAACGCTACGAATGCAAACAATGTGGCTGTAATTAGACTTAATCATACCGGCATGGCTATAGATTAGAAGCTATTTCAAAACGGCCTCAATGTAATGAGGATGCAAGCAAGGTGAAATAAAGCTTGCTAGATCTGAATTTCTCTTTCCCAACCAACAACCCGTCTTCGGAAGTTTGGCCGCCATACCAAAGTCGGCTCAACCTTCCATCGACGCCTGTAAGGCCGCAATTTACCACCATCTTCATCTTTCTTGGTCTGCTTGTTTTTAGGCTCCGGACAGACCAATTCAATGTCGCCTTTCAACCGCCTTTGGCCAAGCGGATCACTGTCGTACCCCTTATCCGCTATGATGCGGACAGGATTTTGCCGTGGCCGACCACCACCTTTTCTCGGCCCCGCAATCTTCTCAATCGTGGGTTCCAGCAGTTTTATTTCACTCGCTGAGGCTGAATCCAGATCAGCACCGATAGGCACTGCTTGGCCATCGATCACCGCCATCCACCCTTGCTGCCTTTGGTCTTTCCAAGGCCTGAGCCCCTTTTTTTGCCGAGGTCAAACTGCCATCGGCCAAGGTTTCTTCCCAATCTAACTGGCCCTGTAGGTCCAGTTAGGACAGGAACTTAGGCCATATTTGGAGCCAAACACTTTGCTCTTCCCACTGCTGTAATCTGCGCCGGCAAATGCTAGCTGATGGGTATCGATCAGGTAAATGGTTCCATCCGGCCCCAGTTGGCCAGACCCAGATAATGCCGTCAAACACTTCCTTGTTGCCTCTGGGCTTGGGTTCACCTTTTGGTGAAGGCTGAGGTTTTGGCCACCAAGGTCCAAGTCTGATCCATTGTTCATCGGTGACAAATGGTTTTAGTTTGGCCATAAAAAGTTCCTTTTTAGACCCAACTAAAACTAGACCTAACTCCTTTAGATGGACAAGTTTAAATTGTATTTAGTTTTGAAATAGCTTCTACCGTTGTGCCTGTTGTTAATAGGATTGTCTTGCCGAGGGCGCAAGATCGCGCTTTTGATTTTGTCGTTAGTGTTTTACACGATGCTTTCCGATGGGAGGTTAAACTTTTTCATGGTCATCTTTTACATCGGAATGTTATGTCTTTTGGATATTCTCCCTTCTTTCAACACGCTGGCCCTACAGAATTCATCGACGAAGTTCGATACAAGACCGATTAGAACTTTTCTCCTGGCTCTTGCTCTGACCTTTTTCATCAGCATGGTAAGTATTCTGACCGCCCTTGAACTCATCAATACTAAAGGCGGACTGAGGCACATAGATCTATTTTTTTACCCTGAC
Source organism: Candidatus Poribacteria bacterium (assembly GCA_030748495.1). Taxonomy (GTDB): domain Bacteria; phylum Poribacteria; class WGA-4E; order WGA-4E; family UBA9662. The sequence continues at coordinate 19,057 of JASMLX010000017.1, read as the reverse complement.
ATATATAGTGTCTCGGCTTATGAATTCCAGCGGCTTTGGAAAGAGACCGTTGGTTGGAAAAGACAGGCGGGATTTATGACGATTGTGATCCCGCAGAAGGTTTTTTTTGTGTCCAGCTGATAAGACTCTTTTATCAAGGCTAAAATTTGTTTCTTTTGATGATCCTAGAACATCAAATTTGTCCTCCTTGTCAGAGCCAAAATATCCATAGTCAGAGCATCGACATCATTGGTGTGGACAGTGATGGAAATGTAGAGGAACTCATTCCGCTCTGGCTTGAAGTTAGCATAAATCTTGTATATCCGATGGAGGTGCAAGCGGGGATAGATGTCGTCCACACCGCACAGAAAATACGGACGTGATCTACGGATGGCCGGTGGTTTTAGCAAGTGTGTATTAGCACAAGGTAAAGCGGCAATTGATGCTGAACTTACCCGGCATCATGCCATTTATTGAACAAGGCGGCTACATCCCAATGATTGATCATTCTATTCCACCAGATGTTTCCTATGAGAACTTTACTTACACTACTGGTAATAGAAAAAAGAGTGGATCGGCGTTGACAGTTGATCTACCATTAAGACGTACCGGGGGACGGATGGCAACAGCAGATGATCGCATCAAAGCAATAGGTTCGATTATCCTGAATATATCCCTGTACCCGTCAATCTTTCTACTGGCGATGTGGATGGAATATCGAGAGGCACTTGTTCTTTTGCCTTTCCGTTTACCGGGATAGAAGATCTCTGAGCGGATTGACCATTAGCGCTCAATAGGACTCAAGTGGCAGATAGTGTCAATAATTAAAGTAGTAAATTCCACGAGCGCAGATGAGTGCCATGATTGGAGCTTGGTTGCCAATTAAGATCGCAGTCATTGTTGTTCTATCAAATCAGTGTTATACTTTCTCATCTCCATCTCAGATTAGTATCCCTTAGATTCACTTATTAGTCTGATATGGAAGATCTCTTATTTCAACCTTAACTTTTCCCCAACAGGTTCTACAGTTGCCAGACTAGGCAGCACAGAAAGAATCAACATTTAAGACAGGGAGTCAGATATGAACCGAGTAAAACTACCCTCCGATCAAGGTCGAGGACAAGCTTACAGCTGGATAATTTTATTGATAGTGGCTGGGTTATCCCTTTCAATTACTTCGGCCCAAGAGTGGAAAGTGGTTCGTGAGGACGATTTCGCCCGCGCCGACGGTATAGAAGGTGATTTAAAAGCGGTCTATTTTATAGATCAGAATAGTGGGTGGGCCGTTGGTTTGCAGGGGCTCGTGCTACAAACAGCAGATGGTGGACAAAGTTGGGAAAAGGTGGACCTACAACAGGAGCGGGTTCGTGACTTATGGAATATCTACTTCAGCACCGATAAAGTGGGGTTCATTACTGGAACCAGCGGCCTGCTCTTGATGACAGCAGATGGTGGACAAACCTGGAACCAACCTGAATTGAACAATCGTCGTCGAATTACCCGAGCCTGGATGGTGACAGAACAACTCGGTTTTATGGTCGGCGAGAATAGTACTGTCTTGAAAAGTGTAGATGGAGGGCAAACCTGGTTGGGTGAATCGGAACGGGTACGAGTAGGTGAGAAGCGAACTAATCTGGACGACATCTGTTTTGTTTCGCTGACTGAGGGATGGATCGTTGGTTCCTTCGGTACAGTGATGCACACCACCGATGCGGGTGAAAGCTGGGAGCAGATTGCCCTGGAAGAAATTGACCATAACCTGTATGCTGTTTTCTTTATTGATCCGCAGACCGGGTGGATTTCAGGACAGGAGGGTCTTGTTCTCCACACCGCTGATGGTGGGCAAACCTGGAATCAGCAAGAGACCGACGCCTACGACGATCTGCACGACATCGTCTTTATCGATAAGCAGAGGGGTTGGGCGGTAGGCGGTGACATTTTCGCCAATATGATTCTGCATACCGCAAATGGCGGCGAAACTTGGGAACCACAAAGTGGGGGGCGGTCCACAGCTCTGCGCTCTATCTCGGTACACAAGCAAGAAGAGACGCACCATATCTGGATTGGCGGTGGGGCTGGTATCATTCTGCACGGACAGGCGAATTAGAATTAGCCGTCGATATCTGTTGCTGGTAAACTTCGGCGATCTCCTCCATCTGATGGGTCGACTTTTCGCCCAGCCTGACTACTTTTTTGTTGACCAGACTGTAAAAAGTTGACCCCGCTGAATAGCCTAATCCAACGTTATGCGTGGTCATCAGAATCCCTTTTCCATCGATCTTTAGTTCCTCAATCCGGCTAAGCAGTGAATTGACCGCAACTTGATCCAGGCCAGAAAAAGGTTCGTCCAACATCAAGATTTCTGGATTGTTAAGCAAGGCTTTGGCGATCATAAACTTCTGCATCATACCGCGAGAAAACAGACGAATAGGCTGGTTGCTATTTGCCACCAGCCCCACCTCTTCTAACAGGTAATTGATGCGAGTGGACAGATCGCGAAGCCCATAAATTTCCCCCAAAAATCGTAGGTTCTCTTTAGCGGTTAAGTCTGGATAGGCAAGCGGTTCATGCACTACTAGACCGATCGCTCGACGGAATTTCGGGAGTTGGTCTTTGACGGTTTCTCCCCTATAGAGAAGCTCACCGGAAGTGAAGGATTCGAGTGTAGCTAAGATCTTGATCAGAGTGGTTTTTCCAACTCCATTGGGACCGAAGATAACGGTAACCTGGTGAGAAAATAGCGTTAGGTTAACGTCTTCCAGCAAATCTAGATAGCCGAACCGTTTATAGATCTGCTGTGCAGAGAGCAAGGCCGGCACTACCCTGTTACCACCGTGAATCTTGACCCACGGTCAAATGATAGTAATAGTTGCCCTTCGTTCGCTATTATAATCGAATTGAATGGATTCATTGGGGGTAGATAGATCATGGATCAGCATCCGTACCTAGTTGAGGATGCTAATGTTATTGGGATTGGCCTTGTCCTTTCAATCGTAACTTGTGGCATTTATTTTCTTTTTTGACAGCATAAGCAAATGAGTGTTTTTAACGCCTGGTTAGGACGCAGGGATTTTTCCTTTTGGCAATATTTCTTATTGAGTATTGTCACCTGCGGTATTTTTGGCATCTACTATGAGTATAAGATGGGACGGGCAATTGTTGAAATACAAGAACGAAATGGTTTGAGGGTTAATTCTGACCTGCCGACCATTAGCCTTATCTTGGCTATATTTCAACTACAAATTATCTCGGTAGCGATTCAACAATCCGAGATTCACAAGTTTTACAGTGAAACTGCCAATATTTAACGACACACTCTTGGCCTGACTATTTTTGGCTTTTCTAATGGTCGCCAATTTGACCATTTGGAGGCCAAATGCGATCGCCGAAATCAACTTTATTCCCTGCCTATTCCATTCGGTAACTGAGATACCCTGCCCCGGCTGTGGGATGACACGGGCGTGTATTTCCATTGCACGAGGTGATTTTGAGACGGCGTCGCTTTTCCACCCTTTTTCTTTTATCTTGGTTGGTATGGCCGTTGCGGTCTCTTTTTGGCTGCTAAAAATCAGACAGTGGTGGAGCGATCTACCTTAATATCTGCGATCGGGGATTGTTGCCAGGTGGAATTGTTATCGCTTTAGGACACTGGATTTACAAACTAAGCACTAATGGCACGGACGGTTTTTTCAGCCGCATCTGATAAACTATCAGCAGTAATCAGATCCAGACTGGATTGTGAAAGAATCTGCCGACCAAGTTCAACATTCGTCCCTTCCAGTCGAACTACTAAAGGTACGTTCAGGTTGACCTGCTTAACTGCTTCGAGGATCCCGTTAGCAATCGTATCGCACTTCATAATCCCACCAAAAATATTAACTAGTACAGCTTCAACTTTAGAATCACTCAGTATCAATCGAAAAGCGTGAGCTACCGCTTCGGTGGTGGCGCTCCCTCCAACATCCAGAAAGTTAGCCGGTTCGCCCCCATGGAGCTTGATCACATCCATTGTTGACATAGCCAACCCCGCGCCGTTGACCATACAACCGATGTTTCCGTCCAAGCTAATGTAACTCAGACCGGAGGCTTTGGCCTCCAGCTCGCGGGCGTCCTCTTCGTGTTCGTCGCGCAGGGCCTCAATCTTCGTCTGACGATACAGGGCATTGTCATCGAAGTTAATCTTAGAATCTAAGGCAATAATTTCAGATCCCTCTTTACCTGCTACAATCGCCAGTGGATTGATCTCTACTAGTGAGCAGTCACATGCCACAAAGGTTTGGTATAGGTTGGAGATTAGCTTAGTTGTTGGCCGGATCAGTTCGGCGGACAAGTTCAAACCAAAAGCCAGTTGGCGAGCTTGAAAATCTTGCAAGCCGACCGTCGGATCCACCGTCTGTTTGATGATCTTGTCCGGCGTTTCGGCGGCAACTTTCTCAATATCGACACCCCCTTCTTGGCTGGCCATGAGGGTAATGCGGGAAGTTCCTCTGTCAATGACCATTCCTAAGTAGAGTTCGTTCTCAATTTCACTGGCCTCAGCGACCAAAACTTTTCGAACCAATTTGCCTTCGGGGCCCGTTTGGTGGGTTACTAACTGCATACCGAGAATCTCTTCCGCATGGGTTTTTACCTCGGTAGGATTTTTGGCTAATTTGACACCGCCACCTTTACCACGGCCACCAGCGTGGATTTGGGCTTTGACCACGTACAGGTCGGCATCTAGTTCAACAGCAATTTCTTCAGCCTCAGCAGGCGTTTTAGCCACTTTCCCTCGTGGAATAGCCACACCGAAGGAGGCTAAGATCTCTTTGGCCTGATACTCATGAATATTCATTATTTTTATGATTCCCTACTGAATTTTCGGCGGCCAGTGTAACACACCATTCGGAAAGTTGACAACCGTATTTGGAGAGAGTTAGTCGGGAATAATAACGGATGAGATACACCTAGACTCAACTTTTTCAACTTTGAAACGGCATCAATTTTGATTGGAATCTGGTTTGGAATGGTTCCCTCACAGGCAATCAATCAATGCTGGCGCCTCAGTTGGGCCATGGAGTAGCCCCGAAATGATAGGCATATCAGCGTCAACGGGCCTTCGATACGAGCCGGTTTTTTCCAGAAGAGAGCATCGGCAAAACAGGCCTGACTCTTGATGAGTTGGAAGCTTAGCTCCATACTACTTTGGGCTTTGTAGGTGTCGAGGACTGCCCATTCATCGAGTTCCTGCGGGTCGAGGTTAGTTGCCAAAACGAGGCCGCTACCCAACCGGATCTCCTTGGCCATGGCATTTGTCCTGTTGGAATACTGGCGTCTTAGCTTGGTTCGAATGGGCAGACGCCTCAATCCTTCATCACCAAAACTGTCAGGGTAAGGGATGATTACATTTTTGTACAGTTCCTGGTCTTTAGGATCGGTAATTGGGAAGCTTTGAAGCCGAGGGAAGGGCAAAACGGTTTGTTGCTTTGGACCGACTGACCGATAAAATTTCGACCAAATGCCCTTAATGCATGAGTGACGTGAGGGTATTGCTGCCTGTAGTCAGACATGTTGGGGTTGCGCTGGGTTTGATAATACCCCTGCCCGTCTTGCAGTGCGCCTCACTTATCAAAAACCTTTCGGCCATCAGCGCCATCTATTGCGAAGCCCCCATTTTGCCAGCAAAACCGTTTCGGCAAACGTGTTTTTTGAGAGGTACCGGGGAGGCTATCTGCGGCCAGCCTTCAGCCCCAGATTACCGGTCAGAAAGTTGCAACCGGTCTTATATTCGTACATCCCGGTCATGACGGTTACACGAGCGGCCAGCACAGGGGACTGGTAGCATAACAGCGTTCGAATACCACTCCTTTTTGGGATAACAGGTCAAGACTAGGCGTTTGGATCCGAGGGTTGCCCAAAGCTCCCAAAGTTACGGCATGTTGGTCATCGGTCATTAGAAAGACAATGTTGGGTCGGATGGTGGCTAATTCTCCTTAAACTATTGGAGGGAAAGTTAAGTTGGCCCCCATACTCAATCTCACTCGCTAGTTGATTAGTGGTAAAAGCAACTCCTTTACTCCAATTCGTCTCAGCCTTGGTTTCAGGTTCACGTAGAGCAGAGTAGAGATTAAAAGACATAAACGTAAAATTAAGGCGCAAAGTCTATTCCAAGATGATAAAATAGAATCTCGATTGGTTACAGATATACGTGAATTACAACCCTTTTTCAGAGTTCAAAATAGGAGTTAAAGCCCCGTGGAAAAGATCAGTATAGGTATCATCGGCAGTGGTGGTATCGCTCGTGGCGCACATCTGCCTAACTATCAGAAAATGGATCAGGTTGATATTTTAGCCGTGGCAGACATCAACTTGGAAACAGCCAAAAGGGCTGGCGAAGAGTATGACGTCCCTCATATTTTCACCGACTACGAGGAACTACTCAAAATTGAGGAGATTGACGCAGTTAGTATCTGCACACCGAACGCTTTTCATGCATCCCCCTCGATTGCCGCCTTGCAAATGGGTAAGCACGTGCTGTGTGAAAAACCGATGGCGGTAAATGCTCAGGAGGGGGGAGCCATGGTTGAAGCGGCCAAAGAGGCTAACAAGATCCTGCAAATTGGATTGGCCTCTCGGTTTACCCCACAGTCGGAGTATCTGAAAGGGGTGATCGAGAGCGGTCGATTAGGTGAAATCTACTACGGTCGAGCGGTGTCGATGCGTCGGCGCGGTATTCCGAGTTGGGGCGTTTTTATCCGCAAAGACATGTCCGGCGGGGGTACCCTCTATGATATCGGTGTGCATGCTATTGATCATGTAATTTGGCTGATGGGCGCGCCAAAACCCGTATCCGCTTTTGGTGCGGCCATGACCAAGTTTGGACATCGACACGACGTCATCAATAGTTGGGGGCCGTGGGACGTGGAAAACTTTGACGTTGACGACTTCGCCGCCGGTAGTGTTCGCTTCGAGAATGGAGCTCTGCTGACTATCGAGAGCGCCTGGGCTTCAAACATCGAAGATATTGGAGGATCCTTTATCTTGGGAACGGATGGTGGAGTTCATGTGATTGGTGACAAAGTTTACGAACAACGCAACGGTAAGCTGGCGGAGACTCCACTCCAATTACCTTCCGGCGGATCCGGGCATCAAATTGAGATTGAGCGATTCATCGAGGCTATCCGTAACGATCTACCTTCACCGGTTGACCCGGAAGAGGTGTTAAATGTGCAGAAAATTATGGACGCCATCTATCAATCCAGTGAAACGGAACAATCGGTTGCTATTGGGTAGCTCTGGTTTTAGTAGTCCTGAACATGCAGTGTTAGTATAATCTCGATTCTCTTTCGCTAGATTTTCTTTAGCTAACTGGTGAGGTGGATCATGCATTGCCCGTATTGCAACTCTCAACCGATTGTGAACAACGGTACCATTAAGCAATGGGAAACAGAAACATCAGTGCCATGAATGCAACAGATAATTTGTTGCAAACCCATTCGATCCACCTATTTCTCCAGAGAAACTAGGAGTCATATCGACAAACCCTGGCCAGAAAAAATCCCTTTGGCCGGGATTGCGCCTGCTTGTTAGTCTGTCGGGACATTCGCGAACTCAGAAAGTCCTTCAGGAGAGGTTACAGTATGCAGAAACTAATTAGATTGACCACCGGTTTTCTACTACTGGTGGCTATATTTGTAATGGATTGTGGAGGAAAGGCCGTACCTCTAACTAAAGCCGAGGAAGAAAGCGACGCCAAAAAGGTTGGTCGCATTTTCGAAATGAGAACCTACCACTGCAACGACGGCAAACTGGATGAACTTCAGGCCCGCTTCCGTAACCACACCAACAAGCTATTCGCAAAGCACGGCATGGAGGTGGTCGGTTATTGGGTGTCTATAGATGAAAAAGATACGTTTTTTTACATTCTGGCTTTCCCTGATAAAGAAGCTAGTAACAAAAGCTGGAAGGCGTTCATGAGTGATCCCGACTGGCAGAAGGCATATGCTGATTCGATTGTCAACGGCAATTTGATTAAGAGTGTCAAATCACAGTTCATGACCCCCGCCGATTACTCACCAATTGAGTAGGTCACAAATGCAGACGTCAGTTACAAACCCAACGCCCTGCTGTTATTAAACCCGGTGTTTGGAACGGACCTGAAGGATTCGGATACAACCGGGTACAGGCCTACTGGCGCGATATTTCTCCAATGCACTATATTGACGCCGATACTTTACCAACCACTGTCTTTCTCGGCACCAACGATCTTATGCGCTGAAGGCTCCGGTTCTACGAGATAAAAGTCATATATGAGGATCATTGGTAATGGATTTTCGGCAGTCGTTCCCTCGATCGATTTCCGAACCGATACAGAGCGAGTTCCAGCGATATGAGGCATTGTTTCCCAGCTGCTCAAGGACAATTGGGCAGCGATAAATTCACAGAAGCAACCATAGACGGTTTGATAGAAGCCTTGACGGAAGCGATATAAATAGGTTATCAATATCTGCGGGAGGGAGGGTTACACGGTTATTGGGATCTCGACCGATTTAGGGATATTACCTTTCTTCCCGGCCTCGATTTCAACCGCTTTTTGCACTTACCTAGAACACAAGTCGAAAATTTATCTTTCTGCTAAAGAATTTTGTAGAAGTATAGGGAGGGGCGACAGATGAAAAAAATTGGACTGGGTGTGATCGGAATCAATCCAACCAATATGGGATCTACGACCAGTCTATTGGCCGGGGTACCAACATTGAACTACGAGTTGCGGGCTGTCTGCGCTAAACGCGCTGACGTCCTGGCCAAATACGCCCAAGAGTTGGGAGTCACCTATTGGACCACTGACTATCGGGAATTGGTTCAACGTCAAGATGTCGACGTGGTTGCAGTCTATTCGCCGGACCACCTGCACGCTGAACACTGCTTGGCCGCTGTCGAAGCCAACAAACACGTGATTTGCACCAAACCGATGGTTACTAATCTGGAGGATGCCAAGAAGTTAGTTAAGGCCGTCAAGGAAAAAGGGGTCAAATTTCTGGTGGGGCAGACTATGCGGTTCGACCTTCAGTTTTTGACCCTGCAACAGATGTTTGAGGATGAAGAACTGGGAGAATTAATGGCCTCGGAAGCCTACTACATCCACGATATGCGTCCGGTTTACGACTTTACCCCCTGGCGACTAGAAGCGCCACAAGATCTGATGTTTGGCGGCGTCGTGCACCCGGTCGATATTCTGCGCTGTTTTTCTGGCGATGTAGAGGAGGTTCACGCTTACGGCAGTAAGGGACAATTAACCCCGGATTTTCCATTGATGAACAACTTTTTTCTTAACCTCAAGTTCAAAAATGGCCAGATTGCGCGCGCTATGGGGCTATACGATGTAGTTCATCCACCGATACCGATGATGCAGGTCATCCTTTATGGCTCCAAAGGAACGGTCAGAGCTGACTTCACCGACAATGAAGAAGGCTCTGTTGAAGTGGTGCTGGATAAAATACCGCTCAAACAACCCTTTAAAATGGCATGTCCACCAGAGACCGATACTAGCGTGTATGGACATGGGCAGACGGTCATCCGCTATATGTCCCATTTCCAGGAGTGTTTGGAATCCAACCTGGAACCGTCGCCTAATGTGGTTGACGGTGCCAAGTCGGTGGCGGTTGGCGTAGCAGCCTGGGAATCGATACGGACGGGTAAGCCGGTCAAGGTTTTCAACGAATTTCCAGATTGAAGATTCCAAATTCAATTAGGGGGAGATGCCCCATCGAGTTGGGAACAGACCGACACTATTACCGTCAATATACCACCACCGGAACCAACGTTGCCGAGCAACCTGCATAACCTACCTCAGATGCGAACCGTGGAAGAGGATTCCACAGCCAACTATTTCGCCTTAGCAACTACGGTTAGCGACGGCTGACCACAGATATTTTTCGTCGTAGTCCGGCTTAACAGATAGCATATTGAGCGGTGCCCCGCCTAATTTAACCTACGTGCTAAATACCGATTTTTGGCACTGATAGCCATCCCTTCTGCCGTTCCTATGATGGATGAACAGCGAAGAGGCGACGGTTTTATAGACGATCGATATTACAATCAATAGTGTTCCGGACTGGTCAATGTCCGTTGAGCAGGCGGTATATCCACTGATCGATACAGCGAAAGAGCCCCATACTTGTAGCTACCGATGTAGATAGCCAACCGGTATCATCACTACACAGCTAGAGGCATAGATCCGCCGACTGGAACGGAAAACCAATCGACCACTGTCGAGTGGTTCAACTGCCCCTTTCTGGTCAAATTACAGAGCTGGATGCTTGTGATTTTAGAGAGAATTCACCAATGAAGTTTAAACCGAGTTTGTTGCTGCTGACTCTGATTTTTGTGATGGGTGTAATTCTGTTTTATGGCTGTAGTTCGCCACCTGATTCAGAGGTCGATATTTTCCTGTTAAATACGGAGTTTTTCTTTGATCCACTAGAACCCCACGGCCGGGTCGTCGGCACATCGATCGAGATTCCGTCTGAAGCCGAATACCGAGCCGAAGCCAAGGCCATTGCCACCTTGATCGATCGCTATCAGGCAGATTTAGTCGGTCTGACAGAAGTCGAAAATCGGGCTTGTGTCGAATTGGTAAGATCCTATCTGCGAAGAGGGAATGAGTGGCAGGTAGTTTTCAAAAAGGGGCGTGACACTTATACGGGGCAAGATGTAGCGGTGCTGAGTAAGTTTCCTGTCAAAGAGAGCAGTATTACCACCTTCCCTGACCAACGGGTAACCTATATCGACCGGGGTGAATCTAAGTCGGTACGCCCTTCCAAGATCCTCGGCTGCGAATTGCGGATTGCCAGTGAGCCAGTCTACCTGGTTATTGCGCACTTGATCTCTAAGCGGTCGAATAACGATGCCAAACGGTTAGGGCAAGCCACCGTGGTGCGTCGTCAAGCGATTCGAGCCTTAACGAATAATCAGAACGTAATTGTGATAGGCGATTTCAACGACACTCCCAATACACCCGTTCTCCGACAATTGAGGGGATTGTCGGACGAATGGGCTGATTTTGTGCAGACAGCAGAGTCTGTTCCGTTAGAGGATCGATACACCTATATTTATCAAGACAATAGGTACCTGATTGACCACATCCTGATCAGCCCTAGTTTACAAGACGAGTTTCTAAATACGCCAGCAACCGACCGTTGCCAGATTTTCGATTCTGATGGGTTGTCGGATCACCGAGGAATGATCGTCCGTCTGCAGTTCGCCGATTTTTAGCCGGAGAAAAGCCAGAAATGGCGTCGCTGTTCGTGCTGTTACACCTGCCAATTGATGGTAAAGACGTTATCCGCGACGTTCTTATAATCCACGATATGCCTGTCTCAATCGGATCGTCAAATCGGTCGAGTGTAGATCTGCCGATTTTCAGCGTACGGATCCAAGATGGTGATGCCATCTTGACCAAATTTAGCTGTGACCGGGGTTCCCAGTCCACGTTCCAAATAGTCGAAATTGGCATCTCGCACAGTTTGGGCGGCTTCGATCAAAACCACAGAGAGTCGTCCTTCCTCAGGGGTTGGAAACGTAGAGCGTAAATCCTCCAGTGGTGTCTGATTGAATTTACGCCGTAAAATGGCTAGAATGCAAGCTACTAAGCTGTCTTTGCCATAACCCACATAGGTTTGAGAGCCGTCAGGCCGACGCACATCTCGGGTGAAGTGGGTATTGGAGGTTCTCGACCCTCCCCCTTCCAGCGTGTAGCGCAGTCCACGATATTGGGAATCGGATTCGATCTTGCCGTCGGTCATCAAAAGTTCCGACTCCTGATTAACGGGGCCTTCAAAATCGGCGGGTGTAATCCAGTTATTGACAAATTGGATGTGCATTCCATTGTCAAAGACGACGCTGACCTGCACCGCATCGTAAGCGTCAATCCCGTATTGACGGCTCAATTTCATCTTCTGTCCAAGCGCGAATAGGGAAACTGGTTTCGTCCGTAGGTAGTGGATAAATAGGTCTGTCCAGTGAACGCCGACGTAGCTGAAAGGGTCACTCTCCGTTACCCACTTAAAAGTATTGGTTGCCACCTCCAGCGGTTCTTCCAGAACCGCCCGCCCATAGATCGGATCGCCCATCTTTTCCACCAGATCGTGGAAGATCTTAAAATGGTCGGGATCATATCGTTTGTGCATATCCAACCCCACCACCAATTGAGCTGAATTAGCGAGTTCAATGATCTGGTCGGCCTGACACATCTGCAGGGTCATCGGTTTTTCCAATACCGCGTGGATTCCGTTTTGAAGGGCGTGAATAGTAGGTTCAAAGTGCAGATGATCTGGCGTGGCAACGGCTAAGAGGTCCAGATCTGGATGGCGCTGGATCATCTCTACCCAAGGGGTTTGACCGTAGAAATGTTGAATTTCTCCTCCAGTGAGTTCTCGATAACTGGATTTGGCGCCTAAGGCGGAAGACTCTGTCCTTGTACCTAAGGCGACCAATTCAAATTCGACGTCGGCGAATTGAGGCGCAAAGTCGTCGAAGCCAATACGTCCTAGCCAGGGCGCAATCCCAGCCCGTTGCAGATCGGCGTAAGTTCTGAGGTGAACATCTCCACCGAACATCCCGACGCCGACCAGTCCAATTTTTATTTTTCGTTCCATTTTTGATTCAACCTCACTTCCCGATCCGTCAACTTAAGTTGACCTTCGATTCCGATTGGGAGTTGATCTGTAATTTCTCGATTAAGGGTATCTAAGACGTTATTTACCTGCCGGTTATTTTCTTTCCGATTGTACCTGAGTACAGCCTCAGTCGCGTTCTGTCGATTCCCGTTGTAATATCGCCAAAAGATTGTGCTCGCCAGCAATCCTGCTTCACCGCGCCGTTGTGATCGGAACAAGAGAACAACCGCGGAGGTAATTGTCCCATTCAGCACCAGAGCGTTGAGCCCGTCCTTCCACTCACCAGCATAGGCTTGACCGGATCCTGGTAGAAAGGTGGACATCCACCTGGCTATCCGTGCAGATTTGCCATCCTCTTCTGCCAGCGATTTCAAAAGCTGAATGGTCTCTGATTTGACCAAGCCGCTGGCTAAAAAAGCATCCTGCGCCTCCTTCCATCGATATTGGTGAGTGTAAGCTACGCCTTGTAAAAAAGTAGTCCGTGAACGCAAATATCGCATCGAGGGTAGCGGACTACTCTCTACAGCACCAGCCCCTGATTGAGTCGAGGGTAAACTCGGATTAGCATCACCTACTTGAGATAGAACCTTAGCACAGGTAATCAGTGCTATCTCTGCCTGGTTAGAGGCAATCAAGATGGTTGCCAGTTGAAGTTGTATCTCAGCTTGCTGATGCGGATCTTCGGTTTGCCTGATTGCTGTCCGTAGGACCTCAATCGACCGCTGCCAATCCGATAGTCGACCAAACGCCAAACCGATTTTAAAATAGGCGGCGGCGGTCCTATGATCGTCTGGATGAAAGAACAAAAATCTTTTATATTCAGTAATTGCCCGGTCGTAATTGCCCCGGGAAAAATGGTCTCCACCTTTTTGCAGGGCTAGGTCCGCAGACCTGACTCCACGCTGGATATACCCATCTGCGATTGGGCTGACGTCAACTGGCAAGCCGGATCTTTCAGTGGCGGCCAACGCCACGACTGAAGCCATAACAATCATAGTCAATATTAGAAAAGGGTAGAGGCCAAAGTTTTTCCGGATTGCAGGTCTAAAACCAAAAGTCAGCATACCAGGCCGTGATAACGTGCCATCCAATAAGCTAGCAGATAATCCACACCACTATACCGAATATGAATGCCGTGATGGCCCGCCTGCCCGGCGGCTCGGCGAGCCTCTTCGCCCGCGTAGTAGTTCCAGCCAAACTCTTTGGGGGGTCGATACTCGATCGGAAGATAATTGCCTCGTCTATTTGGAAGGCTGTCCCTCTCTCCCAGGATATAAGCTAGAGAAATCTGTATTGGCCGCGGTAGGTCTCCATTTTTCAGCAACTCTCTGGCCTCCTGCTCCCATCGAGAGACATTTAAGCTTTCGATGTCGAACTTGTGTAGCTCAGCCACCGCTTTTTGGCCGGAATCGCTCTCTGGATGCGAAACCGCATGGTTAATCATCAGATAGACGTTACCGTGCCGGTGGGTGTCGGCATAAAGATGGTCGCAAATGCGTAAGACCTGTTGTCTCAGGTTCGGTTCATCTTCGTACTGCAAAAAGTGGTACAACGGAGAATCCTGGTGGTAGTGCTGGAAAAACGGATTAGCCGAAACTCTGGCATCTTTCAGGGCGTGGCCCAGAAAATAGTGTGGATCGATCAGATCCAGATACTTTTCCTGGTAGCGCTCCTTTCGAGTGATGTGATAAGCCGATTTCAAGAAGGACAGCGCTAGAAGAGGAGAGACCCAAAAATTACCGTGGATACAGGGTTGACCATCCGGGTCGATTGCCATCATCTGATTGTCGATAATCAGGTCGGTGATGGCTTCAACATCCGTTTGAATGATCTGCCTCTCCTCCGCTGTGGCTACATGATCGAAATAGGTGGCTAGACCGAACATGTGACCGCTGAGTTGATCTCGACTAATATCGCTGATCCAGTAAACGCCATCGTCGTTTTGGTGCCACCGTTTTCGGCCGTGACCCAATGGTCCATCAATGTGCGGTAACCAGTATCGAGCTACGATTCCGGGTATCCCGCTAATGTTTGAGAGTTTATGCACGGCTTGCCAGGATTGGCGAGCATGGTCAGCCGCTGCAGTTTCGCCCGTGGTGGCGTAGCGAAAACTCTCCGCTCCGACGTAAAGACCTGTGAGCCAATCGGCGTCCTCTTGCCACTGATTTTGCTGTGCCGCAGCCGGGAAACGGGTGTCCAGAACCGAAACCACCTGCCCCTCAACCAGGCAACGCCTTCGTAGAAACCACTCAACCTGATCCGCTTTTTGACGAAGTAGGTCGGGGCCCTGTCGTACTGTACTCTGTCGTACTGGGCCTTGTCGCGCGGGGTCTTGTCGCACGGAGTGACGCGACACCACTTCAGCCGTTGGTAAGGGGTCGAGATGGTGATAGGAGAATCCGATTTGCGTTTCGGCTGAAGTTGGAATTAAATCTTGTGTTTGATGATAAAGCGGCAGACTGACCCACCTTCTAATGTTCTGAAAATGGTCTAGATCTGCTTCTAAGTCAGATTCTCGACCGACACCATGCAAATGGCGAATGACCAGGATATCCAGCCCACTTTGGTCGATCGCTTGCTGCCAGGATTTACGCCAGGTTCGACGTAACCGTTGGACGCGAGCGCGCCATTCCTGATCCTGTTGGTCGGCTTCGTAGTGCCGACCCGTTAATTTTGGGCGAGGTTCAGAGGCTGGGCAAGCGATGGGATAGTCGAGTTGATGACAATGCGAAACAACCTGATCCAGAAAGTTAACCCCTGTTTTCTTCAGCGGTTGGTCCAGGTCGACCGGAATATAGAAGCCGGCCAGCGAACCGGTATTTCGGTACAGATCGGCTAGTTCGCTAGCAGTAGTTCGGCAACGCCGGCTAAGCGATTGCAACGGCTTATCATAGTGCCATTCGGTGGTCGAGTAGCAAGCGTCTAGACCGAGCCAAACATCGATCTGATGGTCCATAGCAGTCTCAAGTAACTGTTTGATCCAGTCGGTGTTACTGGGCAGGCCCCAGGTTGGATCGTAAATCTTTGAGGGGTAAAGGCCGTAGCCGTGTCCGCTAGTCCATTGAACAATAATCTTTCGGGCCCCCAAGTCGGCCATTCGCTTAATATGGGTGGCAAAATCGTTCCAGCGGAGCACCAGGATCGGGTTGACGAAAAAACCGTTTAGCATTTGAATCACAAGTAATATGGTCTGACAATAAATTTAGAGGTGGCGCTCCTGAAATAACTCAGTATTGGGCAGCCTAAGTTTATCCTCGATTCCGATCAGGAGTTGGGGCAGAGAAGCCGAAATAGAGGCAACCAGGAGCGGGGGTTTGTTCTTTCGGAGCGAGGCAATTATAGCCCTGATTCAGAATAGGTGTCAAAAAAATCCACGACTGAAAGTGCAAAAGACTTCGAATTGATGGTATGGTATGTATTAGACCTATCTGGCTCTGTCAGGTCAGTCCGCTGGTCGGGTGGAACCTATGCCCCTGGCGAGATTGGAGATTTTGACGGATCGACGAGGCAGGAAACGTCGAGTCCGTATCAGGAGTTAACCAATGAAGCTTAGTATCGTATATCGGTTAGTGTGGATGCTGACCATTACCTTATTCAACACAGTTACTTGGCAGATCCAGGCCAGTCAGAGACGGACAGCTTATGCCTATCGGACAGAGACACCGATTCTGGTCGATGGGAAACTTAACGAACCGGCCTGGCTGGAGGGTAAACCGGTTAGCGACTTTGTCCAGCAGAGCCCAAACGAAGGCGATCCCGCTTCCGAGCAGACGGTCGTCCGGGTGCTGTTCGACGCTGAGAAATTGTATGTCGGCTTCGAGTGTTTTGATTCCCAGCCCGACCAGATCGTGGCCAACGAAATGAAACGCGACGGCATGTTGTGGCAAAACGACAACGTCTATCTGCTGATCGATCCCTACGGTGATAAGCGAAGCGGATTTTTCTTTCGCACCAACGCGCTGGGAGCCCAGGCCGACAGTGCTGTCACTGACGGTGGTCACCGTGTCAACGGTAGTTGGGACTGCGTTTGGCAGACAGCCGGCCGCCGTCACGATCAGGGCTGGACGGTCGAAATGGCTATCCCTTTCGATCAACTCCGGTTCCGTGAAGCTGATTCCATGCTCTGGGGCATCAACTTTGGTCGCAACATCATGCGTACCAACGAATCGACGCAGTGGATGGTGGTGCCGCAAAACGAAAGCTGGCCTGGCACCTATCGACCTATTTATGCAGGACAACTGGTCGGTCTGGAAGGCATCCCCTCGCCCGCTCACTTGAGCTTTAAGCCCTATACCATCGGTGGACTGACCGACTCTTCAGCTCAAGAAAAGCCGCTCCTGTTGAATGCCGGGCTGGATGCCAAGTACGGGATCGGCCCGAATTTAACCCTGGATCTGACAGCCAACACCGACTTTGCCCAGGTGGAAGCCGATCGAGAGGAGGTCAACTTAACCCGCTTCGACCTATATTTCCCTGAAAAGCGTGAGTTCTTCCTGGAGGGGAGTGGACGGTTTGCTTTCGGCGCTGACGGTGGTGAAATGGCGCCGCCCGTAGATCTATTCTATAGTCGTCGGATCGGACTTTACCAGGGAAACAAAGTTCCGATTCTGGGCGGCGGTAAAATGACCGGCAAAGTAGGGGCTTACAGTCTGGGTCTGCTCAACCTGACCACCGCCAACACCGAATTCCCCTCAGAAGCCTCGACCAACGACAATCGGTCCGACAACAACCAGCCTGACAGCAGTGTACCGAGGACTAATTTCTCGGTGCTTCGAGTCCAACGGGACATTTTAAGCCAGTCTAACCTCGGCCTGATCCTGACCAATCGACAGAGTGGCGGTTCTGACTATCAGCGCAACGGCGGTCTGGATCTAGCCCTGCGCCTACACGACCGATGGCGCATCAAGGCGCTGCTAGCGGGAAGTCTGGAGGGACAACAGTCCAAGTCTGACCTGGCCTGGTACCTGGAACATCATTGGGCCAACGACTGGTTGCGCTGGACCACCTCCTTTCTGGACATCGGCCCCGATTTCACTTCCGATCTCGGCTTTGTGCCCCGCCGGGACATCCGTGCCCTCGGCTCCGACATCAGTTTAACCTGGCGACCCAATAGGTACCAGGTCCGTTCACTGGATGCCAAATGGCATCAGGGCTACCTGCTCAACCACCAGAATCAGGGGTTAGGGGCCGAGGCCCAGATCGGCATGGGTCTGAATCTGGATTCGGGCGATGGGGCTGGAATCGATTTCTCGCTCTCAGAAGACGTGGTGGAAGAGTCTTTCTCTGTCGGTGAGATCGAGATCCCGGCTAATACCTACCAGATGCAGACTTTCTCACTAAAAACCATGTCTGCCGGCCGTCGACCGTTAGCCGTAGGCGCAGACATCAACTTCGGCGACTACTATCAAGGTCGCGCGGTCGGATTTGGCCTGGATAGCAAGTGGAGAATGAGCCATCAACTGTCGTTGGACTTACGCTATAATCGCAACCAGATCCGTGTGGATAACCAGCAGTTCGAGGCCAATGTTGTGGGAGCCAGACTCAACTTTTCCCTCAACACACGCTTCTTCATGAAACTCTATACCCAGTGGAACGACGCCCGCCAGTACGCCAACCTTAACTTTCTGCTCCGTTATATCTATCGTCCGGGCAGCGACTTTTATCTGGTATATGATCAACAGATGAAACCCACCGATAGCTGGCAAACGGAAGGCTGGACGCTATTGGCCAAACTGACTTACTATATTAGTCTATAGTAGACCGAGAACCTGTCTAGCATACCCTGGATACAGGCAGAAACGGTATCATTATCCTGGCAAATTGGCTGTACCCCGGCAATTATTCCAGCTAAATTTTATCTTCAACGTTAAATCGATCCGCCCTCCGGCTATCAGGGTTCTAAATTGGCCCAATACCAGTTTTTAGCGAAACAACACCGGATTTCGCTTTTCAAAAGATATCCCGATCGGTTATATTTGGTCACCCGATTGATCTGAGGGTGAAAATCCTGCTAACGCCTGTACAATCTAACGAGCCTGTGCAATCTAACAATCGGGTAGTTTTGATTTTTAACTTTACTGGCGGATTTTTTTCGTAAGTGCAACAGCTAGTATTTGAAAAAAAGCGAGTGAGATACTATTCTCGTTTTAGTCAAAGAACAAATACTACGGGAGCATTGATGAAGTATAGACAGATCACTCCAGAAGAAAGATACCTGATGGCCAAACTTGATCAAGATGGTTTTTCATAGACCGAAATCGGGAATGAACTAAATCGTCACAAGTCCACCAT
>JASMLX010000017.1:0-121 GCA_030748495.1 Candidatus Poribacteria bacterium | reverse complement strand
CGTGAAATTGAACGCAACAAGGGAAAGCGAGGCTCTCGCCCCAAACAGGCACCTGCATTTGCATCTATTAGACAAAATCTCAAAGAAAGGGCAGTAAAACTTAAAGATGAACTACTCGAGA
>JASMLX010000179.1 GCA_030748495.1 Candidatus Poribacteria bacterium | reverse complement strand
CGGGAGCCAGGGTGGAGTTTGGAGCTAATGCGGCCACTGAGGTGGTAGTAGTCTCTGAGACCCAAATCAGCGCTACTGTGCCGTCAGGTACTGCTGGTACGGTGGATGTCAAGGTGACTAACAGCGATGGCCAGACGGTCACACTCAGCCAGGCCTTCAGCTATAATCCGGCCCCGACCCTAGCCAGCTTGGATCTAACCCAGGGTGCACTGGCCGGGGGTATCACGGTAACCCTAACAGGAAGCGGTTTCTTGACGGGAGCCAGGGTGGAGTTTGGAGCTAATGCGGCCACTGAGGTGGTAGTAGTCTCTGAGACCCAAATCAGCGCTACTGTGCCGTCAGGTACTGCTGGTACGGTGGATGTCAAGGTAACCAACACTGATGGACAGGCAGTCACCCTGTCTGAAGCTTTTACAATTTCACCAGTCAATGTCGTCCCTGCCGCTGAGGTTCAAAATCTAAAGGTGAATGAAGGGGAAACGTTAGCCATCACCCTAACGGCTGCTGACCCAGAGGGCTCATCGGATCTAACTTATCAGGTGGTAGACCAACCACAGAACGGGTTACTATCCGGAACGGCACCTAATCTGACTTATGTCTCTAATCCTGGCTTCGGTGGTATCGATGGCTTTACTTTTACGGTCAGTGATGCCGATCAAGCTAAGAGTCCGCCAACCGCTGTTAATATTACGGTCAACGCTGCTCCGGTGGCTGAGGCTCAGCAATTGACTACGGCTCAACAGCAGGAACTGCCAATTGTCTTAATCGCTACCGATTTGGAGGCGGCGGTATTAACCTACCAAATCATGGATCAACCGCAGAACGGTACGCTGTCGGGAACGACCCCTAATCTTACCTACACCCCCAATCCTGGATTCTTTGGCTCCGATAGCTTTACCTTTATGGCTGATGACGGTACTTTAGACAGCCCGCCAGTTACCGTAGATATTACCGTCAACGCCTCGCCGGTAGCTGATAGTCAAGAAGTAATTGCCCTAAGTGGAGCCGGATTACCGCTAACATTAACGGCTAGTGATGCCGAAGCTGACAGTTTGACTTATTCAATTAAGGATCAATCGCAAAACGGGAACATATCCGGTACTGGGGCGGATATCGTCTATACTTCTGCCGCAGAATATCAGGGAGATGACAGCTTCACCTTTGTGGTTAATGATGGGTTGTCAGACAGTTTACCGGCCACGGTCACCATCACGGTGCTGGCTAATCTGCCACCAGTGGCTGAAACCGATAGGCTTACTTTGCCAGAGGATAGCCCGGCTAGCAAAATAGACCTGTTGGCCAATGATAGCGATCCAGAACAAGATGAGATCACCTTGACTTCGGTTAGCCCTGCCAAAAATGGAACGGTCGAACAGGGACAAGACAGCGTGGTCTTTTATACCCCCAACGAAAACTACTTCAGTTCAGATCAACCGGATATCTTCACTTACGAAATTAGTGATGGCCAGGGTAATAGCAGTCAAGGCCTGGTAGAGGTGTTTGTTGAAGCAGTCAACGATATACCGACAGCCGAAGGTCAGCAGTTGACAGGTAAGGAAGACGAGGCCATTCAGATTACTTTGCTGACGGAAGATGTAGATCAAGATGAATTGACTTATCAGATTGTGGATCCTCCCTTTTACGGGCAACTCTCAGGTGAAGGTGCTAACCTGGTCTATACACCAGATCGGGACTATTCCGGTCCGGATCAATTTACCTTCAAGGTTAACGATGGCACCGAAGAGAGTCGGCTGGCGCAAGTACAAATTGAACTGGAAGCGGTCTTCGACCCACCAGCCTTTGCTACTTCAGCTGACAGTTTGAGTGGTGAATATAACACCGGTGGGCCCATCAATTTGCCAGTGACGGTGGAAAATCCAGAAGAGACCGATCTCTCCTACCAACTAAGAGGTCTACCGGAGGCGGCTGGAGCTAAACTTAGAACCACTAGGGATGGTACCGCTTTTTCCTGGTTACCCACATCAGAGTTTGGCGGCACGTATAGCGTGACGATCGCCGCCATTTCAGGAGAAAACCCGCCGGTCAATTTGACTTTCGAATTGGTAATTGTGCCGGTGAATCGAAGCCCAATCATCCAAGATTTAACCCCCCAACTGTTAGGGGCAGGTGAATCGCTATCGGTAGCGGTTAAAGCCGAGGATCCGGACCAAGGCGACAAAGTTGAATTTACGGTCGACCGTTTAGGCGGAAAAGGACACCTCCCCACTTTAGGTGTGGTGGAAATTAATTTGGACGATGAAACAGGCACTCTGGCTACCACCAGACTGGAATGGACCCCAGACGAAAGCGATCAAGGCCAACTGGTGGAATTCAGAATTCGAGCCACTGATAGCCAAGGGGCCGAATCACAAACCACCTTATCGGTCGGAGTAAACGACGTTAATACGCCACCGCAATTATCCATTGAAACTGGGGATCGTTATAACATTTTAGAAACGCCGGCCGAAGGTCCGGTAGAAGGGGAGGAAGGCCTGCTGATTAGGTTCTCGGCCACTGACTTGCAGCAAGATACGCTCCAATTGAGTGTGTTAGGCCTACCCAAAGGCGCGGTGTTGACTACTGATCAAGAGACCAATACGGGAACAATCACTTGGTTGCCGGATCAAAAATCGGGGGATGGACCGCCAGGGTTCCAGCTGTATAGTTTGCAGTTGGTGGCTGAAGAGGTTCAGCCCGCTGACAAAGAACCGTTAACAGTCAAGAAGCCGGTACGAATTCGAGTACAGAACCTGAACTCACTGCCCCAGTTAGCTGCCATCGATGACTTGGCGGTTGAGGAAGGCGAAACGGTCTCACTCTTCTTCAGTGCCACCGACGCTGACCAAGAGGCGATCAGCTTCGAGGCCAAAGGTCTACCGTTGGGCGCCAATTTGACTGATAACGGCGATGGATCAGCCAAATTCGAATGGGAGGTGCCGTTTGGCTTCGATACCAGCCAACCGGTAAGCGTTGGTATTGTGGCTCAAGACACCGAGGGGCAGCTTGAAAACGGCGTCAATCGCCAAAGCTTTCAAATCACCGTTATTAGTGTTAATCGACCACCGGAACAGGTAGGGCAATTACCAAAACCGAGGGTGTTAGAAGGTGAATTGGTCCAGTTCACCATTGAGTTTATTGATCCGGACAGTGGAATCAATCCGTTAGAGACGGTTGAACTCAGCCTGCAATCCTCGGTTGAAGAGGTGGAACTGATTGCTACAGACGGTCAAGCGGTGATTCGATGGCAAACGGATGCTAATTCCGGTCAAGATGAAGCATACCAGTTTGAAATTATAGCCGCTGATGCGGCTGGAGCCGAAGCCAAAGCGGTGGTAATAGTGGTGGTGGATAATGCTAACCAACCACCGGAGTTTGGTGAGGTTGAGCTACCAGAAGTGCTGGAAGGAGAGACGATTGCTGTACCGCTGCTGGCCAGTGATCCAGATAACCCGCAAGAACCACTGTTATTCCAAGTGGGAGGCGACCTGCCTTCAGGTCTGGCCCTGATTGCTGGCAGGGATCTACTGATACAACCCCAACTGGGACAAGCGGGCAGATATAATTTGAAGCTAACGGTACTGGACAGCGAAGGGGCCAAAGCTCGAACTAAAGTCCAATTAGTCGTGGGGCCGCAGAATTTACCGCCTGAGATCGAACCCTTGCAACCGATTTACAACGGGGTGGCTGGTGATCCAACCCCAATCGCCTGGCCCCTACTATTCAGTGATCCAAATGATGATGCCTTGGAGGTGACCGTCGAGGGCGATCTGCCTACCGGTTATCAACTGGATCAGCCAAACGGCAGTTTTAGTTGGCAACCAACAGTCGATCAGTTTGGTGATTACCAAGTTACCTTTACCGTCCGCGAAGTGGAAACTGAAGAAGCCTATCAGACCACCGTTAGCACCCAGATCACTGTTTTGAATCTGGAAGGACCAATCTTGAGAGATTTACAAATCAGTGGGAGTAGTGGTTATGTCAGCCTGAGTGTGAGACTGGAGGTTGAGGGAAACAGTCTGGCTGATGTGGCCTTTCAAGTCGAAGCCGAGGAGATCTACCAACAATCGCAAGTTTCCTCTGGTCAGTTGTCTTACGATTGGGATACCAGTGCTCTGGGCTTAGGTGAAGAGACCCAGTATAAAATTACGGCCGTAGCTAAAGTGGGGGAAAGCGGCAACCAGATTTCGATTGGCCCTGTCCTCATAGACAATAGAGGGCCGGAAATCAGTTTTAATACCGGTTTGGTAGAAGCTGGTACCGGAGAGCTGTTGAATCTAGAAGCCAAAGTTACCGATAATGACCAAGTTGAGACGGTGACCTTCCTATTTGGCACCCAATTGATCGAGGCCAATCCATCATCGGCCGGTAACTACAGGGCCAGCTTAGTGGTGCCGGAAAATCCCCAATCCGACTTGCGAGCAGCTGGTGTTGATTACACTGAGATGGATGGGACTATTGAGTTTCCATTTTCTATTCAGGCCACCGATTGGGGCGGGAATACCACCTTCTATCCGCCAGGAACGGCATTGATGGCTCGTCTCGTGGACAAAACCTTACCGGCGGCCAAAATTACCCCCGACAAAGTGATCGTCAAACAAGGTGATACGGTTCGGCTAAGTGGCGGTCAATCGACCGATAACAGTGGAATGGTCAGTGCCTATTACTGGGATTTAGATGATAGTGACGGCGTGGACTTTGAAACTAGCCAATACAGAAATAAACACCTGGAATTTACGGCTGATAGGTCTTCTATCCTCACCTTACAGATCAGAGACGCAGCTGGAAACGCCGCCACTGCGAAGGCAGAAATTGAGGTGATTGATAAAACGGCTCCTGAACCACCCATATTTGGTCGTATCGAAGTTGACGGCCGACAGGTCGAAGTTGATGGTCAGGCCGAAGCTGATGCTACCGTTATTCTCCGGTTTTTAGCTGAAAATGTTGGGACAGACGAAGAATGGAGGACTGAAGCCGATGAAAACGGCTTTTTTGCCCTCGCCGGTGCTATAGCCGAAGAAGGGTTATATCGTCTACAGGCGGTTGCCATTGACCCGGCCGAAAACATTAGTCGACCAGTCACAGCCGCCCAGGAGATACTAATCGACCTGACGCCACCAGAACTGCTGATTGGTTTAAGCCAAGCCGATGGTGGGCTAAACGAGACCAATAATCTTCGACCGCCGATTACCGTCGAGGTGCTTGATCGTGGAGGATTAGGCCAAACCCAATTGTCACTGTTTGAAGGGGCAACGCCAGTCTCAATTGAAGGAGGTAGCAATCGGCAGGGCCAAAGCCAGAAAAATTTGCTTTTGACGGTGATTCCACTTCGTCAACTAATCGATGGTGTTACTTACACCGTTCAAGTGGCAGCTGAGGACGTGGCTGGCAATAAAACCGAACTTAGTTATCAATTCAAGATCAATTTAGCCCTAGCCGACATCAGTCCGCCTCAAATTCGCATTCTTTCTCCGCCAACAGAAGGAATGCTGATGGGTTCTCGTCGGCCATTTCTCAAAGCCTCCATCCAAGACCTGGGCGGATTCGACCTGTCGGCCAATCCGGTCTCGGTCAATCTGACCAGTGCGGGGCAGGAAATTAGGCTGAAAGGCGTTTCTCTAACAGGCGATATCAACGACACACAGTTGACGGCCTTTCCAGTTGAGGAATTGCCACCAGCCGAATATATGTTATCGATACGAGCCCAAGACCGAAATGGCAACCAGCAATCGGCCAGTCGAACCTTCACTATTATCGGTCCCCCGGTGGCAGGGAGTCTCAACCGAGCTCAAAGTGAGGCTGAACATAAGTGGGTATCGGCACCTTCAACTGTGATTGCCGGCCAGTTAGATATGGCACTGTTGCCTGGAGGCGGGTCGGTAGAGATATATCGCAATGACCAATTTCAAATGAAGGTTAACATAGATGCTGGTTCCGGTAGTTTTACGGCCGAATTGCCCTTGCTGGAAGGTGAAAACCGAGTCGATACTTTGCCGGTAAATATCGTTGGCCTGAAAGGCCAATTGATACCAATGGGTACCTTTGTGGTTGATACTCAGAAGCCGATCATCGACTCCTTACAACCTGCTAATGGCGCGGTTCTACCGACCTTCAATGAGCTCAGGGCGGTGGTCAAGGATTCAACCATTGTTTCTACTATGGCCAGTGGTATTGATGCAAACAGCATTGATTTGACGGTTGACGGAAAACCAGTAACCGATTTCAGCTACGATCCAACTTCCGGTCTGTTAACCTATCAGCCGGCCGTCAGTCAGACCGAGGCTAAGGAATATGTGGCGGTGCTAAAAGTCTCAGATCAGCTAGGCCATAGCAGTCAAACCGAAGTCAAATTCCAAGTTGACCCCGACGAGGATGATACCGTGGCCCCAACCATTGCCGGCCTGTTCCCGGCCGCCGGGCAGACCATCAATGCCCAGCAGTTAGACAATTTGACAATCAGGGCCACCGTTTACGATGTGGGTAGCGGGCTGGCCGAAGTTCAAGTCCGATTAGACGGTCTAGTGGTCAATTTGGCGTCCACAGAGCATGCTGATGGCTCTTTAGCCAGCCAAAATATAATTCTGATTCAGCCGGATCAATTAGCTGAAGGCCAACACCTGCTAACTGTCTATGCGCAGGATAAATCTGGTAACCAGCAAGTGGTGAATGCCGATTTCGTGGTCGATACCGAGGCCACCACTCCGTCGATTCAATCGCTGTCTCGGTTTGTCAACCAGACCAGCATCGCTGTCCATGGACAAGGTGAAGCTGGAGCCGAAATCAACCTCTTTGTCAATGGTCAACCGGCCCAATCGGCGGTGGTGGATCAGCAAGGCACTTTCGCTGTCGATTCTGTGGGCCTAACTGAAGGCCAAAATGAGATTTACCTAGTCGCCGTTGATGTGGCCGGCAACCAAAGTCAGCGCTCGACAGCGGCCACGGTATTGGTTGATTTACAACCACCGACGGTGGGCAATCCGATGCCCAGGGACGGACAAAGAACCCCGTCGCCATGGCCAGAGATGAAGGTGGAATTGGCTGACAATCCAGGGGGAAGCGGAATTGATGAAGATAGCCTGCAATTTATTCTGGATGGCAACCAGCCGTTATCGGAGTTCGTTTATCAGGCCGATAGCGGACGGCTGAGCTATCTGCCAACTGAAAACTCGGCTGAGGTATCGGGCTTAGCTGAGGGCTCACACACCTTCCGCCTCATAGCCAGCGACTTGGCCGGTAATCAGACCATCTTGGAGTCCGGTCAGTTTTTTGTCGATACCACGGCGCCTGAAATTAGCCATCTACTGCCGACCGAGGGCCAGACGTTGACCTCACCGAGGGTTAAAATTCAGGCCCTAATTCAGAGCCCAGATGTGGATCAGGTTTCGGTGCAGTTAAAGTCGTCGGAATTAGGCACCCAGATGGAGCTGAAACCCAACTTCGACCCCATATCCGGTAAATTACTGGCTCAGGTGGAAAGCGACCTACTGGCCGGCGACTATGTGGTGGCTGTTTCGGTAGCCGATGTGGCTGGCAATAGCAGCCAGCAGGAAATTAACTTCCAGCTGGATTTAGCCGCTAGTGATAATCAACCGCCGATCATTCGACCCCAATTCCCGCAACCGGGGCAAGAAATTAGTACGGTTAGTATGATGGCCATCAAGTTTGAGGCCTTGGATGCCGATAGTGAGATCAAGTTTGAGGAAATGGTGGTTGAAATCAATGGCGTGGTCTACAATAACCTGTTTAAAGCGGGAAGTAAAAACCGGTACAACCGACAGACTGGGGCAGTCGTTCTGTTCGGCCGTTTGCAACAGGAGTCAGCCGACAGGGAGTTGGCCGATGTCTCAGAATTAGGCGTGCTGGATCGACCACTGGATCTGTCACTGGGTACCAACACCATCAGCATTGCGGTTAGCGATGCCTTCCAGAATCTGACCTCTTTTGAGTTTAGTTTCGATGTCTCGCTGACACCAGCCGCCAGCCCCAGCCAACTGCAGTTGGTGACCGATGATCCAGTTCAGCTGACCCATGAACAAGAACTGGTGGACGACAACTTAGGCCTGGTGGTGACAGAATATCAAGGCATGGTCTATACCAATGCGACTCAGATTCCGCTCAGCGGTCAGATTGCTGAGCTGGAGGAAGGACGCCAAGTGGAGGTAGAGGTCTTAGTCAATGGCAATTCGATGGGCCATAGCCCGGTTGACAACACCGGTAGCTTCAAACTAAATCGGTTGGTGCTGAAACCTGGACTGAATGCGGTGACCGCCTTCAGCCGAACCGCCTCGCAACTGCAGAGCCCAGCCACCATTCCGTTGCAGGTGTTTGTGGATCAACAACCACCAGAGGTTAGCTTTGTCGATTTGCCTACCTACTTGAGCCGAGCGGAAGCCGAAATCAGTCTGCGCTTTGTCGACAATAGTCAAGCACCGGCCCGAGCCATGACCCTATTAGTCAACGACCAACCTCAATCCGTCAGTATCGATCAGAGCACGGTTACATTGACCATCCAATTACAAAACGGAGACAACTGGTTGGCCCTGTCAGCAGTCGACCTGGCCGGTAATGTTAGCCAGCCTCAGGAGCGACGGCTGATCGTAGACAGTTCACCACCGGCCACTACCCCCAGCCAACTGAAGGGCACTTTAAGTGCGACCGGTAACCAACTAAAATTAGACTGGCAAGCGGACGCTAACGCTCAGACCTATCATCTGTATCGATCCATTCAACCCATTACTGAGGTGGGAGACCTAAAACCCAGAGCTGAGAACTTAACCGACACCCGCTTCGTTGATCTGGAAGTGGATCTGGCTCAAACCTACTACTACGCCGTCACTTCGGTCAGCCCAGCCGGAGTAGAATCACTAGTGGTCTCAGAGAATCTGAACTTGACCATTATCTCAGACCAAGGCGGTACAGCGGCAACTGGAGATGGCAGTCGCATCACCTTTGGATCAGCCGGCCTCTCGACTGATCCCAGTTTGCGTTTGGCCGTCTCGGTGGAGGTTGCTCCCATTTCAGAAACCCCCTTACCCCCATTGAATCAGGACCAAGCCTTAGCTAATAGCGATCGCCAGTTCAAAGCCGTGTCTCAGAACGGCCAGCCCTTCACTGAGACTTTGAGCCAGATGGCGGCGGTGTCTATCTCTTATCCGACAGGGGAGATCGCCGAATCGATTCGGGTTTATGCCCTGATGGGTGACCATTGGCAACAGGTCAATGGGGTCAGTATCAACCCAAATCAACAAACGCTTCAGTTTAAGACTGATCGCTTGACCCGTTTTCGTCTAGCTATACCGCCATCCAAGCCTTGGGACCCCAACCGGGATGGCCGCGTTGATATTTTGGATCTGGTGGCCGTGTCCAACGATTTTGGTCAAAGTATTTACGACAACCTGAATTCAGTGGGCTCCAGTTTTGGTCAAACGGGGGTCAGCCTGAACCTGGAACACGATCTCAACGGTGATGGCCAAGTGGATATTTTGGATCTGGTAGCCATGGGTAAACAGACCTTCCAGCCAGATATTTATGCTGACTTGAGCCAGTTAGGCCACGAGTTCGGTCAAACCGGTGGCTTAATGTCTAATGACGTTAACGAAGACGGGAAAGTGGATATTTTTGACCTGGTCTCAGCGGCCAGAACAAGGAAACCCAAACTGATTGGTGACATTAATGAAGATGGTTATGTGGACGTCTTCGACTTGGCCCTAATCGTGATTCACTTTGGTGAACAATACCCGTCGGATCAACCGGTTAGTGCCCCGGCCTTGGTACGGGGATCAACCCAGGGCTGGGTAGCCCTAAAACCGCAAGTGGAAGATAATTCACCTCTGGTCAATGTTTACTTATCATCGCACTTGACTGAAACCTTAAAGGGGTATCAGTTCAGTGTGAGTTATGACCCAGCGCTGTTGTCAGTGCGGCAGATTGAAGAGGGAAATGCTCTGGGAGAAGATAGTTTCAGCTTTGAACCGCCAGGGTTGAAAGCCGGAACAGCCAAATTTGCCACTGTTGATCTAAGCCGATCTAAGCCGATAATGAACCAACTTGGCCAAGAGATGACGCTGGCCAAGTTGGTGGTAGAAATCCATGGCGACCGAGCCGAGGCGCTGTCGTCACTGCGATTAGAAGAGATAGTTTTGTCTAATCCAAAGGGGAAGAGCATCGCGATAGTGTCTCAGCTGGCCGAAGCGAAAGAGGCGAAGCACCATTTTGAGCTGTCTCAGAACTACCCCAACCCCTTTAACCCAGAAACCTGGATTCCTTACCATTTATCAGTTGATAGCCAAGTAGAGATCACCATCTACGAGGCGACGGGGCAACAGGTTCGTCGCCTCAAGGTGGGCTGGCAGACAGCCGGTAACTATCAGGGCCAAGATCGAGCGGCCTACTGGGATGGTAGGAATAAGTTGGGAGAACCGGTAGCCTCAGGCGTTTATTTCTACACCATTCAAGCCGGCGACTTCAGCGATACGCGCAAGATGTTATTGATGAAGTAGGTTTGTTTGACTGCCGCTCCTTTTTGCTAATTCTAAATTTGGGACTTCGGGTTGACAATATTGCCCTATTATATTCACTCAAAAATTTTCGGATTATAGATATAATGCGGTAATGGGCACCAGCGATATTGGTCGGCAGTTGGCAAGTATCCCAGTCCAAGTCCTGGTCTAGCATCGTCTGCAAAATATGCGGGCTTTTATGACCGGTAAAACCGATATAGCGGATC
>JASMLX010000178.1 GCA_030748495.1 Candidatus Poribacteria bacterium | reverse complement strand
CACCATTCCCGGACATTACCAGCCATGTCATAAAGTCCATACCCATTGGCCTCGAAACTTCCTACCACTTTGGTGGTTCCCCGCCCATTATTCCAACTATCATAATGAGCCTGTGTTTTATCTATCTCATCTCCCCATGGATACCGTTGGCCGATCAATCCCCCTCGGGCCGCATATTCCCATTCGGCTTCGGTTGGCAATCTTTTACCTGCCCATTCGGCATAGGCCACCGCATCATTCCAACTCACTTCGATCATCGGGTAATCGTCGCCCGGTGACCACTTAGCCACCCTATTCCAATCACCTTGATAGTTATACCCACTCTGATTAACAAACTTTCGGAACTGGCCCACGGTCACTTCATGTACATCCATATAGAAAGCATCCAAGGTCACTGTATGTATAGGCAAGGCGTTACTCATTCCATCTAGGTGATCCCCCATCTCAAACGATCCAGACGGGATCAGAGCCATCTGCGAGTTGTCTTTCTCCCATTCTATCACCCCCTGGTTGCCTGCCAGTGGTAAAGGCGCTCCTTCGTCGCTTGTAAAGTCGCCTCCTGCGGAGGCGCCAGGGGTAAAATTCGATCCTGACACACATCGAAACCCGATGTCGAAGGCCTAACATTCGGAGAGTTGTAGTCGCGGCTAGCTACCCGCAGGTAGTAAGCATTGCTGCTCCAACGACCACCCCGCAACACCCGGGATGAGCCTGAGCCCGGCCCTGGCGGATTCTTAGCTGGTGAACTACTATAATAGTTCTCTCCATACCAGTCCTGACACCATTCCCGAACGTTGCCGGCCATATCATATAATCCATAGCCATTGGCCGCAAAACTGCCTACTGGCGCACAATATCCCCACTTATCTTTACCACCAGTTCCCTTATAGTTAGCATCATCATGCGTTATCTCATCGCCCCCAGGATACCGCTTTCCTACTAACCCTCCACGGGCCGCGTACTCCCACTCCGCTTCTGTCGGCAGTCGCTTGCCCGCCCACTTCGCATAAGCCGCGGCATCATCCCAAGTCACATACACCATTGGATACTCGTCTCCCGGCGAAAACTTGGCTATAGAATCCCAATTGCCACCATATTTATACCCACTCTGATTGACAAACTCTCTAAACTGACCTACCGTCACTTCACGAACATCCATATAAAAGGCATCCAGTTCTACTCTATGTACTGGCCTTGAACGCTTCATCCAGTTCTCTGGCTCATTCTTCGAATCCCCCATCTCAAACGATCCAGACGGGATCAGCGCCATCTCTTTACCATCTTTCTGCCAAGTAATCTTCTGTTGTCCAATTACCAACAACGGTAAGCACAAGACTAAACACAGTAACCTGGATAACACTTTCATCATAATTTCCTTTTGATATAAACTCATAGCAGTTCAACTAGCGGGGATAGTAGGACAACCAGATTCTAATGATCCAAACGCCTAAATAGTAACTATATTTTTCGCTGGCGCTCAGAATGACTAAGATGCGTGAATGTCCTCTTACCGTAGGGGCCAAGCAAATGGCTACCGGCGGTCCCAGCGCCAATCTGCATTTTGGCCGTCGCCTTCTAGATACGCGGATATTGGTCTGCTTGGCCCTAATTCATCATACTACCATCTTTGTTGGGCAAAGCACCCCTCCTCTTTCCTCAACCGCAGACCTCAGCCAAAACCGCGGTTTCTATCCGTCAGATTCCTCCTCTTTTGCTTTGCCCCTACAAATACAACTATCCTTCTGCCAAGGACAGGTGAGGTTTGTCTGGGCGAAGTATACTACCCGCACCAACCAAGACATTACTCTCCCGCTCCAACATCAACTCAAGGCCAAATCCATCGGTGCTACTTCGCCCCTACAGATATAACCATAACCCTACCGTATCTCCCGGTAGGGGCGACCAACCAGACCCCCTCCGACGATCCAAGACCGCCACCTTGCCCTTACCAAAGGGGCCCCCTTCGGTAAGGGCAAGGTCGTCCGCAAGACGGATGGGGGTTATAGTAACTATATTTTTCGCTGGCGCTCAGAATGACTAAGATGCATGAATGTCCCCTTACCGTAGGGGCCAAGCAAATGGCTACCGGCTGCACCACGCGCCAATCTGCATTTTGGCCGTTGTCTTCTAGATACGCGGATATTGGTCTGCTTGGCCCTAATTCATCATACTACCATCTTTGTTGGGCAAAGCAACCCTCCTCTTTCCTCAATCAACTACAGGCCTCTGCCAAAACTGCGGCTTCTATCCGTCAACCTCCTCCTCTTTTGCTTTGCCCCTACAAATACAACTATCCTTCTGCTAAAGGACTGGTGGGGGTTATGGCATCTGGGCACCTTGTGTCTCGACGAAGAGGGAGTAAATCGACTGGCTACCTGCCATGAAGAGCCGGTTGCGCTTAACCCCGCCGAAACAGAGGTTGGCACAGACTTCGGGCAGGTGAATCTTACCGATCAGATCACCGTCCGGTGTAAAGATATGTACCCCGTCGTATCCTTCTCCGACCCAGCCGGCACTGGCCCAGACATTACCGTCGAGGTCGCAACGGATACCGTCCGACAGCCCCTGGCCCATATCGCAAAAAACACGCTTGTTCTCCAATCTCGAGTCGTCAACAATGTCGAAGACGTAGATGGCACGAGGACAATCGTCGCTGTGGGTGGCTCCGGTGTCGACGACATAGAGTTTGCTTAGATCTGGTGAGAAGCAGAGGCCGTTGGGCTTGTCCAGTTCACCTGTCAGGACGGTTGCCTGGCCGGTCTCGGGATTCAGGCGATAGACATTGGTCGGCAGTTCCAGTTGGCCTCGATTACCCTCGTAGTGGAGTATAGCGCCATAGCCTGGATCAGTGAACCAGATATGACCATCCGGATGAACGACGACGTCGTTGGGCGCGTTGAGCGGCTTCCCTTCAAAACTGTCCATCAGAACGGTGACAGTACCGTCGTATTCAGTGCGCGTTACCCGACGGGTTCCGTGTTCACAGGAAATCAATCGTCCCCGCTCGTCACGCGTGTTGCCGTTGCTATAGTTGGAGGGGTAACGAAAAACGCTGATCTCCCCTGACTCCTCGTGCCAGCGCATCTGGCGATTGTTGGGAATGTCACTCCACATCAGGTAACGGCCATCACCAAACCAGGCCGGGCCTTCAGCCCAACGCATGCCGGTGCAGATTCTCTCTACGACAGCGTTTCCGAGAATGTACTGTCTAAAGCGATCGTCGATTACTTCAATGGCCGGGTCGGGATAACGAACCACACCATTCTCCCAATCTCGATCCATTCTGTATTTACTCATATATGTGTGTTCCTTACAAGTAGGTTTGCAAATAGAATAGTAGGATCGGATTATATCCAAATTAGACCTGCTCGTCAACCTGTTAGCGGAGCGGCCATTGCCCTAAACTGCTCTTGGCGTTAGGGAAAAGGTCGTTAGGAAAAGATAGCTAGGAAAAGGGTTGTCGTACAGATAGAGGAGGCGTCGCAACTTAAACTACCCGATGTTCGGCGGATTGGGACAACAAAATCCGTAGACTCGCAGATGCGGCCCCTTCTAAGGCCGGTACCAAATGTAACCTATAACCGTGTAGCAGCTATAGCGCCTTATTATTATTTCTCTTTCTGGATCGAAAAACGGGTTGGTTACTTGATCTCGATCTTCGCTAGATAGATACTTGTCTTCCCTTCATGTGACGAGTAGTAGCTCATCCACAACAGGTTTTCGTGCCAGACCAATCCCGGATAGCTGCAATCACCGCCGCTGGGCAGCGTGAGAACGGGTTCATAGCGGTTTGGCTCCATGTAGGCCAGAACGGTGGTTGACCTTTCGCCGTAGCATCGCCCGGCTGCCCACAGGCTTCCATCCGGCAAACGGATAAAGTTGGGGCCGCCAATATCAGTCTCTGTTTTAGTCCATGACCAATTGGTGTAGGGTTGATAGCTAGTACCGATCCAGTGTGGTCGTGTCAGGGCGATCATCATACCGTCTGGCAGGAAGCGAAGTGTCGTTTCGCTGGCGTTCCAGGTATCGTTCGGTAAAAGAAACTCGGTGACCCACTCCCAATCGAGGGCGTCAAGGCTACGGTACAGCATGCCTCGCCGTGGATGCCGACCTTCACCTAACTTGCTGACACTCCAAGCCCAACCCTTCTGCCAGGTCACACGCCATAGCCAGTGATCCTCTGCCAGTAGCTTCCTCGGTTCGGTCCAATCGTAGCCATCCGGTGAGAATGCTACTCGCGGTGAACGCGTCTGGTCGGTTCCCTGGTGGTCGTAAACGATACCGCCCATGATCAGCATTAGCCGACCGTCGGGCATGAGGGATAATTTCGGATCACGAAGATCGATACCATCTTGTGTCAGCAAGGCTGCTGATTCCCACTTCACACCGTCGTCAGAGGTAATGACGCTAACCTGTCCCGTGTCGCCGCCGTGGCCCTGTCCTTGGCGGAACGTACACCACCAGCGACCACGAAATCGAATCAGATCGGTAAAAGCGTTGTGCGGTGCCCGATCCCAAATCTTCTGGACTGAGACAATCTCCGGCGAGACTGCGGTGAATAGACAGGAGACAAGCGTCGACGTTGAGAAATGGGTTATCATCTTTTTCCTCTATTTATTAGATTTATTAGATGTCGAGAGAGTGTAGCACAACTCGCCACTCAACGCTACTCCTCAGCCCGGACAACATAGCGGGGATAGACACTCCGACAGTCTCGGTCCGGTAAACTGTGGCTCGTCGTCACAGATTCGGCCCCACGCAGGCGATGCGCATGGAATAGTAGTGTGTCTCCTCGATCGTGCGATCGCCGGTCTGACGCACCATACGCCAAATTTCGGCCATCATTGCCTTAACGCGTGCTCGATGTTCCGATTCATTGACCAGGTTTTTTGTCTCGTGCGGATCGTCCCTCAAATTGTACAGTTCATCGAAATCGAAGCCGTTGAAGACGAATTTCCAGTCACCCTGCCAGATGATGCGCTGAGCCAGGTTGAAACGTGTACCGTGGTATTCGCCGTAGGCGGTGGTAAATGCTTCCTCGGCTACCTGTGGATCTCGCAACAGTGGCAGCAGGGATTTTGAATCTGGAACATCAAAAGATATATTGCCGGTTAGTTCCAGGATAGTAGGGCATAGATCTTGTAACCCAACCAGACCGGAGGTCTCCACTCCCGCTACGATTCCCGGCCCACTGACGATCATCGGGATACGGTAGATCTCCTCAAAAGGACCGAAGTTGTGTGCGTCGAATCCATGTGCGCCGATATAGCGACCGTGATCGGCGGTAACGATCACGATAGTGTTCTCTAGTTCACCCGATATCTCCAGACGTTCCATCAGGCGTCCGAACTCAGCATCCAGTTCCGTTACCCGACCGTAGTAGCAGGTACGTGTCATGCGCCATTCATCGTCAGTGACCTCCGTACTAATGAGACGCTGGCGTTGATAGATGTTCGGTCGGTCGGAAAGGTCATCGTTTAAGTTTTTCGGCAGCGGCATCTCGTCGGCATCGTACTTTTCGAAAGTGGATCGGCTAACCACCAGCGACTCATTCGGTTCGGAAAAACTCACGCAAGCGCACCAGGGCGATTCGTCCGGGCTGAATTGGCTGATTGCCTCATTCGCCTGGGCGACCGCGAAGGCCGGATACCGCTCCGACGGCGGCGTGTCGGTGACGCCGTAATGCAGCAGGCGATTATAGCCCGGTGGCCCTTCCAGATAACGGCTCAATTCTGGATCGATCGGCAGTTCCGCACCGATGTCTCGGCCCTGACCCAGGAACTTGTGGTGCGCCGCCGATTTGCTACGATCGACCTTCCAACCAAACTGCGTCAGGTCGTTGCCGCGTTCCACGTGCCATTTGCCGATATAAGCAGTCTGGTAACCGCTCTGGCGCAGGCGTTGCGCCCAGTGGGGTTTATCTGTCCTTAGCACACACTGGTCAGCATGACGGCCGTGCTCCACCTCCAGTACACCATGATTATGTGGTAGCAGGCCGGTCATCAGGCTAGCACGCGCCGGCGAACAGGTAGGTGTAGGTGTGTAGGCGCGGCGAAACGCCAATCCTTTCGCACGTAGCCGGTCGAAGTTAGGTGTTTGGCAAGCGTTGCCCGGCTCTAATGCCTCGGCCTGAAGGCCGTCCATCAAGAATAACAGGATGTTGGGTCGATTGTTCAAAAACTGGTTCATAAAAGCTGATGCCAGGGGACCTGACCATCCCCGATCTGAGACGAAGGTGAATTTATAGTGAGGTGAATTTACAGTGGAGAGGAATTGCCCTCTCTTTTCCCTCCTTTTGTGTTTAGCTCTCTATTTCACTGTCTGGTTTCGCTATCTAATTTCGTTGTGTGATACGATAACCGGCGAAACGAGGAGTGTGGATTTATCTGGCTGATGGGAGTGAGACGATAGTAACGGTCAATTTAGATCCAGCTAGATCTGGATTTTCTCCCATCGATCGCTACGGAAGCGCAGAAAGTAGGTCATCCCTAGTAGGATGATATAGATGGTGGCACCGGTCCACGCTCCTGGTACACCGTAGCGCTGCCCCAGCCAATAGGACAACGGTAGAAATAGTAGCCATCCATAGCTGATACCGACGATCATGGTAAAAAAGGTGTCGCCCGCCCCTTTCAGCGCTCCACTAGAACAGATCCCACACCCGTCTGACAGTTGAAAAATAGCGGCTAAAAATAGGATCTTACTTCCCAATTTAATCACGTTTGGATCGTCGGTCACCAAGGCCAAGAGTGTGTCTGGTATGGTAAAGAAGAGAACGGCCATCAGGCTGGTGTAAGCGATACCAATTTTGATCGCCGTATAGCCACTCTCTCGAGCGTGGTGGTGCTGACCGGAGCCGATATACTGTCCGACTAAGGTGGTTGCCGCCAGTGAGATACCGATCAGCGGCATAAACGAGGTGTGAAGTAGGGTGATGGCAGCGGTGTTAGCAGCCAGTTCCGCGTTTCCCATCCGCCCAATCATGGCCGAAAAGACAGTGAAATTCCCGATATCCAGCATCCCTTGAACGCCCATTGGCAAGCCAATCCGCAGCAATCGCCGAATTTGAGACGGTTGTAGTTGGCAATAGGTACGAACCTGAAATTGCTGGTCGGTCTTCCGGGATAAGAAGATTATCAGGTAGATGCTAGCCGCGACACCGCCAGAGATGACAGTGGCAATGGCGGCACCCGCAACCCCAAGACGAGGAAAGCCAAACTTGCCAAAAATCAGCAGATAGTCGAGAACGATATTGGTCAGGTTGGCAAAGATCTCGACCCACATTGGTGTCCGCGTGTTACCGATGCCACGCAGAAAGCCGGATACGGTAAAATAGGTGAGGGTGCCGATTCCTCCATAGAGCCGAATTTGGGTGTAGGTAATACCGAACTGCTGTACCTCAACCGATGGCTTCATCAAGCTGAAAAGGTAAGGGGTAAAGCGGCTGACCAACAGCAGTATCAGATACGACCCGAAAGCTAAATACAGACCTTGCCAGGTTACGACAGCAACCGCCTTGGGCTGGCCAGCGCCATAGTGTTGTGCCACGAAAGTATCGACACAGGTTAAGAAGCCGCTAAAGAATGAAAGTACAGTCCAAGTTAAAATTCCGGCCAGGCCAACCGCAGCCATTTGGGGAGTTCCTAATCGACCAACCATGGCTGTATCCACGAAAGTCATAATGGTTCGTGACACCATAGTGATCACAATCGGATAAGCCAGCCATAGTACCTCACGGTATCCACCAGAGCGGCCAGTCTTTTGACCGGTTTCCCTCAATTAGACCTCTCGATTTAATTTCATTAACTTACGCAGAAGGAAGCTACGCTAAATTCTTGGACCTTCAAATAGCAATTGGGAACCTGCAATCGGGAATTAGCGACTGAGTTAGGAATAGCGATATTGATTGGCCTTTTCTTAGGGTTAAACTAAAATCTCCTCTGCATCCACAGGTCAGATTAGATTTTAACAACTCTATATCACCACCATTTGGAAGATGTGGCGACTTCAGTCGCCATTCTCCTCCGGTACTTCGACTACCTGTCCGGTCTCTGCACTTTCAATAATGGCGTCGATCAGACACATCTCCCGGTAGCCGTCTTCCAGGTTGGCTCGACACTCTCCATCGCTTAAAATCGCTTGAGCCCAGGCGGTTAAC
This sequence comes from Candidatus Poribacteria bacterium, assembly GCA_030748495.1. Taxonomy (GTDB): domain Bacteria; phylum Poribacteria; class WGA-4E; order WGA-4E; family UBA9662. The sequence goes on along the minus strand of JASMLX010000178.1, from coordinate 2,572 downwards.
TCCTCACGGTATCCGGGACGAATCACCCCATCCTGGTAAGAGATGCCACCGTCCCACTGAACAATCCGCCCGTCGCTGTAACCTCCTTGTCCGACTGGAAGATCGGGTGTCGAGTAAGACAGTTTGGTCCAATTGTGGGTTTCAACCCAAGATGGACCATCGCCAACGATTAAGGTCCGATTTTCGAAAATTGGTGAGCGTTGGCAGATGGTTTGACTACCGGTGATCCCATTGGCAAAGCGATAGTTGATAACCGCCGCATACTGCTCACTCTCAGTCTGGCTGCGCATGACACTGACAGCCACGATCTCGCCCATAAAAAATCGGGTTAAATCGAGATGATGGATAATATGATCCAGCAAAAAGAAACGGAACATATCGGCATCCGATTGACGGTCTAACCCCCAATCCATCCGCATTCCGGGGCCTGGGCAGAAGTAGCGCGCCTGGTAGACGATGGCTTGACCAAAGTCTGGGCGCATCATGATCTCTTTTGCCATCTGGTTAACGGGACAGTGGCGTTGAACCGTGCCCATCAAGACTTTCAAGTCGGGGCGGGTACGAGCCGTATCTCGGAATTGCTTGGCCCTTTCAGTCGACATAGAGGGCGGTTTTTCTGTAAAAACGTGAAGCCCATGGTTGAGTGCTGCGATTCCAGCTTCGGTGTGCACGGCAGGGGGCGCGGCGATTACCACTCCATCCAACTCTTCTTGAGTGAACATCTGCTGGTAATCGGTGTAGTAGCGATCAGCCCGAAATCGGTCAGCCGCTTTCCCAGCGGCTTCCTCGCGCAGGTCGCAGGTGGCGACCAGGTCTATTTCGTCGATGACCATCATGGACGGCATTAGACAACTATTGGGAAGCCCACCACACCCCAACATGGCAACTTTTAATCTTTCCATGGTAATTTCCTTGTATCCTCCTCCTATTTTAACTCCGATATGGTCAGAATCTCAATAGTCAGCAATCGATCCATCCTTCAAACGGCTATTAGGCCAGGAGAACTCTCGGTTCGGCTGCTGGCTGAAAGCAATCACTTCATCTTCGTCGACTTCGACACACAGTCCAATCCCTTCTGGCAGCGAAAGATAACCCTCTTGATCCATCTGCCAAGATCGACCTGCCAGTGTATCGGGCAAAACCCCATCGTAACCTTCGTGAATCAGAAAAAACGGAATCGAGGCAGAAACATGTAAACTGGCGGTCAGACCGAGATTCGACATGGTGCAGTGCGGGGCCAACGGCACGTGATGCGATTCAGCCAGGGTGGCGATCTTCCTCATCTGACTGATCCCACCACCGTGTCCGCAGTCGGGTTGCAGAATATCGATCACCTGCGCTTCCAAAATCTCTCGTACCTCCCAAATGGTTCGGTCCCGCTCACCGGTGGCCAGTGGAACCGGAACCGCATCCCGTATTTTGCGCATGACTTCAATGTTGCCCGGCACCCACGACTCTTCTAAGAAAAGGAGATCATCCGATTGCAAATAACGGGCAAACTGCTGCAGAATTGGTGGTGGTAAACAGCTATGCGCATCGAACATCACAGCCCCGTCCGGGCCGACGCCTTCTCGTGCTTGTTTTACCCGATCAACCAGATCTGCGATTTCAGTTGGTGTACCCACAAACGGTTTCGATCCACCTGGACCAATCTTGATAGCCTTGGGACTGGGATAACGCCAAATCCTATCCCGACAAGGTCCACCCAATAGTCGGTAAACCGGTACCTGCCATAGTTTGCCGGCAATATCCCAGAGGGCCATGTCGATAGCCGAGATGGTGTGTACCATCAGTCCGCCCCCGCGCAGATTTCGGTGGGCTCGAAACAGACGCTGCCAATGGTGCTCGATCCGGGTCGGGTTTTCACCCATAATCATCTCCGACAGCGATCGCGCCAGTTGGCAGGCGACTTCAGTCTCCATATTGTTAATTTCGCCCCAACCCTCTACCTCCATATTAGTTGCAATTTTGACATAAGCTTTCTGACCCAACGGATAAGCTTGAAAGTCTGTAATGCGAATCTGAGAGGCAGAATCTTCTACCCATTTCGGCTCAAATGACATAGAGTGCTCCATAATGCCTGATTTCTTGACTATATAAGTTCCTTGAATTGCCATTCTAGCAAGATTCAAGGGTTGGGTCAAGACCAACCAAGATGAATCTTGGGGTAATATCAGTTGAAGGTACATCTTTCAAGCTGCCTCCAAATGGATCAAAGACCTGGAACTCAGCTTGAAAGATGCCCGGCTCAATGGCGTGATAAGGGGTCAGACACAAAAGCGGCTGGCAAAGTCTGCTTCAAGTATGGAGTAAGTATGGAGTCAAAGCCAATATCAAAGAAAACAGGCAAAATTACCGGGAACTAAAAGGTGGACGAAGCAGAATTTCAACTAGGAAGCAGACAAAAGCAGGTTTGGAGTCGAGCGCTCATTTGTCTAGGATGACAAATTCAGCGCTTATTCTTCGCCGAAAAAGTTTAAATCAGTTCATTACCAAAACTGGCGGATTTTTTTCGTAAGTGCAACAGCTAGTATTTGAAAAAAAGCGAGTGAGATACTATTCTCGTTTTAGT
>JASMLX010000177.1 GCA_030748495.1 Candidatus Poribacteria bacterium | reverse complement strand
TAGATCCAACTAAAACTAGACCTAACTCCTTTAGATACGCAAGTTTAAATTGTCTTTAGTTTTGAAATAGCTTCTAGGAAACTTCAAGATGCTGCCTACCTGGGGTTGGTTCTTTTTTGTAGGTCTGAAGTCCAATCGTCAAGTCAAGCCTGATGGGAGAGGAAATCGAGCGATTAGGGATGTTGAGTTCCAATCGTAGGCACAGAGAAGCCATTGAAAAGGGTATGGGTGGATGATCTCTTGTCGAGTTGGCCTGGGCAAAAAAAGGGGTCGAGGCCTTGGAGAGGTGGTCCCACAAATCGGCACAACCGTATAAGTGGATTTCCTGCTCCCAAATAAGGCCTGATTTGTCTCGCAAACAGGAGCAACACAATGAGCAGAAGAGCCAGAAGAAACCATCTGGCAACCTTCAAGGCCAAAGTCGCATTAGAGGCCGCCAGGGAGGAGCAACCCCTTACATAGCTGGCCCAAAGGTTGGATCTCCATCCTAAGTGGAAGGATCAACTCTTGGATAGGGCCACCGAGGTCTTGGCGAAATCCTCCAAACCGGCAGATCCGCCAATAGATGTCAAGACACTCCAAGCCAAGATCGGCCAGCTAAGCCTGGAAAACGATTTTTTAGCAGGAAGGCTCACAAAAGCCGGCCTGCTGAGCGCCAAAAGATGATCCACCGCCACCACCCACTGCCATTAACTCAACCGAGCAGGCTGCTGCGTCTAAGGCGTAGTAGCCTCTACTAAGATCCAGGTCTAAAATCGGAGACAGATCTACCACTGAGGGGAAAAATCGATCAACTCCAGACAGCCCGTCCATTTGCAACTTCCAGGATATTGCCAGACATGTTGAGGCTGGATGGAGAGAAGGTGGGCCGCAAATAGATCTCCACCCGGATGAAAAAGATGGGGATAGAGGCGCTCTAGCGCAAACCCAATACCCGCCAGAGACATCCTGGCCACCAGATCTATCCAGACCTTCTAAGAGGTCTGGATTTCAATCGCCCCAATCAGGTCTGGGCCACCGATATCACCTATCTGCCCATGGCCAAGGGATTCGCCGACCTAACTGTAATCCTCGACTAGTACAGCAGAAAAGTCCTCTGCTGGAGAGTCTCCAACACCATGGGTAACAGCTTCTGCCTGGAGGCGCTGAAAGAGGCCATTGCACGAGATGGCACACTTGAGATCTTCAATACAGATCCGGGCCGCCAATTGACCAGTGATGCTTTGACTGGAAAGCTCAAGGAGGACAACATTAGAATCAGGATGGATGGAAAAGGGAGTTGGAGAGACAACGTCTTGGTAGAACGACTCTGGCGCCACGTGAAATATGAGGAGGTCTATCTCAACTTCTACAAAAGAGAACGATCTCACTCCAGCCTTGACGGCATACCGCCGGATCAGTTCTACTATAACACCTGCGGCCACTACCCATGGCCGCCTGAAACGATGCAGGAATCCACTTATAAATCGGGTTTGGCTGTACAGACAACCGGGGCCACCTCTGCTGACAATGTTACAGGCCAGCGCAGCCAGCCTATTTAGGTGACGGCCGGATTGCCTTCGGGGCCATGGGATATAGTCGATCGAGTCGGTTCTGGATGGTGCCAAATTGTCTTATGGTAGGCTTCTTGCTTTTGGGTCGATGAAAGAGAGTATACAATAAGCCACCGGCTTGTAAAAGAGCCCCTAAAAAGTGTCCGGTGGCAAATTACCAAGATAAGATTATGACTACGGCCCAAGAATTCGAATTCCCGGCTGAATACAAACGACAATTAGCTGAATGGTTGCCAGATCCAGTTAAATTCCCGACCGATAAATGGATCAGTGAACCACAAAACAAAGAATGGCAGTCAGCCGCCCCATCACCAGTTACTCACACCTATTCATGAACCCCTTATGATATTAAACGCATATTATTGACAGATTTCTGCGGGTAGACATTTATGGGAAAATTCATACATCATTGGACATTCGATATAAACTCAATATAGATTACAATCATCAATGACTTCATCAATTCACTTGAAAAACCAACCCATTCTATATGAATCTCACATGCATACGCCCTTGTGCAAACATGCACGTGGTCTACCACAAGACTACGCCGCAATAGCAGAAAACCGAGGTCTGAAAGGTATCATCGTTACCTGTCATAATCCTGTTGAAAATTGGGGGCCAAATGTTCGAATGAATATTGTACAGTTTGAAGAGTATGTTAATATGGTAGATTTAGCGAAAAAAGAGTGGAAAGGCCGGATTGATATCCGATTAGGATTAGAAAGTGATTATGCTCCTGGTATGGAACCTTGGTTAGAAGATTTGCATCAGCGAGTTGAATTACATCATGTTCTCGGTTCAGTGCACCCCCACCTAGCGGAATATCAAGATCGTTACTTTAAAGGCAACATGCAGGAATTTCAAAAAACGTATTTTAACCACCTGGCCTTAGCCGCCGAAACTGGTTTATTTGACACCTTAGCTCACCCCGATTTAGTTAAAAATGTAGCTCCAAGCGAGTGGGATCTAAATTTATTGAAAGATCATATTCGATCTGTTTTAGACCGAATTGCTGCGACGGAAACAGCGATGGAGCTTAATACTTCTGGTCTATACAAATCGATACCGGAAATGAATCCTAGTATATTTATGCTACAAGAGATGCAACACCGCCAGATACCAGTTGTAATAGGAGCTGATGCTCATGATCCAAGTCGAGTAGGCGACCGGTTTGAGGAAGGATTCAAACAGCTTAAACAGGTCGGCTACCAACAGGCATCAATTTTTCTTAACCGTCAGAGACAAGATATAGCGCTGGATCAGATCAATTTGAATTTAGTTACCTAACCCTTTACCTTAGCTAATAGAGCTGCAACCCATTTCTCGACTAATTACCAAGAACGTATCGAAAAAGAAGTTCGAGATGGATTAATAGAATCAATTGGAGACGCATGCGCGACTGGCAGCACCATTTTTTAGAACTCAGCAAACGGGAAATGAGAAGGAATTTATAGGAAAGTCTGCGAATTAGTGGACTTAGTAAGAAGCGATTTAGTAAGCGCGGGGGATTTTGCCGTCATTATCTTTTTTAGGTTTTTTACCGGTTGGCAATCGGGCTGTTGGTTGGGTAACGATTGATACGGACGAATGTCGATATAAGATGTAAGGTTTTTGGCTTGGCCCCGAACTAAGAAAAAGGGAATTCTCCATTTCTCCGGCCTAAATTTGGTGGTGTCCGCATCGGCATAATGCATCGTATAATTTTTGCGAAAGTCGCTACTCCGATTGGGTTCACTGCCGTGAATCACATAGGCGTCGTGTAGCGAAAAACTCCCTGGCTTCAGTTCGATGTTTACGGCAGTTTCAACAATTTCATCCGTCACTTTTACCTCTAGGCTGGTAATCGTTACCTCACCGCCTTCCTTGATCGTTTTGGGCAGTATCCGCATACAGTTGTTTTGGCGGGGGCGGGATCTGAAGACATCCAAACAGTAGACAAATGATCGTCTTCTACCCCATGCAGCCAGTATCTCTGGTCTTGATACCGGTTGATATTCATATTGTCTTCTGTGCTTTGATAATGAGGTGAGACAAAATCAGCCCTACATTGGGACCTAAGACCGATTCAACGGCCTCCAAAATTTTCGGATTTCAGGCCAAACCGAGCCAGGTACGCCAATGGCGGTTACCAATGTCCGCTTCAAACATAAATTATGGTTTCTCGTCCGGCGCATCCGGGCCAGCATTCTATCCTGTGTTTGTTGGTAGGGCTATATTCCATCATCAGATACTGATCATGGAAAACGCAGTACCCTTCTTCCCTATATCTGCTAGGATCCCAGTTAGATAGGGCCCATGTGGCAATGTGGCAAATCCCCGTTCTACATCCATAATGGAGGGATTTTATCAAGTATGCAATTGAAAGGCAGGCGTTCAGTAGGTTCGAATATTTATTTTGAAAGAATTTCTAATTCCGTTGGTCTGTTAGGTGAGTCGATAGAAACGGGTGGCCACGACAAAATGTGGATCTCGTCGTCTACAATCTAGCTATTGGCCAAAGTTCCGATAAAGGTTATTATCGGAACTTTGTTAGGTTGATTGATGAAGTCTAAGCAAGAGTGTAATGCTTTCTGCCCACTAAGTTACTGTGTATTTGTGGATTTTATCTTCCCCCAGGCGACACTTATCTTACCCACTTCAGAAACTGCGACAATACCACCATTCATCACCCGTAAAATCTCCGCTTGTGTCAGTGCCTGGTTGAAGATAAAGAATTCGTCCATCACACCATCAAAGTATTCATCACCGCCCGGGAAATCACAACCCAAAATCAGCGGATCTTCGTTGATGCCAAAGGTGAAAGCTTGTTTGACCTCTAGCTTATCCAGTTTTCCGTTGATATAGAAATTAGCTTTTACCCCATCATAAGTGATGGCTGCATGAGTCCATTTTCCAGCGGTCATCTTGCTAGTTGAGTTGAAGGAACCTTTACCTACAAAGCCTTTAGGATCACCCCAGTTGGGGGAGAATCTTAATGATCCATCGCCCCACATCTGCATGGCATAAGGACCACTATCGACGCCTTTGGTGACTATTCCGTCCCAATTACCAAAGGCCTTAATGTTTACCCAGACGGCAATTGTAAGCGTTTTAGTAATATTGAAGCTGGCATCATTACCGCAATCAAGGTAGTTAGTCGATCCATTGAGTATCAGTCCGCCACCTCTTTTGCCATTGCCCCATTTGGGGTCTTTTTTTATGACACAATCGTTATTGCCGGCAATATCATGAACGACATCACCAGAGCCTTCATCGAAATCCCAGTATGACACAATTCCCATTTGAGCCAAGGCAGGTAATGTAAATATCAACGCTAAAGTAACAGAAAAACATGCTTGCTGGTAAGGTCTCATTTTTCTCTCCTCGATACTTATAGATTTATTACTGGTCAAATTCTAGAGCGACGGTAAAGGTTAAACTTGGGTGTCAACCGTTATCTCCATGATTGAACAAACTAGAGCTAATTCAACATAATGTTTGATGTGGCCGATCAGTAGAAAACTACACTATCCGCACTTTCGTGTAGGGGGATAGTATCTTAGCAAAAACATGTCAGCATAGCAAGGAAATCAGTCTAGAATACTCTAAATGAAGAGTATGACTAGGTCTGAGATTCCCTTGGTCAGACAACTACTTGCTTCAGTTCGGTCAAGTAAACACGCAGAAAGGAACAGTAACCAGTGGCTTACTCCTCACAAATTAGTGGAAAAGAGATGTCAATGGTTGCAGACCCCCTCCTTAATTTAGCCTTTCAAGCTGTAAAACAGGTACATCTACTTTAACTCTGGATAATGTTCAGCTAGCTAGCATAGAAGAGAAATTAATTCCAGTGGAATTGAGGGTAACAAAGATTATTGTAGCTAAACCCAAACTAGCGGGAGATTGCAACAATGGCGGCATAGTCATCATCTTTGACCTAGTGATAGTAACCGGTAATTTGGACAGTCATTGGCATCACCTGCAGGAGAAACTGAGATTAAACTGACCATGCGTCGTCAATTGACGACGTTACAGAAGCACCACATAGTCGCAGCCTACGCGCTCATCGGCAGAAGAAATGGTGCTGGATGTGCTGTCCAATCCCCGTTGCCTGAGAGATTGCCTACCAGCACTCAGTTATTAGCCAATTATCCCAATCCCTTCAATCCAGAGACCTGGGTACCTTTTGAACTGAGTCAGGATACGGGAGTGACTGTCAGCATCTGTGTGAGGTACCGGGAAAACGGATACGGCAACTGCAACTGGGCCTGGTAATGACCGGCAAGTACGTGACGGCAGATCAAGCAGCCTACTAGGAGGGCAAGAGTGAAATGGGCGAGATGGTATCGTCAGGCACTTGATCGCCCACCGGTTCACTTTTTCCTTGTACTAACATTGCGCTAGCCTTGCATCCGTTAAAACTTCAAGGCGACGGTGGATTGCCAGATCTATATGACCCCGACAGGTCAGGCCTTGAAAGGGATTCGATCGCATTGTCTCTCCTAGGAAGAACGAATGGGAGTTCACCCAGAAACGCTGTGTGGGCGAGATTCCCCTTCACAAGTCCCAATTGCAAACGCTCAAGGAGTTGGCAGATGAATTCGGCGTGCGCGTATCCTGGAGTTATTCTTAACTAACAACTTGGCGTCGGCCAAAACCCGAACTTTCACTTTAGGCACTTGGTCCATTCCCTTTTTCCTGACAAGCGTTTGAGACACTCTACCACATCACAACTGCGGAGTGGATCGCAAGAACTTTCACTTGCGATCAGCCGAGGTCTATCGATTGATGGACTGGCATCTGGTTTCTTCTCCAACTGATTGGGCTGTTGTACTATAATCGGCTCAGTTCCTACAATTGAGGATAAACGGATGCAAGCAAAAGACCTATTCTTCCCAGATAAAATTCAAGTTGCGGTTGAAGATTTCGATCTGCCGGAGGCGCTACAACCCAATCAGATCCTGATCGGAGATCTTTTCAGCCTGATTAGCCCAGCACCGAATTAGCTATGTTTGCGTAAATGTACGTTGGGTTTTCGAGGCCAGATTTCAGCTATGCCAGCTATCCGTTTCAACCCGGATACGCAACAGTGAAACGAACGATCAATGTGAGGGCCGAAGTAGTTGATCTGCAGACTGGTGGTCTAATTTTCGGCCGAACCCATCATGCCTCACACGTCGTACCATCCCGCTGGGAGAAAGTACCCGATACCACGACAATTCAGCGTGTTCCTTCTGCGTCGATGGCGCAGGTTGCCCTAACCTCAGCACGGTTGTCAGACATCCGCCTGCGGCAAATAGTCTTCGTCTTCGACCGGGGGTTGGTCGGTAACCTAACAGCTCAATTAATGCGTTGCGCGGGGACCTGGCAGGTCATCGGTATCGATCTGATTTCCAGTCGGTTGGCGATCGCGGCCCAATGTGGAATCGATACTCAGATCAATCTCACACAAACAAAAGTCAAAGACCAGATCAAACACCTGACTGGCGATACGGGTTGCCATGAAGCCACCGGAGTCCCACTACTGGCACTGCAGCCTTAAAATCTGCTGCTCAGTTGGGTGGAGTAATCTTATTCGGTAGCCCCAGGGCAGCACCAAGATCAACCTCTACTTCGACCTCCACCGAACTGGCGTTTCAATCGGTTCCCACGCCAGCCGCCAGGCCGATGTCGCTCAATGTGGTGAAGTTGATCCCCAACGATTGGTGTTGGAATTATCGATAGATCGATAATGGTCGATTATAGGTTGGCCTCTTATTGACCCACACCTTGCCAGCCCCGGGCCGAAGAGGCCTTTCTGGTTTACTGAACCAGAAAGAAGACTACCTGGGTGTCCTACTCAATCTTACAGGTTTGGTCGTAACGCTTAGTCCTCGCGGGCAGGTTCGCAGAGCACGCAGGAAGAAGTCAAGGTTGCGCTGGTATAATGGAGCGCTTAGTCGCTTAAATCGACTTTTTTCAAAACCACCATCTTTCTGGTTTTGTGTATAATCGCCAGCCTAAATCTGGCAGAAACAGGTCCTCGAGAACACACAGCTCGCCATTTGTGTTGCGTTCATCCTAGCAAACCGCCTGGCTGGAATTAGCGTAGTAGACAGCTTCTCTCCCGCCGAAGTCGATTTGCCGTACCAATTCTCCTTTGCGGCCGTTAAATATTGAGCTGGATGATGCCCTTTCAACCGGGCCGATCAAACTGGGATAGGGCTTGTGAACTGAATCCTCCGCGCACGAGAGCTTCCCAACTTTGCACCGGACACTCCCCCAGTATGGCCAAAAGATCAGTCTGGAGTTGTCTGATGGCGGGTGAAACTGTTGTTTGCACTGCTCCCAAGTTAGCCAAACGACTCAACGCATCCATCGCATACCCAACGCAGATAACGTTCGAGTCCTGTTGGATTACCACTTTCAATGCCTGTATGGTTGGTTCCAGTGCTGATCCGGTAACGGCAGACCCGTGCGAACAAAGAATCACTGTCGACCACAATACGTTTTCCCGCACCGCAGACCGAACCGGCTGAAAACGGTCCAGACCGAAATCGATTCCACCCCCCTCACAAACGTCGCAGTCGTCGGTAGGCCTTACAAACTTAATGCTCCGCTGTTGTGCCCGGTCCATAGACAATCGGTTTTCTTCGCGTTCCAGGCTGGCGACCAATGCTTGAAGGCAAGCCGGAATCAGCGTACTACCAACATTAGTAGCGACTGCTCGACGCCCCAAACAACCCAGTGTCCCGGCTGCTACGGAACGGACGTAGACGGATGGATCGGACTCTAATCGCCTTACCACTGTTTTCAGGACCTCTTCGCTCAGATAACTGGCATCTCCTAGGCCATACACACCAGCTTTGCGCACCCATTTCAGCGGTGAATTCGCGGCCTCGATAAAAGTCTCGGTAGCATCCTGGCCGACAGCAATTAGACCATAGGTAGCGGCTCGCCGTACATTCTCGCGCTCGTCGTAAAGTGCCTCCCCCAGAATTCTGACTGCCACTTTCGCATCGCCGATAGCAGCCAGTCGGTAAGCGGCGCCGATTCGTGCCGGTTCCGCTGAGTTCTCCTTCAGACGCAACTGCTCAGCTAACTTCTCCGCTTCTTGCTCTCGCGCATCGGCCGACAAAGCCTGCTGTCTGGTCGGCTGAGATGGAGTATTCCCCGTCCGAGCCCAGTGGTAGTGATAGCGCCAGACAAAGGTAACATCCTTACCAACTTGGGTTAGATCAGTGTTGGTGAGCGGATCCATTCCCAGGTTGTTCCAATCAATTTCGCCAGATGATGAGTCATCGATGGTTGAATCGTCAGGTTCGGTGGTCCGATAGAGCCAGAAACGCCACATGAAACGTGGGTTCTCCTGCCAAGTCCGCCAATCGTCACGGCGATGATTGCCACGGTGGAACGTATTGTGAGAATAAAGAACAATACTACCAGCTCGTAACGGTGCGGCCTCAAACGGTCGTACCAACGGCCACTGGAGCTCGGCTACCGCTTCTCTCATCCGTACGTCGTGAGCCGTGCGACGGTGCACAATATCGTCTAGATCGTATTCGGAGTCAGGTCCACTGATGGGTTGGGATTCCATCCCTTTTAGTTGGTAGTTGAAATCAAGGTGATCGGCCCCAGCGAAATTGTCGTGATTTTCTTCGTGATTAAGGGTCCAATAATGCGAGTAGGGGATGGTAGCCGTGGGCCCCATATCTTCTCGCACCGCTTGTGGGTAGTAAAGCATTTCGATTTGCACCGTCTGGTGATGGCGCTGTTTTCTGCTGTTGTACGGTCCATTGTCGTCCTTGTGCCAATGTTGGTCTCTGGATCCGCTAGTAAAGGAAGCGTTATGAGTAAAGGGGACAATAGCCCAGTTTTCACCCACCAATTGGTTGCAAGCCGCAACCAATCCAGGTGAGTTAATCACTTCCAATACCTCCGGGATCAGCGAAGGTGTAATTAGCTTCCGGTCCTGGACCGCTTGCTTCTCCTGCTGGTAGATACGGTGATGGATGTCCAACGGAATACCAAGACTCTCTGGCGATAGGACCACCAATCCCCTACTAGTGAAATCTATTACCAACCGTTCCGGAGAAGTATATGCCAACTCTCCCGGATTTGCTGATGGAACTGTTGTTTTATGGATGCTCAATCTATTCACACTCCTCCAAAATCTTATCAGGACGGATTTTGATATAACCGATTATCTGATGCGTTTGAATGCTGGTAGAGCTAAAATATCAAGTTTCAGCCGATTTGTAAAGAGCATTTTTAAAGAAAAGACGAAGGGGAAAGACTATGTGCTCTTAATCTATATTTGGGCTGACCAACGACGGTGCAATAACTTCGTCGGATGCCAATTTACTAATAATACACCCACCCAAGTATTGGGCATGAGCGAAGTCTTATTCATTATCTTTCCACCCTTTCTAATTTCATGATAGTCAGAGACCACAATCATTGCCTGAGTTACTTTCTCTGAAAATCGTATGTGTATTTCATATGACCTGCTCTTACAACACATATTATATTATCTTTGGAGAAGAAACAACTATGATTTTAGTCACCACTTACCGGATTGGATATCAGCACCATCTCCATCACAACTGCATCGGGAAGACCCAGCTGTTTGCTGCTAGTGCCTTGAGTGTTTAGGTGAAGCGAGATTTCTACAGTGCTATTGGTGTGCCGGTTAATCCGAGATGCCAGAGGTCTGCATTGCAGGAGTAGTCTGGGTTGGGCTCAGTTTTCCAAACTGGAGTGTCGCGTTTCGCATCGATAGTATAGCCGGTACCCAATTCTTGTAAAGATAACTGAAGTCTCTAAAATTATTCGTGACTAGACGAAGACTACTTCAGAATCACCATCTGGCGCATTGCACGGCACCACCAAATTCAGACCCGGGGCTGTCACTAAGCACTTACACTCAATACCAATCATGACGCTAACGGGTGTCTATTGGCTGGCCGCTAAACGTGCCGCCGTCCATTCATCGTATGACCATTTTTCCCCTTGTCCAAACACAACCATTGGAATACGACCAGCTGTTCTGATTAGTTTTTCATACATGAAATCTTCACCAGCTTGTTCCAGCTCAGTTGTGGTATAGGTACCTCTGCTGCGATAATAACGGATATCTATGCTCCAGCGCACTGCCTCAGATTGATTGACCTGGCTGCCATGCAAAGTCATATTAGAGAAGATCAGAATATCGCCACCTTCATCGGCCACGGAATAGGTGTTCCCGTTCTTCTACATCAACAAAGGAACGCATGTTTTGGTTTTCATCGCGGGCACTGTCGATTAATTCCCAATGATGGCTGCCGGGAATCACAT
>JASMLX010000176.1 GCA_030748495.1 Candidatus Poribacteria bacterium | reverse complement strand
TGCCGTTGGGGCTTATCTTCAACAGCCTCGCTATATTCTTGGTGATCCAACTGCGTAAGTCCTATTGAAACTAAAAGGTCAGAAAAATCATAAGAAAATTATCATGTTTATCGGAGAAGGAAAATGGTGGTTCGACCTTGGTTCAGTTCAAAGGCCAGGTAGGTTTTCCCTGCTTCTGTCAGGTAGGCACCACTGCGGAAGTTCCGGCGAGACTGTACCTGTTTGAGATCAAGACCATTAACTTGTATTCGCTTAGCTACGGTGTCAGTCGACAGGGTGAAGTTGGTAGTGGGAAATTGAGTTTCGATGTGGATAATCTGCTCTGATAGCCTCTCATTGGGCACCAGTTGGATGTTGCTCAACCGACGCGCCATCCAATAGTGACCAATTTCACTGTTCTTCATCCAGATGGTCTTGGTCCCATCTGGATCGTAGGTGTCCAGACGTTGTTTGACTGTCTTTAGCACCTGAAACCCAATTTCATCATTGACATAGAAACAGGGCCAGTGCCCGACTAGCACGCATGGGCGTTCATCTGCCAGTACCGCAGATAAACGTCCGCTTTCTAAATCTTCAGTTATAAACAAATCAGCATCAGCAGTGTCATAACCAGTGGCACCAAACCAGTCGCCGCCACAACTGACAATACTGGCAATAGCCTGGCCTTTGTCTTTCTCTACTTGCCAGATTGGTACATCCGGCAGCTGATCGTGGATCAACCACAAAAAATAGAATGGTCGAGGATTGTTATTGACGTGTAATGCGGCATCCAGAATTGCTCGGGAATAGGCTTCTTCTTTTTGTTTCCCAAAAGCACCTGGACTGGTTACCCCTTCGCATGGAATACCGACGTTCTTCAACAGTTGCATGGCTGCCACAATATACTCCGTCAGCTTATCGACTGGGGGATCAACCCATTCTCCCTGTTCCCACGCCTCAGTCAACTGCCAAGTATCTAGGTCTACTATGCGTGTGTGGGTTAGCATTTCGGGTGTCAAGTCGAAATTATTCCAGATCACCTCTTTCGCTACCCGCAACCACTTCTCCAGTTCGCTCTCTGGAAAACCTTTGAATCCCTGATCTACACGCCCAACACCAGCTGGAAAAGGAACAATACTAAATTTCCCTTTGATTCCTTGTTCACCACACCATTCACCCCACTTGGCAGTGAACTCAGCAGGAATGGTATTTGGCATTGACGACAGTCTGTTGTAGTGAACTTCCCATCCTCTGGGTGGCGTATTGGGTCGGTGTCGTATCCGCCAATCGTGTCGTTGCTGGATCCAATAGTACGCTTTGTTAATTACGGGACAGGAATCATCAATGATAAGCGATAGAGGGATTCGAAGCAACGGGTTGCAGATTTTGATATCCGACATTTTATTCTCCTTTTATTTATCTATAACTCACTGTCTGTTTAGACTTTTTAATGACCCTTGCCCTTGTCAAATACGCTAACAGGCACCTAACTATTAACGAGTAACCGATCCATTTTGAATCCAAGATCCAATCTACAGTTACTAGACTACTTTTCTCCCACCGCAGAATGAGCCCATTCCGGGCTGACAAGGCCACCCCATGATATCATCCCCGAGATGTCTCTTTTTCAGAAAATTGCTCCATCATCTATAGTTTTTCTGGGGAAAGCATCGGGCACAGGAAGACCTCCATTCTCCTGATAAAATTGATGATCATGCTACTGAGAACTGCCATCCATATTTACAAATAGACATCAAGTTGCTCAATTTTTGGGGACATCACCTTCTTTGTTGTTTATTATTTTTCCCCTTGTCCGCACACAACCATTGGAATGCAGCCAGCTGTTCTGATTAGTTTTTCATACATGAAATCTTCACCAGCTTGTTCCAGCTCAGTTGTGGTATGGGTGCTTCGGCTTCGACAATAACGGATATCTATGCCCCATCGCACCGCCTCAGATTGATTGACCTTGCTACCATGAAAAGTCATATTAGAGAGGATCAGCATCTCACCCACCTCCATCGGCCACGGAATAGGTATTCCTCGTTCTTCTACATCAATAAAGGAACGCATGTTTTGGTTTTCATCGCGGGCACTGTCGATTAATTCCCACTGATGACTGCCGGGAAGCACATAAAGACAACCGTTAACTTCATCCTCATCAACCAGCGGAATCCAAATGGTGATAATATGGGCGTGTTGGGATAGCTGCCCATAATATTGGCTATCCTGATGAAGCGGAAAGGCTGTTGCTTGGCTGTTGGACATTTTGGGGCGCAGATGATAGCCACCATTAAAGCTGATGTTAGGCCCAAGGTGGGGTTTCAGGACATCAGCAATAGCAGAGTGATGGATCAGCGCATGAAGTTCCGGGCCCAGAACAGGCTGATTTCAGGAGCGTAGACGCAGTTCATTGTCCGCATGTAGGGCGGCTAATCTGTGGCCAAATGGCAAATCTTCATAAAGTTCGTCAAGGTCGCCGATCTCCATTAACTGTTGGGCATGGATGCCGACTTGGGTCTGAATACATTGACGAAACGGTTGCAAATCAGTTGGTGGAATGGCTTGACGGATAAGTTGATACCCGTCTCTTTCATAAGTGTTCATAGTCAATATCGCGACGGGAGTAGGAGATAAAGACGTCTGACATAACAAGTAGGTTCAGTTGTTAATGGAACCATTATATAGCAATGCAAATTACAGATCAACAGAGGTCAGAATTAGATGGTGTCAGGAAGTCAGTTAGGAGAAGAAAGAAACTAGTGGAGGAAGAGTTGCTATTTATAACTGACCCCACTATAATATATTTGTTTTTTCAGAGGAACATTTGTTTTGGCTAGTGGCAATAGTTTGCCTATTAGCCCTAGTTTTAGAACCTGCAAAACTGCTCAGCATACAGAAGGGAAATGATGAAAAACAAATCTTCTACCACCAATCATCTCAGTTTTACGACTATAGGTCTAGCCTATCTGGTCTGGGTCGGACTTGGTATCAGCTACGCCGACATTGATCCCAAGTCCATCGTCGGTGCCTGGTTGTTCAATGAAACCAAAGGAAAAATTGCCGCCGACTCTTCTGGTAATAACCATAATGGAAAATTAGAGGGTGGAGCTAAATGGGGTAAAGGTAAATTCGGCAATGCCGTCCAGCTAAATGGTAAGGATGCTTGGGTTAGTGTACCAGAGATCGAACTACTGGAAGAGTTTACCATCCTTAAATGGTTCAACTCTACTGGCCGGGTCGGCATGTGGCGGTGTTTCTTTAATCGTGATGGCTGGTCTTCAGGCTTTGTTCACTATCAGTTCCGACCCGACAATAAGATGGAGATGGCTATCCATTCTAATAACCCGGTTCGCCACCCTGGTTGGCAGACCTCACCTTTCACCGCCGATAAGAAGATTCAAGATCAGTGGCACCATTTAGCGGTAGCCTACTCGAGTAAAAAAGGCACAGTTCAAGTTTACTTTGACGGGAAACTGGATGCGGAAGATAAATGGGGCCCTCACCCAGGCGCCTTCGGCCCCGGTCGCATCGGTTCCTGGAGCGGCGGCGGTCGGGAATGGGAAGGCTTATTTGACGAAATGATAATCTTCAATGCCCCCTTAGCCAAAGCTGATATTCAACGCCTGATGAACAAGGGGCTAGAGGCGGAATTGGGGGTTGATTCAATGGCCAAACTCAGCACCATCTGGGCACAGATTAAACACTAGAGTCAACTGACAACCGTTATTGACGGTGGGGCCTGAACCCTGGCCGTTTTGTCTATCTGCGCGCACTTGCTGGCTGGAACTCATACTCTTAACCCTTGATGGTGTTAGCCAGCCAAGAAAAAACAAGCTAGGCTAGGATCTCCTGAATCACTCGACCGTGGACATCAGTCAGCCGGCGCTGAATACCATTGTGGTAAAAAGTGAGGGCTTCATGATCAAGGCCCAGCAAATGAAGGATAGTGGCGTGGAAATCGTGGGGGGTGAGAACATTTTCCTGCGCCTTGAAACCAAATTCGTCCGTGGCTCCATAGCTGTAACCGGCCTTCACTCCGCCCCCGGCCAGCCAGCAGGTGAAACCATAAGGGTTGTGGTCACGACCGTAGGTGCCTACCTGGAACATTGGCATACGGCCGAACTCGGTGGCAAAAACCACCAGTGTGCTATCCAGCAGGCCACGTTGTTTCAAGTCCCGCAACAGTCCAGCTACCGGTTGATCCAGTATTTGAGCGTGCACCTCGTATTGCGACTTAAGTTGAGAATGACCATCCCAGTTTAGGCGGCCGCCGGAAGCGTAAGCTCCATTAAAGATTTGCACAAAGCGGACGCCACCTTCAACTAATCGCCGAGCCAAAATGCAGTTTTCAGCAAAAGCCGCCTTTGCCCTATTCGAGCTATCGGCACCGTAAAGTCTGCGGATATGCGGCGGTTCGTCTTTTAGATTAGCCACCTCGGGTACTGACAACTGCATACGAGCCGCCAGTTGATAGCTGGCTAGACGGGCGGCTAGTTCCTGATCGCCAGGAAACCGTTGCTGGTTTTCTCGTTCCAACAAGGCTAAAGTCCGACCCGCCGCCCGATTCTGGGAGTGGGTCGTGTCCGGGGGCGGTTGCAGATGGCGGATAGGTTTCGTACTGCTGAAAGGTGTGCCTTGAAAGGCAGCCGGCAGAAAACCGTGGGCCCAATTATTAGGGCCCGACTGCGGCATACCACGCGGATCCTCAATGGCTACAAAAGCCGGCAGATTTTGGCCTAGACTGCCCAGGGCATAATTGATCCAGGCACCCTTGCTGGGAAATCCATCGAAGGCAAAGCCCGTATTCATCACGTTTTCCGCCGGCCCATGAGTGTTGGATTTATTGGTCAGCGAATGCAGGAAGCAGATATCATCAGCCATAGTGCCAATATGTGGTAGTAGATCAGAAACCATCTTTTGGCACTGGCCCCGTGGACGAAATTCCCACAGCGGCTGAGTTAGGTTGCCGTTCGGCCCCTGAAAGGAAATCAGTCGCTCTTGCCCTGGCAGCGGTTGTCCATGATAACGGATCAACTCAGGTTTGTAGTCAAAAGTATCCACATGGCTGAGGGCACCGGAGCAAAAGACCTCGATCACCTGTTGCGCTGGTGGGGAAAAATGCGGTTGGCGCGGGGCATAAGGACGGCTAGGATCAATTTTTGGACTGGTCGCCCCAGCCTCATCCGCCAACATTGCCCCCAAGGCAATTGCTGACAGGCCTTGCCAAGTGCCAGCCAGGAACTGGCGCCGATCCAGAAGACAAGCAGATAATGACATTATTGGATAAAGACGAATTCGCTGCTGTTGAAAAGAACCCGGCAAACTTGTTCCAAACCGTGTTGGCCAGCTAGATGAAGTAGCGCTTTTTTCTCCGACTTCTCAGGGGCTCGGGCATAAACCAGCCTAAAGGCATAGTCGATCTGAGCCGGGGAATTATCGCCCCCCTCAGCCTTGACTCGCTGGGCCAGGAAACCAGCCTGGCGGTTAACAAAGGGGCTGTTCATTAAGCTGAGAGCTTGCAAGGGAGTAATGGACCGGCTGCGGCGTGGGCTCATCTGCCCCGCGTCCGGGCAGTCGAAGGCGCCGAAGATGTCCACTGCCTGCATACGGACTTTATGCGCATAGATCATTCGCCTCCATCCGTCCTCCTCAAAGGTTTCCCGGTCGCTATAATCTGACAAACCACCCCGTTGATTGAAAAAATCGAAACCGGGTCCTCCCATTTTCAAATTTAGTTTAGCATTGACAAAAAGGATGGAGTCGCGAATAGCCTCGGCTTCTAGCCGGCGGGGAGGAAAACGCCACAATAGCCGGGTTTCAGCATCCACTTGCAGGGCCTGGGATCGGGGACGACTTGATTGTTGGTAAGTACGCGAGTTGACAATCAGTCGATGTAACTTCTTCAACGACCAGCCCTGGGCGATAAATTCCAGGGCTAGCCAGTCCAGCAATCGCGGATGGGAGGGGCTTTCCCCCATGCGGCCCAAGTCCGACGGCGTGCTGACCAGACCGGTCCCGAAGTGATGCTGCCAAATACGATTGACTAGAACACGTGCAGTTAGTGGATGGTGCCGATGGGTGAGGTGTTTGACTAACTCCAGCCTGCGGTTGGGCTCGGCGGACCCCGGTTGCAGCCCTATCTCCCCCAGTAAGGCCGGAATGGCCGGCGCCACCTCCTCCTGCCGCTGCATAGGATTGCCACGCCGCAATAGCCAAGTAGGGGGTGGCTCTGCTCCAAAACTGGCCGCGTAAACTTGTGGCCCGGCTGATAGACGAGCCAGTTCGGTTGTCTGATCACGCACCGTGGCGATGAGGAGTAACAGATTTTCTGTCTGCGCCGGACTCAGGCTCTTCAGACTTACGTCAGTCGCCGGACGGATGTCGTCAAGACGTGGCAAACGGTCTTCCGTATGAGCTAGGCGTTGCCATTCTACTCGTGTCGGTTCGCCCGGAGGCAAAACTTCAATTTCGTAGTCGGCCAACATACTAGGGCCACGATGCCAAACTATCCGTTCAATGATGGCAGCCTGTGCCAAATCAACCCGAATCCAAGCCGGGCCAACCGTTTTCGCTACCCAGGGATCGGATTGCCTGTTGTCCGTCAAACCGTCAGTTAGGTTTTCGAAATGGCGCGACTGGTTAGCCAAAGCAAAGCTGGAAGCTGAAGGTTGAGCCCTGTTGGAAGCCAGAGCCACGTTCTGTTGATCAGTGGACCAAACTTCAAATTCGTAGAGTGAAGCTGGTTGGCCATCAGCAGTGGCCTTAATTTTCATCCGGACGGATTGAGCTAGTATTGGCTGGAAGTGTTCGGTATGAATTGTTTCCAACGCTGGCCGTAAACCATGTTTCAGACGCTGGGCTTCCAACTGGCCGCGCAATGCGGCCAGTTTTTTTGCTGTCGGTTTAACCTGGGCTGTCCAGGCATCATTCTGCTGACCTCGCAGTCGACGATGACCGTATTGGAGGCCGGCAAATATAGCTTGCATCCCGTAGTAATCCTTTTGGTGGATGGGATCAAACTTATGATTGTGGCAACGAGCGCAACCAACGGTCAGGCCCAAAAGACTTTGACTCACAGTGCGAATTACTTCGTCCAGTTCATCCTGGCGTGCCGAGCGCATAGCCTGTTCGTCGCGACCAATTTGACCCGCCAAATTGGCCGGACCCGCTAATAGAAAACCCAGCGCCGCATCGATCCCTACCGTATCGCCAGCAATTTGCTCCAGGATGAAACGGTCATACGGCATGTCGTGGTTGAGGGCGCTAATCACCCAGTCGCGATAGGGCCAAGCTTGGGTCCGCTCAGCATTGGTTTCGAAACCCACCGTTTCCGCCCAGCGGATAACATCCAGCCAATGCTGGGCCCATCGTTCACCGTAGCGGGGCGAGGCTAGCAATTGGTCGACTGTTTCGGCATAGACCACTGCCGTCTCCCGTGGGTCATTGGCGAAGGCTTGCGTCAAGGCCAAACTGGGTGGTAGCCCCGTCAAATCCAGACAAACACGCCGCAATAGAGTAGTCCGATGAGCCGGCGGGGAAAAATCCAGCTTTTCCTGCTCCAGTTTTTGAGCAATGAAAAAATCAATTGGGTGACCTTTATCCGCAATGACTGTCTTTTTCATCGGTTGCAGCGACCAGTGAGTCTCTGCGGCCAATACCATTGTGTGGATAAAACTGAGACAAAGAATTAGACTGAGGTTTGACACTGGAATCCAATTCCTATCGGCTGGTAAATGGTGCTTGGAAGTGTGGTCGGCATTTATTCAATCCAACGCTCAGCATCATTAGGCTAATATATCTTAACTGACAGTTTGTGATTTATACCACCAATAGTTATTGGTTGACTGTCTGATTTCAGCCCAAGTTGGTGTTAATTTATTTTTCGCTCAACATCTTCAAAATAGACTGCGAACTCAACTAAAGTCGAAGCGCTTAAGAAGATTATGATAGTACCTAGACCTCTTAAACGACAACGTCAAAGGAGCATTTATCAACAATTAGGCGCAACTTATACAGCAGCAGGGTTGGCGGATTTATGCCTTGAAAAAAACAATCTAATTGACATAGTCCAAAGTCATTGGTATAGTGGTGGCGACGGGACTAATTGAGGGCTCAAATACGACTTTGAAGCATTCAAGGCCCAACACTGTGTCAATAGCTACCTCGGCTTCGCCAAGCGGGTAACGGGGCATAACGTATTCCCCAAACGGGATCCGGCGATATCGCAGCATCAATTCCATTCTAATAGATTCGTTTCCAAAAATAAAAGCAGAACTCAAAAAGACTTGTCAACTGAAAACATAAGGTAGAAGAACTTTGTAGTATACTGTCATACAGGCAAAAACAGTATAGAAACCAGCACACAGAAACAGACCAAACTGTCGCCACAAAGGAGGTTGGATCTCTGATGGTAGAAAACGACGGTTAACATAGAGGGCATGTAAAGACGTAACCACTAGTTGAAAACCTCCGATAGTAGCCGAAATAATCACCATTTGTAATGGTTTGGCAACATAAATAGCGATGATTCCCCAAACTACGTAAGCTACCATGATAGCATAGTAAATCCACTTGATTTGCCCATTGTTTTCGTTAGTTTGACGAATGTTTCTATTTTCTCCAATCCAGCCTGTCCAAATAATATCAGCATAACGACGGGGTACACTATCCATGTTACCCAACTGGGTGGAGAATAAAACCCAAAAACCACAGAGCAAGGTCAAATTCCACAAAAGTTGACTGCCACTTTTTTGAGCAATACCTTCGGCCTGTAGAGCTGCAGCAGAAAAGTTGCTTGAGATGGCGGCGTTCGGATCGACAAACTCAACTGCCATCATAGCTGGCAATGCAAGGCCAATGAAGCAGCCCACGCCCCAAATCCCATATTGTTCAAAACGGTTGTACTTCCACCACTCTCGAAATTTATCGAGATTGTCTGTAGTAGTAGGAAACACTTTACCAAAATGAGATAAGGTGATTTGATGGCCACCAAAAACTGATGGAATCGCGCCAACCAACCGACTCATTCCCCAACCTTTATCCCGTACGTAATTACTGATGGTTACATTGCCCAATCCGCCACTACCGGCATAAGCGGCAAACGCCCCTATTAGCATCCAGTCAATGTTGTTTCCGGCGGATTTTGGTTCTGGTAGTTGACCAAAACTAAAAAAGCCTTTGATGACAACCCACCAAGTTTGAGCTGAAACCATGGTTAGATCAATGACGACCAAATAGCTAATAATAATAACTACTGCGACCAATTGCACTTTTTCTAGAGCATTATAGACCTTACCACCAAAAGTGACAATCAACAAACAGGCAAAGAAAATGAGATACGCAAATAGACGGACAGTATTCTGATCAGAGAGAAGATCATCAGATGGCAAATAGCCCAACCAAGCAGCGGCTAAGGCGGTGGCTGCCGTCATGGCCCAGGCCGGCCAAATGCCACCTAAGTCCGTAATTAGATACACAATTGACCAAAACTTGGAACCGGGTCTGCATCGCATAAATCCACTGAACATCGGTTCTCCGGTGTAAAGCGTGTAGCGGATCGATTCGGTATTCAGAATGGATTGTAAAACAATAGCGATGGTAGCGATCCACAGTAAAGTACCACCATACTGGACAGTAATTTTTGGGCCTAACAACCATTCACCGCTACCAATTGATGCTCCTAAAGCAATAATGCCAGGACCAAGAACACCTCGAAATGCACGACCGAACTGAAACGGCGGTGGAGCTGGCAACTCAGCTAACTCCCAGTCGGGTAAACACCCTCCATCAACTTTCTTTGGACTATTTGATGAGTGATCAACGATAGCTTGTTCTTCTGCCATTTGATTTCCTTCTTCTCCTTTCCCCTGAAGGCCAAAGGCTGCATTAGCAGCAGTGAGATTCCACAATAGCACGATTAAAAGGCTGTCTTTTGAGGGCATTCAGATTATAGCAAATCCTGTCCCTACCAGCAAATCCAAAATGGCAGCCTTTCGAATTCAGGACCATTTTGGCTATGATGAAAAGGTCTATTAATGATTTTAATGAAGCTCAAGTTACAGTAAATTCCCCTTTTCAGGACCTTATCAAAGAGGCAACACTATATCAAAAAATCATAGAGGCTCAACTAGCGGTAGGGTAAGATTGATTGGTATTCTTATTTCTTTTGCTTTGGGGGATTGTGCCTACCATCTCTCGTCAGAGTCGGATCAGCATCTGCTTAGTCTGCCCCCAGGACATCAAACCTAAGTTGAAACTAAAGTGTCATAAACACCAAAACCTGTAAAGTGCTTCCTACCATCCAATCTGATGTCTGACAGATTCTGAATCTCCTTCTCTTGGCTCTTAACCCCTGCCATTGCTATCTTTCAGCTTATTTTTAAATAATCCGAACTAATCTTCCTCACACCGCTCTGATTAACCCTTTCTCTTTCCAATTCCCCAAATCTGAATGGACTCCAGCCCTTGGAAACCAGCCATTGTATCTCATTGCTTCATCTTAATTTAGATCTTCAGATTGTTTAGTTGTTTCTTCTTGGCTTTCAATTTCATATCAACTACATTTAGCATCCAATTGTATGTTTAATACGTAACCTAAAAATGGCAACCTAATCAACGTCAAGTCATCCTGATCTTCTATTGTGCAGCACACCCACCAT
Organism: Candidatus Poribacteria bacterium; assembly: GCA_030748495.1. Lineage (GTDB taxonomy): Bacteria > Poribacteria > WGA-4E > WGA-4E > UBA9662. The sequence continues at coordinate 287 of JASMLX010000176.1, read as the reverse complement.
TGGCCAGAACACAACAGATCACAAACGCTCGTTTAGACGGCTATTCGTATCAGCTGACGCGGTGAAAACGAAAGCGATTTCGGATTTATCCAGAATCGTTTTCAGGTGGAAAAATTACAGGATCGCTTTTTCTAAAGCCTCCCATTCGTGGCATAGCCAAGAAATAGCTGTCGAGCTGTCGCCGTAAACTTTTACCAGCCACTGATTGGACCACAGATCATCAAGCCATTTCAATTGGCTGAGCTTAGGACAAATCCACCCTTTCCTTCACCTAGCTGTCCTTTATT